>CAMLID010000002.1 GCA_946480055.1 uncultured Lysobacter sp. | reverse complement strand
CAAGAAGCCTGCCAAGAAGCCTGCCAAGAAGCCTGCCAAGAAGCCTGCCAAGAAGGCGAAGAAGGCCGCGAAGAAGTCGGCTCGCAAGCCGGCCGCAGCGGCCATGCCGGCGACCCCGGCTCCGCTGATCTAATAAAGCCCCGAAAGCCGTAATCCCGCTCTCTCCCCGCAGCCCAGGCGGGGGGAGAGTTTTTTATTTGGGGCCCGCGAAATCTTCGGGGCCCGCAATCGTCGGTGGCCAGCGCCGCCGATCCTGGTGTCCGCGCCTAAGCCGCGGCGTTCTACGGCCGCCTCCCGCGCGAGTCGTATGGCACAGACACTGCGCCGCCGGCTGACCATGGCTGCCCTCTCACCCTGGGGGCGGGTCGTAACCGCCTCGCCCAGAAGGACGCTCGTGCCCACGTGCATTCGCGAACGCCGTAAGGTGCGGTGAGCCGAAGGCGAACCGCACCACCGCTCGGATCCGATGGTCCGCATCGATCGATTGCCGCCGCATCCTGCGAGCTAGGCGCCACCCAACGCGCCGTCAGCGGCTCGATGGCGGTCTTCTCGCTTAGAGTCGAGTCGTAACGGCCTCGCCCAGCGAAGGTGCTCGTGCCCACTCACGAATGCCGTAGGGTGTGATGGGCCGAAGGCGAACCGCACCATCGCTCCGATCCGGTGGTCCGCATCGATGCGGTTGCCGCCGGATCTGCGATCTGCGCGTCGATTCCCAGGCAGGTGTGCTCAGGGGCGTCAGCAGGTGGTCGCGTTCGATCCAGAGGGCCAAGGGCGCATAAGGGCGCAGAGACGCCTACAGACCGCCTGCGACGCGTGTGAGCGTCACAGGGCTGGGGTTTGTTCGTCTTGAGTCGCTGCGCGCCGTTTAGCGCGGCGCGGCGGTCGCGGTCGCGGCTTCGCTGCCGGGCGGGTTGGCCGAATTGCGGCCGCTGCTGTCGGCGTCGACGTACAGGGTCGGATCGTCGAAGTCGACGTCGAGCCAGCGCTCCGGCGGCATGCCGATGGCGCGGTCGAGAATGGTCGGCAGCAGGCCGGAGGGCAGGGCGCTCTCGCTGTTCCAGAGCACGGCGATGCCGAGGTCGCGCTCGGGCAGCAGCGCGACCAGGCCGCGGTAGCCCTGCACCGCGCCGCCATGGAACACCAACTGGTGGCCGGCGTAGTCGTACACGCGCCAGCCCAGGGCGTAGCCGGCCGAGCTCACGCGCGAGCGGCGCCAGGCCGAGCCGCGGGTTTCGCCAGGGGTATCGACCAGCGGCTGGTGCAGCGTCGCCAGCAGCGGCGCCGGCAGCACGTCGGGACGGTGGCCGGTCTGTGCGAGCAGCCACTGCGCCATGTCGCTGGCGCTGGCGTTGACGCCGGCGGCCGGCGGCAGCTGGTAGTAGGTCGGCTTGGGCGTGACCGAGGTCCAGCCGCCGCGCGCGCGCACGTGCGGACGCGCCCAGCGCGCGCTGGCGGTGATGCCTTCCAGGCCGAGGCTGGCGTCGTTCATGCCTAGCGGCTTGAACAGACGGCGCTGCACTTCCTGGCTGTAGAAGTCGCCGGTGGCGGCGAAGACGACATCGCCGATCAGGCTGAAGGCGATGTTCTGGTAGCCGTAGCAGGTGCCGGGCTGGCAGGACATCGGCGCGTACGCGAGCTTCTGCGTCAGCGTGCGGTAGTCGGTGTAGTTCTCGAGATCGCGGTCGTAGGTGTTGTGGGTCAGGCCGACGCGATGGCTGAGCAGGTCGGCGACGGTGATCTGCTGCGCTGCGTAAGGATCGACCAGTTGGAAGCCGGGCATGTAGTCGACCAGCTTGCTGTCCCAACGCAGGGTGCCGTCGTTGACCAGCACGCCGGCCATGGTCGCGGCCACGCCTTTGGACAACGAAGCCAGGCGGAATACGGTGTGGGCATCGACCGGCTCGGCCGCGCGCACGTCGGTGATGCCGTAGCCGCGTGCGCTGAGGATGCGGCCGTTGTGCACGATCGCCATCGCCAGTCCCGGCACGCGCTGGTTGGCGACCAACTGCTGGGCCATGGCTTCGAACTGCTGCACGTCGAAGCCCGAAGCCAGCGGCATGACCGCGTTGCGGGTCGCGTAATTCGCTACGGGTTGCGGCAGGCCATGCGCCGGTTCGGCGGTGGCGACACGCGCGCTCGACGTCGGCGGGTTCCAGCGTAACGAGGTCTGCGCGGCGGAACCCAGAGTCAAAGTAAGCAGGCCGGCGAGGCTCGCTACACGCCAGAACGTGCGTCGCGACCGCGGGATCGGCTCGTCTTTCATCGGTCGCAGCGCCTGCGTATGCTGGGTTGCGACCGATAATAGCGCCGATCTAAGGGGATTGGGGAACAACTATGTTCAGCATTCTGATTTTGTTGGCTTTAGTGGTGATCGTCGCAATTTGGGTCGTGGGTATTTACAACGCCCTGGTGACGTCCCGGAACGCCTATAAAAACGCCTTCGCCCAGATCGACGTGCAGCTGCAGCGCCGCTTCGACCTGATCCCGAACCTGGTCGAGACGGTCAAAGGCTATCTGACCCATGAACGCGAGACCCTGGAAGCGGTGATCGCGGCCCGTGGCGCGGCGGTGTCGGGTCTGGCCGCGGCCAAGGCCAACCCGGGCGATCCGGCGGCCATGGAGCAACTGGCGGCGAGTCAGGGGCAGCTGAATGGGGCGCTGGGGCGCTTGCTCGCGGTCTCGGAGGCCTACCCGGACCTCAAGGCCAACCAGAACATGATGCAGCTCACCGAGGAGCTGACCAGCACCGAGAACAAGGTCGCGTTCGCGCGCCAGGCCTACAACGACTCGGTGATGGCCTACAACAAGCGGCGCGAGATCTTCCCGTCCAGCGTGGTCGCCGGCATGTTCAACTTCGCCGCCGCCGCGCTGCTGGAAATCCCGGTCGAGCGCGCAGAAATGCGCGAAGCGCCGAAGGTGAAGTTCTAACCGGCCGGGATTCGGGATCGGGGAGGCGGGATTCGCCGGGCAAGCGCCGGCGAGCCGCGCTACGAATCCCGAATCCCGGGTCTCCAATCTCGGATTCCCTGCATGAATTTCTTCGAACGCCAGGCGCAGGCCCGGCGCACGTCGACCCGGCTGGTGTTGCTGTTCGGGCTGGCCGTGGCCGGCATCGTGTTGGCAGTGGACCTGGCGGTGCTGGTGTTCGCCGGTGCCGACCCCGTAGTGCTGACCCTGGCCACCTTGGGCACGATCGCCGTGATCGGGTTGGGTTCGTTGTTCCGCATCGCCTCGCTGCGCGGCGGCGGCGAATCGGTCGCGTTGCAGATGGGCGGCGTGCCGGTGCCGGAAGACACCCGGGATCTCAGCCTGCGCCGCTTGCGCAACGTGGTCGAGGAAATCGCGATCGCGTCCGGCGTGCCGGTGCCCAGGCTCTACGTGCTCGAACACGAGGCCGGCATCAACGCGTTCGCGGCCGGGTACTCGCCGTCGGACGCGGTGGTCGCGGTGACCCGCGGCGCGCTCGACCGGCTCAACCGCGACGAGCTGCAGGGCGTGATCGCGCACGAGTTCAGCCACATCCTCAACGGCGACATGCGCCTGAACGTCCGCCTGATAGGGGTGCTGTTCGGGATCCTGATGCTGGCCATCATCGGCCGCAAGATCCTCGAGGGCGGTCGCGTCGGCGGGCGCAACAGCAAGGGCGTCGGCGCGATTCTGGTGGCGGCGCTGGTGGCGATGCTGGTCGGCTACATCGGTCTGTTCTTCGGCCGCATGATCAAGGCCAGCGTGAGCCGCAGCCGCGAGCGTCTGGCCGATGCCTCGGCGGTGCAGTTCACCCGCCAGACCACGGGCCTGGCCGGTGCGCTGAAGAAAATCGGCGGCCTGCACGAGGGCGCCAAGCTCAACGACCGCGCTGATGCCGAGGAGGTCAGCCACATGTTGTTCGGCGACGGCGTCGGTTTCAGCGGCCTGTTCGCGACCCATCCGCCGCTGCTGGAGCGCATCCGCGCGCTGGAGCCGTCGTTCCGCGCCGATCAGCTGGAAAGCCTGAGCCGGCGCTGGTCGATCGAGCCGCCGCAGGGCCTGGCCGAGGACGTGGCGATGGGCTTCACCGGTCGGGCGCAACCGCCGCCGCTGCCGCCGATCGAAAGTCTGCACGCGGTGACGCCGCCGATGGTCGCGGCCCAGGTCGCTCACCCCGGCGCAGACGACTACCGCCGCGCCGACAGCATCGTTGCGACCCTGCCCGACGCACTGCGTGCGCTGACGGCCCAACGCGACGCAGTGGTGCCGCTGCTGCTGGCCCTGCTGCTGGACGACGACGCCCGGATCGCCGAGCGTCAGCACTACGAGATCGCCGCGCGCCTGGGGCCGGAACTGGCCGACGAGGCGCGCCGTCTGCGCCTGCAGGCGCTCGCCGACCTGCACCCGATGCTGCGCCTGCCGCTGGCGTCGCTGGCGTTTCCGGTGCTGCGGCTGCGCCCGCGTCCGCAGTTGGACGCGTTCATGGATGCGGTGCAGGCGGCGGTCAACGCCGACGGTCAGGTCTCACTGTTCGAGTACTGCCTGGCGCGGTTGCTGACCGTGCAGGTGGTGGAGTCGCTGGATCCGTCGCGGCATGCGCGTTTCGGCCGGCGTAAGCCGCAGGCGGTGGCGGCGGAACTGGCGACGTTGCTGGCGGTGGTCGCGCAGAGCGGGCATGCCGATGCGGCGTCCGCGCAGCGCGCCTACCTTGCCGGCCTGCAGCGCGTGCTGCCGCAAGAGCATCGTCCTTACGCGCCGCCCGCCGACGGCGTGCTGGCCTTGGATCGTGTGTGGGAAGCCTTGGACGCGCTGGATCCGCTGGCCAAGCAACTGCTGGTGGAAGCGGTGACCGCGGCGGTCAGCCACGACAACCGGGTCGCGGTCGCGGAAGCGGAATTGCTGCGCACGATCTGCGCGGTGTTGCATTGTCCGCTGCCGCCGATGTTGGCTAAGGCCTGAGGGGGCATTCTTCCCTTGCAGCCAAGCAGGTTGGACTCTCTCCTTTGGAAAAGGGTGATGCCATGCGTTTATGAGCCTCAGGTTTGAACGCCGACAGGCTAGTGCCTGCTGGTTGGGCGGGTTGGGGATTCGCTGTTGCCTTGCTTTCGTCTGTTCTTCACGGAGGTCAACGGCTTCCGCCCGCTGCGCGTGCGGGTCACTTTCTCTTGCTGGCCCAAGAGTCCGCCTGGATTCCCTTCGGTCAAAAGTAACCAAAGAGAAGGGCCTGCCTAGACAAACCTCCCGTGCGAGTTCTTGGCTTGCGCCGGGATTTTTCGAAGGGACATCCGTGTCCCTTCGAAAAACGGCGCGCGTCCTGCGCGCCGCCCTTCGGGTCTACGGTTGATCGTCGTAGTGCGGTGCTATGGATTCCAATGCCGCGGCAACGGCAACGGCAACGGCAACGGCGGCTGTCGGAGTCTTTCGTTGCGTCGGTTGGCTGGGTCGGTCGCGCCGCATTGCCCGCGTTTCTGACTGCGGCGCGGAATCTGCTAGCGTGTGCTCCGCCAAGCGTGCGGAGGCCGCCGCTGCCTCCCTAAGTCGCTCGCCGTGGTTGCCGGCTTGGAAAGGCGAGCGCTTTCGTTGCCCAGAAGGGACGATCTTCAGCGGCTTTCAATGGAGGAAACCGCAATGAAAGGAAGGGCTGCAAAAGGCGTTGCATTCGCTGTGTTCGTCGCCGCGATGGGTTTGACCGCTCCGGTCGCGGCGGAGCCGACGTATGCGTGCACGGCGGAAACGGAAGGGCATATGTTCCTGGTGCCTTACGATCACCCGAGCGATCCGGGTTACTACTACCAGTGCCGCGGCGGAGCATGGCGTCTGGTCGGTATCTGCACGGCTGGTGGGGGCTGTCCCCCCGAGCCGGATCCGAACGGGCCGATCGTGGAGATGTAGTACCGCGGTCTCGTAGGGTGCGATGAGCCGCTGGCGAACCGCATCGTCGCGCGAATCGGTGAATGGCGGTGGCGCGGTTGTCCGCACTCTGCGGCCTGCTGGCTACGCTGCTCGATCCGCACGCGCATCCGCTCCCTCTCCTGCTTGCGGGGTGAGGGGTAGTGCTTGCGAGCCATTGGCTCGCGCTGCACCGAACGCCCGACCGCTCTGCGGTCGGGCGGGGGCCGGGTTGGGGTGAGGGGATGAGCGCCGCAGGCGCGAAGGCCGTTACGCGGAAATCTGCCGTTCGCTGCGTCAGCCGCAGCCCGCGACATGCCGCCGATGCTTACTGCGTGCGGCCGCGGATCAGGTCCGCTGCGCGCTCGGCGATCATCATCGTCGGCGCGTTGGTGTTGCCGCCGATCAATGTCGGCATCACCGAGGCGTCGACCACGCGCAGGCCTTCGACGCCGCGGACGCGCAGTTGCGGGTCGACCACCGATTCCTCGTCGCTGCCCATGCGGCAGGTGCCGATCGGGTGGTAGACGGTTTCGGCCTTTTCGCGGATGAACTCGATCAGTTCGGCGTCGCTGTAGTCGTTGCGGGGCGGGAAGATCGGCGCGCCTCGGTAGGCGTCGAAGGCCTTCTGCGCGAACAGTTCGCGCGAGAGCTTGGCGCATTCGAGCATCATCTTCAGGTCGAAGCCTTCCGGATCGGTCAGATAACGCGCTTCGATGCGGGCCTTGTCCGAGGCGCGCGCGCTGACCAGGCCGATGCGGCCACGGCTGCGCGGGCGCAGGAAGCAGGCGTGCAGGGTGTAGCCGTCGCCGGCGAGGCGGCGGCGGCCGTGGTCGTCGAGCATGGCCGGCACGAAATGCAGCTGGATGTCGGCACGCTCGTCCGGCGCCAGCGCCGAACGCACGAACGCGCCGGCTTCGGCGATGTTGCTGCTGCCGGGGCCGCTGTGGCCGCGCAGGTAGTAGTCGAAGGCGATGCGCAGGTCGCTGACGCGGTCGTAGGTGACGCGTTGGGTCGAGTGCTGCAGGGTGCAGATGTCGAGGTGATCCTGCAGGTTCTCGCCGACCTGCGGCGCGTCGGCGACCACGTCGATGCCGTGCTTGCGCAGCTGCGCCGCGGGACCGACGCCGGACAGCATCAGCAACTGCGGCGAGTTGATCGCGCCGCCGCTGAGCAGGACCTCGCGCGAGACTTCCTGGTGGTAGGGCTGGCCGTTGGCGACGTAGATCACACCGTTGGCGCGGCCTTTGTCGAAGGTGATGCGGTTGACCTGGGCGCCGGTGACGATGGTCAGGTTGTGGCGTTCGCGTGCCGGGTCGAGGTAGGCGACCGCGCTGGAGCAGCGCGCGCCGTTCTTCTGGGTGACCTGGTAGTAGCCGAAACCCTGCTGGGCGGCGCCGTTGAAGTCGCGGTTGACCGGATAGCCGGCTTCGCGGCCGGCCTCGATGAACACCTGCGACAGCGGGTTGGTGTAGCGCAAGTCGGAGACGTAGAGCGGGCCGTTGGCGCCGTGCAGGACGTCGTCGCCGCGGCTGTTGCGCTCGGAACGGCGGAAGTAGGGCAGCACCGTCTTCCAATCCCAACCGGTCGCGCCTTGCGCGGACCAGTCGTCGTAGTCGCCGGACACGCCGCGGATGTAGCACATGGCGTTGATCGAACTCGACCCGCCCAGCACCTTGCCGCGCGGCCACCACAGGGTGCGGTCGTTGAGCTCGTGCTCGGGTGCGGTGTCGTAGTCCCAGTTCACGCCCTTCTTGCCGACCAGCTTGGCCAGGCCGGCGGGCATGTGGATGAAGGGATGGCGGTCGCGCGGCCCGGCTTCGAGCAGCAACACCTTGGTGTCCGGGTCTTCGCTGAGGCGGTTGGCGAGCACGCAGCCGGCCGAACCGGCACCGATGATGATGTAGTCGTACACGCCCACGCCCTGTCTGTGACCGGGCGACCGTAAGCCTGGCGATTAGAGCAAATGCTCCCAATAACGTCCGCGACCCCGCCGCGCGCGGCGGTGGCGAGGTGGGGCGGCTTCGGCTAACGTTCCGCCAGCACGTGCCGGCCAGCGCGCACGGGAGCGAGGACATGACGCGCGACCCCCGCCAGCCGCCGCCGACCGCAGGACGGCGCCCGTGACCGATCCGGTTCAGACCGACGCAGCGGCCGCGACTTCGGGCCGTTGGGGCCGTTTCCGTGCCGCGCTGGCCGAGTCGCCGCCGCTGTGGTGGTCGCTGTTGTACTTCTTCAGCCTGCTCTGCGGCTATTACGTGCTGCGTCCGGTGCGCGACGCGATGGGCGCTTCGGGCGACATCGAGACCGTGTTCCCGCCGGGTCTGATCGCCTGGGCCCTGAGCCACGGCGTATCGCTGAAGGAGTTCACGCTGCAGGTGCTGTTCACCTGCACCTTCCTGAGCATGCTGGCCTTGCAGCCGGTGTACGGCGCGCTGGTGTCGCGCTTCCCGCGCCGGGTGTTCCTGCCGGTGGTGTACCTGATCTTCATCGTCTGCCTGCTCGGTTTCTACTGGGCCTTCCATCGCGAACTGCCCGGGCGCGGCGCGCTGTTCTTCGTCTGGGTCGCGGTGTTCAACCTGTTCGCGGTCACGGTGTTCTGGAGCTTCATGGCAGACGTGTTCGACAACGAGCATGCCAAGCGCGTCTACGGCTACATCGGTGCGGGCGGCACGGTCGGCGCGCTGGCCGGGCCGGTGCTGACCAGCGTGCTGGTGGAGCCCCTGGGCGTGGCCAATCTGCTGCTGGTGTCGGCCGGTTTCCTCGGCCTGTGCCTGCTGTGCATCCTCAAGCTGCGGGTCTGGGCGATCCGGCGCGAGCGCGCCAGCGGCGCCGGCAGCGGCGAAGTGGCGATGGGCGGTTCTGTCGTCGCCGGCCTCCGGCTGGTCTGGCAACGTCCGGTGCTGCGCGCGCTGGCGCTGTTGATGTTCTTCGGCGTCGGCGTCGGCACCCTGCTGTACAACGAGCAGGCCGCGATCGTGAAGGCGTTCTATCCCGGCGCGAAGGAAGCCACGCGCTACTACTCGACCATCGACAGCGCGGTGAACCTGACCACGATTTTGGTGCAGTTGCTGCTCACGCGCTTCCTGCTGCGGCGCTGGGGCGTAGCTCCGACCCTGCTGATACCCGCGTTCGCGATCCTGTTCGGCTACGCCCTGCTGGCGATGTCGCCGCTGCCGCTGCTGGTGGCGATCGTGCAGGTGGCCACGCGCGCGGGCGAGTTCTCGTTGGCCAAGCCCGGCCGCGAGACCCTGTACACCCGGGTCGATCGCGAATCGCGCTACAAGGCCAAGGCGGTGATCGACACCGTGGTCTACCGCGGCGGCGATCTGACCTTCGTCTGGTTGCACAAGGCGCTGGCGCTGTTCGGCTCGCGCATCGTGTTCCTGGCCGGCATCGGCGTGGCCCTGGGCATGACCTTCGGCGCATGGCGGCTGATTCGCGCCCAGCGCACGCTGCCGGTCGACGCCATCACGCCCGGGACCGACCGATGACCCACCGCCGCGATTTCCTCGCTGCCGGCCTCGCCGGCGCCGGCTTGCTGGCTTTGCCCTCGTTCGCGCGCAGCAAGCCGCGCCCGAAGCCGCTGAAGATCCTGGTCATGGGCGGCACCGGTTTCCTCGGCCCGCACTTCGTCGAGGCCGCGCGCCGCAACGGCCATACCCTGACCTTGTTCAACCGCGGCAAGACCAACCCGGAGCGTTTCTCGGGCGAGGACTACCGCGACGTCGAGCAACTGCACGGCGACCGCAAGACCGACATGAAGGCACTGGAAGGCGAGCGCCGCTGGGACGCGGTACTGGACACTTCGGCCTATCTGCCCGCCGACGTGACCCGCGCGGCCAAGCTGCTCGGACCGCGCGTCGGCCAGTACCTGCTGGTGTCGACGATCTCGGTCTACGCCAAGACCGACACCCCGAACCAGGACGAGACCGCGCCGCTGGCGCAGTTGGCCGATCCCAACGTCACCGAGGTCACCGGTGAAACCTACGGCGGCCTCAAGGCGCTGTGCGAACGCGCCGCCGAAGCCGAAATGCCGGGCCGCACGACCGTGGTGCGGCCGGGTCTGATCGTCGGCCCCGGCGACACCACCGACCGCTTCAGCTACTGGCCGGCGCGCGCGGACCGTGGTGGCGAGATCCTGGCCCCCGGCGGCGCCAAGGACCCGACCCAGTTCATCGACGTGCGCGATCTGGCCGCGTTCCTGCTGCGCACGCTGGAGCAGCGCAGCTTCGGCATCTACAACGCCGACGCGCCAGCCGGAAAACTGAGCATGGGCGAGGTGCTGGGCGTCTGCCAGCAGGTCGCGGGCGCAATGAAGGCGCCGAAATCGACCCTGACCTGGGTGCCGGCCGCGTTCCTCGAAGCGCAGAAGGTCAGCCCTTGGCAGGACATGCCGATCTGGATTCCGGCCAACGGCGATTACGCCGGCTTCGGCCGCATCAGCAGCGCCAAGGCGCAGGCGGCGGGCCTGGCCTACCGGCCGCTGCGCGAGACCGTGCGCGACACCCTGGAGTATTGGCGCGGCCTGCCCGCCGAACGTCGCGCCAAGCCCAAGGCCGGCCTGTCCGCCGCGCGTGAAGCCGAAGTGCTCGCGGCCTGGCACGCGCAGGCCAAGCAAGCCGCGGGATGAACCGGCCGTATCGGCAGCGGCGGTGGCGGCGCTGGAGCGCGCGCATCCTCGCTCTGCTGGTGCTGGTCTTCGCGGTCTGGGGCTGCGTGATCGAGCCTGGCTCGTTGACCGAGCGCGATTACGCTTTTTCCCTGCCGAACTGGTCGCCGGAGTGCGACGGCCTGCGCGTGGATCTGGTGTCGGACCTGCACGTGGGTTCGCCGCACAACGGCCTGCCACAGTTCGATCGCCTGGTCGCGCGGCTCGCCGCCAGCGACTCGCAGGCGGTGCTGATGGCCGGCGACTACGTGATCCTGAGCGTATTCCTGGGCACCTACATCCCCGCCGACACCGTCGCCGAACACCTCAAGCCGCTGACCGCGCGCAAGCCGGTGTATGCGGTGCTCGGCAACCACGACTGGTGGAAGGACGGCGAACGTGTGCGCCGCGCGCTGGAGTCGGCCGGCGTGGTGGTGCTGGAGGATCAGGCGCGCGAGGTGCAGCTCGGCCGCTGCCGGCTGTGGATGGTCGGCGTGGGCGATCTGCTGGAGGCGCCGCACGATGTCGGTCGCGCGTTTTCCGCAATCGACGACAAGGCGCCGGCCCTGGCGATCACGCACAATCCCCTACTGTTCCGGCGGATGCCGGCGCGCGCCTCGCTGGTGGTGGCCGGGCATACCCACGGCGGCCAGATCGCGTTCCCGCTGCTGGGCCGGCCAGGTTTGTGGAAGGAAGCCGACGGCGCCTATCCGGTCGGCCGTTTCGAAGAGGGCGGACGACAGCTGTTCGTGACCCAGGGCATCGGCACCAGCATCCTGCCGATCCGGTTCGGCGTACCGCCGGAGATTTCGCGACTGCATTTGTGCGGGCAGGGCGCGGGCCGCGACGCGGCCTGCCGTTGATACCGAGGAGCGAACGCATGGCCGCAGGACGGCGCGCGTGGCGACTGACGGTCCCGCTGTGGGGGCTGGCGCCGCTGTGCGCCGCCGCCGCGCCGTCGCCGGTCGAGGCGCCGACCGCCGAGGTCAGCATCGAGGAACGCATCGTCCGCTACCGCATCTTCGGCCGCAGCGCGCTGGAGCTGGCCGGGCAGATGCGCCAGTACGGCCCCGAGCACGCCCTCGGCGGCCGCCGCCTCGCCGGCAGCACCGACTGGCACGTGACCTGGTCTTATCAGTCGCTGCCACGCCACGGGCGTTGCGAACTGATTTCGGTGACGGTCGGCGCCGAGATCGTGACCACCCTTCCGGAGTGGAGCGGCGCACGCGTCGAAAGCGAACTCGCGCGCGAATGGCGGCGCTTCTACGCCGGTCTGGAACAGCACGAGGCCGGCCACGTCCGGCACGGCCGCGAAGCCGCGCTGGCGGTGCGCGACGCGATGCTGGCGGCGACCGCGCAGCCGGATTGCAAGCTGCTGCGGCGCGCGCTGGACAACGCCGCGCGCGCGCAGCTGCGGCGCTACGCCAGCCTCACCCGTCGCTACGACGCCGAGACCGACTTCGGCCTCCAGCAGGGCGTGCAGCTGCGGCCGTGAGCGCGGCGCCGGCTCCGGCCCTAGACTAGGCCGAACGTACGTCCACCTTCGGAGTCGCCCATGTCGTTGCTCGCCGTCTCGCTGATCCTGCTGGTCGCCGCGCTGCATGCCGGCTTCCTGGTGCTGGAGATGTTCCTGTGGACCAAGCCCGCCGGCCTCAAGGTGTTCCGCCAGTCGCGCGAGAAAGCCGAGCAGTCCAAGGTGCTGGCCGCCAACCAGGGCCTGTACAACGGCTTCCTCGCCGCCGGCCTGATCTGGGCCGCGGCCGGCGGGCGCCGCGACGTGGCGCTGTTCTTCCTGGGCTGCGTGGTGGTCGCCGGCGTTTACGGCGCGGCCACGGTCAACCGCCGCATCTTCTTCGTCCAGGCGGTGCCGGCGCTGGTTGCGATCGCCGCGGTCTGCCTGGCGGGTTGATGGGGACTGCCGGTCAGGCCAGAAGCGGCATCGCGAACAGGATCGCACCGAGTACGAACAGCGCGGTCAGCGTGTGCACCAGCGGCCGGTTGATGCGCAGGAATACGAACTGCTCGATGGTGCGTCCGATCCAGAACAGCGACATCCCGGCCAGCAGCGCGCGGCCCAGCGCGCTGCCGTGCAACTCGTCGGTAAAGACGAAGCACAGCGCGGCCACGCCCAGCAGCACGTAGATCAGGCGCAGGTTGAGGATCTGCAGGATCGCGCGGTCGGCGACGGTCGCGGTCTTCAAACTCTCGCGCCAGCGGAACAGCTTCCAGAACGCCATGTGGAACACGGCGAAAGCGAGGCTGTGCAGGCCGCAGAGCCAGATCCAGGTATTTGCGCTCATGGCCGGCACTCTAGCCGATGCGTGCCGCCGATCACGGCTTGCGCGGCGACACCCACATCGCGATGCGGGCGCGGAACACCGCTTCGCCGGCGTCGTTGTTGACCACCACGCTGACCGGCAGGTTGTAGCCGGCGGTGGCTTCGACCACCGGGATGTCGGGTGTGGCGATGCCGTGCATGGTGCCGGTCGCCTTCTTCAGGTATTCGACCGTCATGCCCTTGGGGATCCAGCGCATGCTGCGCGGGATCGTGGCGTCGGTCATCACCCCTGCGGTGAGTTCGGCCAGGTTGCACAGCGCGATCGCGTGCACGGTGCCGAGATGGTTGGTGACGCGGCGGCGGTGGCGCAGGGTGGCGACGCAGCGGCCGGGCTCCAGCGACTGGAAACGTGGCGCGATGCTGGCGAAGTAGGGCGCCTTGTGGCAGACCGCGCGCGAGAACAGCCAGCGGCCCGCGGGCAGGCGCTCGAGTTTGCGGTACGTGGCGAGGATGTTGGTGCTCATCGGTGGACTCCGCTGGAGGGTGGGCGCCGTCGTGGCGCGGGCTGGCGGCGCGCGGCGGTGTATCGAATGGATCGCGTTTGCGCGGTCGGCGGGCACGCGACGGCCGTATGCGAAAACGGCGGACCCGAAGGCCCGCCGTTTCAGTTCAAGCGTCGAGGCGGTGCACGCCGCGGTTCCGCGTCAGGCCGCGGCGCGGGCGTCGTGGCCGTGGTCGTGCAGGTTGCGGTAACCGGCCGAACGCAGCTCCTCGGTGTCGAAATCGTCGACGCTGATCGCGTCGATCGTCATCTCGCGCAGTTCTTCCAGCTGCTTGCGTTCCTCGGCGGTGATCCAGCCCTCGCGCACGCCCTCGTCGAGCTGGCTGGGGAAGTCCAGCGCTTCGATGTCGCTGTTCTTCAGGGCCTTGAGGAACTTGCGCTCGACCGGCTCGGCCAGGATCACCTTCTGCAGGTAGCTGTTGATGCGGCCGGCCGGGTTGTTGGCGCAGGGCGTGGTGAACACGCCCTGGGCGAGGCGGTCGCGGGCGTCGTTGGGCGACATCAGCAGCGCCGCGGCGCGATGGCCGAGGCGGTCGCTCGGGGCCTGGGCGCGACGGCCCCAGGGGAAGATCAGCGCCCACAGCAGCCAGCCGACCGGACGGATCGGGAAGTTGCGCAACGCGCCCGACAGCGCCAGCTCGATCTTGTGCACGGCGTCGTGGAAGGCCCAGGCCAGCAGCGGCTGGTCGCCGACCGGACGGCCTTCGTCCTCGTAACGCTTGAGCATGCTGCTGGCGATGTAGAGCTGGCTGAGCACGTCGCCCAGGCGTCCGGACAGCGACTCCTTGAACTTGAGCTTGCCGCCCAGCAGCAGCATCGAGGTGTCGGCCATCACCGCCAGGGTCGCCGAGTAGCGGTTGAGCTTGCGGTAGTAGCGGCGGGTGTAGGTGTCGCCCGGGGCGGCGCCGATGCGCGCGCCGGTGAAGCCGTACCACCAGCTGCGCACGGCGTTGGAGATCGCGAAGCCGATGTGGCCGAACAGGTTCTTGTCGAACTCGCGCAGCGCCTCTTTCTTGTCCGGCAGCATCGCCGCCTTCATTTCCTTGAGCACCCACGGGTGGCACAGGATCGCGCCCTGGCCGAAGATCATCAGCGAGCGCGTCATGATATTCGCGCCTTCCACCGTGATCATGATCGGCAGCGCCTGCCAGTTGCGGCCGGCGTAGTTCTGCGGTCCCAGGATGATGCCCTTGCCGCCGTGGATGTCCATCACGTCCTTGGCGACTTCGCGCGCCATCTCGGTGCAGTGGTACTTGGCGATGGTCGAAGGCACGGCCGGGTTCTCGCCGCGCGCGACCGCCGCGGCGGTGGCCTGCGACAGCGCGCTGACCGCGTAGGCGCGGCCGGCGATGCGCGCCAGCGCTTCCTCGACGCCTTCGAAACGGCCGACCGAGAGGCCGAACTGCTTGCGGATGCGGGCGTAGGCGCCGGTGACGATCGCGCCCATCTTGGCGCCGCCGCTGCCGGTGGAGGGCAGGGTGATCGAGCGGCCGATCGACAGGCACTCGACCAGCATCTGCCAGCCCTTGCCGGCGTAGGCTTCGCCGCCGATCAGCTGGCTGAGCGGGATGAACACTTCATGGCCGCGGATCGGGCCGTTCTGGAAGGTGCTGTTGAGCGGGAAGTGGCGGCGGCCGATTTCGACGCCGGCGGTGTCGCGCGGCAGCAGCGCGATGGTGATGCCGATGTCGCGCTTGTCGCCGATCAGGCCGTCCGGGTCGTACATGCGGAAGGCCAGGCCGATCAGGGTCGCGACCGGCGCCAGGGTGATGTAGCGCTTGTCGAAGGTCAGCTTGACGCCGACCACGCGCGCGCCGTTCCAGTCGCCCATGGTCACGATGCCGAAGTCCGGAATCGAAGTGGCGTCCGAACCGGCCCAGGGACCGGTCAGGCCGAAGCAGGGCACTTCGCGGCCGTCGGCCAGGCGCGGCAGGTAGTGGTCCTTCTGCTCCTGGGTGCCGTAGTGCATCAGCAGCTCGGCCGGGCCCAGCGAGTTGGGCACGCCGACGGTGGAGCTGACCACGCTCGACACCGAGGCCAGCTTCTGGATGACCTTGTGGTTGGCCAGCGCGCTGAAGCCCAGGCCGCCGTATTCCTTCGGGATGTTGAGGCCGAAGAATTTGTTCTGCTTGATGTAGGACCAGACTTCCGGCTGCAGATCGGCGTAGACGTGGGTGATTTCCCAGTCGTTGGTCATCTTGCACAGCTCTTCGACCGGGCCGTCGAGGAAGGCCTGTTCTTCGGCGCTGAGTTCCGGCTTGGGCTGCGACAGCAGCGCGTCCCAGTCCGGCTTGCCAGAGAACAGCTCGCCCTCGAACCCGACCGTGCCGGCTTCCAGCGCGGTGCGCTCGGTTTCCGACAGCGGCGGCAGGATCTTGGTGTAGAAGCCCAGCAGCGGCTTGGTGATCAGCGGCAGTCGGATCTGCGGGATCAGCAGCGGCACCGCGATCAGGGCCACGATCGCCGCGGCGATGATGGTCGCGACCGGGTTGGCGCCGAACAGCCAGCAACCGACCAGCACCGTGGCGGTCAGCGCGGCCCAGACCGGCAAGCGCAGCCGGTGGTAGGCGGCGATCGCACCAATAAGAAGGAAAGCGATAAAGGGAATGGCGATGCTCATGGCGACGCTCCAGCGGCGTTACGGCGTGTTGGCTAGGCTCAGGCTAGTCGGGCATGCGTGATGCTGGAGGAGTTTGCGTGGGCTTCCTGGCCGCGCCGCCTTCAAACGCCAGCATCAAACGCTCAACATACGCACGAGTATGGTAAGGTTCCCGGGCCGCTGTCAACTGACGGATGCTGCACTGCATACTGTTCCCGTCGGTGGCGTATGGTTACACTTGTCATCCATGAGCCATCCCGTCCAGACCAAGCAAGAACGCAACGGCCGATTGAGCGCCGATGACTGGGCGCAGGCCGCCCTCGACCTGATCGCCGAACAGGGCGTGGCCGCGGTCGCGGTCGAACCCCTGGCCCGACGGCTCGGGGTCACCAAAGGCAGCTTCTACTGGCACTTCCCTTCGCGCGACGCCTTGCTGGTCGCGGCGCTGGAGCGCTGGGAAAAGGTCGAGCAGGAAACCGTGTTCGGTCAGCTCGAACCGATCCCCGATCCGCGCCAGCGTCTGCGCTCGCTGTTCCACCTCGTCGCGCACGAGGTCAAGTCGCACATCATCTATTCCGAGCTGCTCAAGGCGCTGGACCACCCGGCGGTACAGCCGGTGATCGGCCGCGTGTCCGAGCGGCGTCTGGACTATCTCACCGCTTCCTTCCGCCAGGCCGGGCTCAGCCGCACCGACGCGCAGCATCGCGCGCGACTGCTGTACGCCGCCTACGTCGGTTTCCTGCAGCTCAACCTGCAGTTGCACCAGACGCGGATGCAGCACGACGAATTCGAGGCCTATGTCGAGCACATGATGGCCACGCTCATTCCTACTTCTTAATTAATCCCCCCGGCTGGAGGCCCTTGCCGTGAACGCCATTTCCAAAGACGTACCGACTGCTCCCGCGCCGGGGAGCGCAGGCAGCCGTTTGGCCGCATTGAACGAGTGGGTCGCGCAGGTCGCGGCCCTGACCCGTCCCGACCATATCCAATGGTGCGACGGCAGCGACGCCGAGAACGCCGCCCTGATCGAGCGCATGCTCGCCGACGGCACCTTGGAGAAGCTCAACGGGGAAACCCACCCGGGCAGCTACCTGCACCGTTCGCATCCCGACGACGTCGCCCGCGTCGAGCACCTGACTTTCGTGTGCACGCGCGAGCGCGACGACGCCGGTCCGAACAACCATTGGATGGCGCCGGCCGAGGCCCACGCCAAGATGGACGCGCTGTACGACGGCTGCATGCGCGGCCGCACCCTGTACGTGATCCCGTACTGCATGGGGCCGATCGATTCGCCGCTGTCGCGTTGCGGCGTGGAGATCACCGACAGCCCGTACGTGGTCGCCAACATGCGCATCATGACCCGCATGGGCGCGCCGGCATTGGCCCGGATCGAGCGCGAGGGAACGTTCGTGCGCGGCCTGCATTCGATCGGCGAGCTCGACCCCGAGCGCCGTTTCATCATGCATTTCCCGGAAGAGCTGACGATCAAGTCGTTCGGCTCCGGCTACGGCGGCAACGCCTTGCTGGGCAAGAAGTGCCACGCCCTGCGCATCGCCTCGCACCAGGCGCGCAGCGAAGGCTGGCTGGCCGAGCACATGCTGATCCTGGGCATCGAAAACCCGCAGGGCGAGACCCACTACGTCGCCGCCGCGTTCCCCTCGGCCTGCGGCAAGACCAACCTGGCGATGCTGATCCCGCCGCAGGGTTACCGCGATGCCGGCTGGAAGGTCTGGACGGTCGGCGACGACATCTGCTGGATGCGTCCGGGCGCCGACGGCCGTCTGTACGCGATCAATCCGGAAGCCGGTTTCTTCGGCGTCGCTCCGGGCACTTCGAGCAAGTCGAACCCGAACGCGCTGGCGACGATCCAGCGCGACACCATCTTCACCAACGTCGGCGTCACCGCCGGCGGCCAGCCGTGGTGGGAAGGCCTGGACAACGGTCAGACTCCGGTCACCGACTGGCGCGGCAACGCCTTTGATCCGGCCAAGGGCCCGGCCGCGCACCCGAATTCGCGCTTCACCGTCTCGGCCAAGCAGTGCCCGAGCTATTCGGACAAGGCCGAGGACGCGCAGGGCGTGCCGATCTCGGCGATCGTGTTCGGCGGCCGCCGCGCTTCGCTGGTGCCGCTGGTGTTCGAGGCGCGCGACTGGACCCACGGTGTGCTGGTCGGCGCCGCGATGGGCTCGGAAACCACCGCCGCCGCGACCGGCGCGGTCGGCGTGATGCGCCGCGATCCGATGGCGATGAAGCCGTTCTGCGGCTACAACTTCGCCGACTACTTCAGCCACTGGCTGTCGTTCGACAGCGAGCAGGCCCAGCTGCCCAAGGTCTTCCACGTCAACTGGTTCCGCAAGGGCGACGACGGCAAGTTCCTGTGGCCGGGTTTCGGCGACAACCTGCGCGTGCTCGAGTGGATGATCGGCCGGGTCAAGGGCGAGGCGGGCGCGGTGGAAACGCCGATCGGCCACCTGCCGGCGACCACCGACCTCAACCTCGACGGCATCGGCCTGTCGGACGAAGCGCGCGCCAAGCTGTTCGGCTTCGATCACGCCGGCTGGAGCGCCGAGTTCGACAGCATCGGCGGCTACCTGGACGAGTACGGTCCGCGCATGCCGCAGGCGCTGAAGGACGAACAGCAGCGCATCGCCGCCGCACTGGCCCGCTGAGACCTCCATGTCCGTCGCACATCCCGCCGCGCTCGCGGCCAGTCGTGAACTCCTGATCGACGGCCGCCCGCTGCGGGTGTACGACGGCTTGCTGAGCAACGTCGGCGACTACGTGCGCGGCCTGGCGCGGGCGCCGTTCACCCGCACCGAGGTCGCGCGGCCGGAAACCAACGATTACAAGCACTGGGCCACCGAGGTGAAACTCGAAGCCCTGGTGCAGCAGCCGATCTTCGACCTGACCCGACGTGCGGTGCTCGGTTTCACCGACCCGAGCTTCGGCTACAAGCCGTACCGCGCCTACACCAACGTCGCCAGCTTCGGCGATATGCTGTTCACCCATACCGACTGCCTGCCGGAGCAGCACGACCTGACCGCGCTGTGGTACTTGTGCGAGCAGTGGGACCTGGAGTGGGGCGGCGAGACCATGTTCTACGACGCCGCCGACGAGGTCGCCTGCGCGGTCACGCCGCGTCCGGGCCGGTTGGTGATCTTCGACGGTGCGATCAAGCATGTCGGACGGCCGCCGAACCGGATCTGCTACGCGCCGCGCTACACCTTCGCGATCAAGTTCGAACGCGTGGCCGTCGCCGCCGGCCACGGCCCGGGATGACCGCCGCCGGCGCGGCGCCGCCGTCGCCCGAACTGGGCGACGCGCGCTGGTTCCCGGTCGATCTGCACGTACCCGGACGGGTGTACGGCTTCCTGCGCCTGGACGAAGGCGTGCTGGAACGATCCAGCTTCCTCGACACCCGCATCGACGCGCCGCTGGCGCAGGCGCGGCCGCTGCCGGCCGACGCCATCGACGTCGCCGGCCTGGCGCAGGCGCCCCTGGGCTGGCTGTTCCACACCTCGTTCTGCGGCTCGACCCTGCTGGCGCGCGCGCTGCATCTGCCGCCGTACCAGGTCGCGCTGAAGGAGCCGATGCTGCTGCGCCGGCTCGGCGATGCGCGTCACGAGGGTCAGGCCTTGGGCGATCTGGTCGCGACCAGCGTGCGCCTGCTGGCGCGGCCCTGGCACGCGGACGGCGCGGTCCTGGTCAAGCCGACCCATGCCGCGCTCAACGTCGCGCTGCCGCTGCTGGACGCGGCTCCGGCCAGCCGGGCGCTGGTGCTGACCTCGTCGCTGGACGATTTCCTGGTCTCGAATCTGAAGAAGCGCCCCGAATCGCAGGCGCGGATACCCGAGCTGGCCGAACGCGCGCTGCGTGCCGGCGGGTTCCACCAGCGCCTGTCCGCGACCGCGCTGCAACCGCCGGACCTGCTGTGCGCGGCCGGTCTGCAGTGGGCGGCGCAGCGCGAGTTGGTGTTGGACCTGGTCGAAACCGCCGGCGCCGGGCGCGTGCGCCTGCTCGACATGCAGACCCTGCTCGACGACGTCGCCGGCACCGCCTGGGCCTGCGAGCAGTGGCTGGGCCTGCCGGCGCCGCGCGCGGCCCTGCTCGCGCAGGCCGAGGCGGTCGCCGGACGCAACGCCAAGGCGGTCGAAACCGCTTACGACGCGCAGCGCCGGGCACAGGAAGCGGATATCGTGACCGGCATGTATGCCGACCCGCTGGCGCGCGCGCGCGACTGGCTGGGCGAACATGTGCTGCCGGCGATGCGTCCGGCGGCGCGGGCCACACCGCATTGGGAATCGCAGTGAACCGTCCACCGTCCAATATCCAACCGGCCGCGGCCGGCGAGTCCAAGCAGCAGCGCCTGTGGCGCAACGGCGAGGATTACATCACCCGCAAGCAGTGGCGCGAGGCCGCCGACTGCTTCGAGCAGATCGTCGCCCACGAACCCGGGCATCTGCCGGCGCTGCTCAAGAGCTGCAGCACGTTGCTGCAGTTGGATCGCTATCGCGATGCGCGCGCGCGATTGTTCGCGGCGCTGCCGCTGGCCAACGCGCACCCGGGTCTGGTGATGGAGCTGGGCCGCAAGCTGCGCCAATTCCACGAGGCGGCGATCCTGCTCGACCTGGTCCGGCATTCGGGTTTCCTGCGTTCGGCGTCGCCGCCGATGCTGACCGAGATGGCGCTGATCGTGAGCTCGGTCGGCGATCAGGAAATGGCCCTGGAGCTGGTCAGCCGCGCCGCCGCGCTGGACCCCAACGCCGCGCATCCGCACTACCTGCGCGGCACGGTGCTGATGTTCCTGGGCCGCATGGAAGAGGCCGAAACCGAGCTGGAGACCTGCATCAGGATCTCGCCCAGCTTCCCGCAGGCGCATTGGGTGCTGTCGCGGCTGCGCAAGTGGAGCGACGCCGACAACCACGTCGAACGGCTGCAGCGCGAAATCGCGCGCGTCCCGGCCGGCACCGAGGCCGAGGCCTATTTCGCCTACGCGCTGCACAACGAACTGCACGACCTCAAGCGCTACGAGGAATCGTTCCGGGCGCTGGAGCGCGGTTGCGCCGCCAAGCGCAAGCTCGACCCCTACAACGAGAGCAAGACCACTGAGCTGTTCGCTGCGATCAAGGCTTTGTGCACGCCCGAGTTCGTGCGCGCGCAGCCGCGCGAGCACGAGTACACGCCGATCTTCATCGTCGGCATGCACCGTTCCGGCACGACCTTGCTCGAACGCATCCTCGGCGGCCATAGCCTGGTATCCGACGGCGGCGAGACCTACGCCTTCACCGCCCAGATCAAGGTCGCGACCGACCACAAATGCTCGCAGGCGCTGGACCTGCTGTCGGTGCAGCGCCTGGCCGAGGCCGACTTCGAGGCGATCGGGCGCGGCTTCATCGCCGGCTCGCGCTGGCGCGCCAAGGGCAAGCCGTTCCTGACCGAGAAGCTGCCGCCCAACCTGACCAACGCCGGCTTCATCGCCAAGGCGCTGCCGAACGCGCGCATCCTGCACATGGTGCGCGACCCGGTCGACACCTGTTTCTCCAACCTGCGCACCTACTTCTCGAACGCGGCGCTGTATTCGTTCGACCAGAACGACCTGGGCAACTACTTCGGCCACTACAGCGGCCTGATGCAGCACTGGCGCGAGGTCATGCCGGACCGCATCCTGGACGTGTCCTACGACGCGCTGGTCAGCGATACCGAGGCCACCGCGCGGCGGGTGTTCGAGTTCTGCGGCCTGCCGTACGAGGCCGAAGCGCTGCAGGTGGAGCGCTCCTCGGGCGCGGTGTCCACCGCCAGCAGCGCGAGCGTGCGCCAGGGCATCCTGACCAACCGCGGCGCGGCCTGGAAGCCGTACGAGCCTTACCTGCAGCCGCTGCTGGAGCGTCTGGGCGCGCAGGGCCTGATCTGAGCCTCCCGTCCGCCCGCTGTCCGTCCGCGCTGCCGGGACGGTATTTAAACCCGGAGCCATGGCCGGACATCCCATGGACATGCTGACCGCTTACGTGACCCAAGACTGGACCACTCGCGACGCCAAGCCCGAAACGGCCGGCGCCGACGGCGACCTCGCCCTGGTGCGTGCGGCGGCCGGCGGCGATGTCCGCGCCTTCGAGGCCTTGTACCGGCAGCACGCGGGCCGGGTCCACGGCGTGATCGCGCGGCTGGTCGGCCAGCACGGCGCCCGTGCCGAGGACCTCACCCAGGAAGCCTTCGTGCGGGCCTGGCAGGCGCTGCCGGCATTCCGGTTCGAGTCGGCCTTCACGACCTGGCTGCATCGGCTGGCGGTCAATACCGCGCTGATGGAGCTGCGCAGCCGCCGCGGCAAGCCGCAGGAGGATGGCGACGACGAGGTGTTCGAACTGGTCGGCAGCGCCGACTCGGCCGGGCACATCACCGCGCTGTCGATGGACCTGGAGCGTGCCGTCGCCAGCCTGCCGCCGCGTGCCCGCGCGGTGCTGGTGCTGTACGACGTGGAAGGCTGGAAGCATGAGGAGATCGCCGCCGAACTCGGCATGGCGGTCGGCAGCAGCAAGGCGCAATTGCACCGGGCGCGCGGATTGTTGCGCGAACGGCTAGGAGGACAGGCATGAACACCGAACATCGAGACCCCGCAGCGGACGGCGAACTGCCCGACGCCCTGCGCTTTCAGCTGCGCGCGCTGCGCCGCGACCAGCCGCCGGCCGCCGACCTGTGGCCCGGGATCGCCGCACGCCTGCAGCCGCAGGTCGCCGCGCCGGTACGCGCGCCGCGTCCGCGCTGGCTGGCGCCGTTCGCGGTCGCCGCGACCCTGGCGCTCGCGATCGGCTTCACCGGCGTATGGCGCGACCAGGCCGCGAACGACGCGCCGCAGGCGCAGACCGAGTCGCTGGTCCAACGCGAAGCCGCCGGCATGACCCTGCAGTACCAGGCCGCGATGCACGAAATGCAGCGCACCGCGCCGGCCGCGGCCGCGACCATCCTGCAGCCCACCTTCGACGAACTGGACCGCAACGCCGCCCTGATCCTGGATGCGCTGGCCCACGACCCCGATTCGCGCCTGCTGCTGGATCAGCTGCGCCGCACCTACGCACGACGCCTCGCGCTCGCCCAGCGCGTGGCCTACACCTGATTACCGGAGGACGACCATGACCCGCGCATCCCATCACGCAAGCAAGCTCGGACTCGCCCTCGGCTTGGCTTTGGCCGTCGCCCCGGCGTTCGCGGCTACCCCCATCAACCAGACCCGCCCGCTGGATCCGCGAGGACGGGTCGAGATCGAAAACGTCAAAGGCCGCATCGACGTGCGCGCCTGGGACCGGCCGGAAGTGAAGATCGAAGGCAGCCTCGGCAACGGCGTCGAGAAGCTGGAGATCGAAGGCAACGGCGAGCGTCTGTCGATCAAGGTCAAGTACCCCAACCGCGGCAGCGGCATGGGCTTCCTGGTCGGCGGCGACAAGAGCGAACCCACCGACCTGAAGGTGACTCTGCCGCTGCGTGCCGACGTCGAGATCGACGGCGTCTCGGCCGACATCGACGTCACCGGCGTGGCCTCCTCGGTGCTGTCGATCGACAGCGTCAGCGGCGATGTCGCGGTGGCCGCGGCGCCACGAGAAGCCAGAATCGACAGCGTCAGCGGCGATCTCACCCTGACCCTCAACAGCAGCAAGGTCAACGCCGAGACGGTCAGCGGCGACATGCAGTTGCGCGGCCGCCTGGACGGCGATGTCGACGTGGAGACGGTGTCCGGCCGGGTCGACGTGACGGTGCGCGAATCGTCGCTGCACCGCTTCAGCGGCAACTCGGTATCCGGCGACATCCGCCTGGCGACCGCGCTGGCCGGCAACGGGGAGATCTCGGTGGAAACGGTCAGCGGCGATGTCCAGCTGACCCTGCCGCGCAACCTGTCGGCGACCGTGCACGGCCAAAGCTTCAGCGGCGACCTGTCGGCGCCGGATGCGCAGATCGTCAAGCCCAAGCACGGCCCGGGGTCGAGCTTCGAGCACCGCTACGGCAACGGCAGCGGCGAGGTCCGGATCGAGACCTTCTCCGGCGACGCGACCCTGCAGCTCGACTGAGCCGCGCGCGCCTGCCGGGACGAAACGACGCCGCCGCTCAGGCGGCGTCTTTCATTCCGAACCAGCAATTGAAGGCGATGGTGATGCGCTCGTCGTTGCCGTAGAAGGGCAGGACTTCGTGCTGCAGCCAGGACGGGAACAGCACCAGTTGGCCGGGTTGGAGGCGGATGCTCCAGGTGCCGTGGTGGTAAGGCGCCTGCTGGCGCATGTTGCCGGCGTCCATGAAGTAGTTGCTGTAGTGGTGCGGGTTGTGGAACCGCAGCACGCCCGATTCGGGGCGATCGTCCGGCATCTCGCCCGGCGTCACGCAGTACACGCCCGACCAGGACGCCATCGGGTGGGTGTGCAGGATCGTGAAGCCGCCGTGGCGGGTCACGTGGTACCAGGTGTGCGAGAAGATCTGCAGCCGCTGCATTTCCTCGACGCTGTAACCGTTGAGCTCCTGGATGGTGCGGCCCAGGACGGTCCAGCAGAACTGGCGCAGCTGCTGCACGCAGGCGTCCGGCCAGGCGAACAGGTTGAAGTCGCTTTCGAACACGCCGGGCTGCTGCTTCAGCGACGGGTTCGGATTGGCATAGCCGCCTTGCTTCTCGCGCGTCAGCAGCAGCGATTTCAGCTGCGCGTTGAGGCCTTCGGGACTGGGCACGAAGTCCTGCGCGAAGGGGACCGAAAAGGCGGGGTAGAGCTCGAAGGGCATGGTGCGGTTCCGGGATCGGAGGCCGCGCGCGCGGCCGCGTCGGGAGTGTAGCGCGGCGGGCCCGGCGCTGGCGCGCGGCCGGCGCCGCAAAGAACTACGGCCCCTTTCGGGGCCGTAGCGGGTGTTGCGGACAGCGGGTCGATCAGAACTTCTGCGCGTAGCGGAAGTAGACGAAGCGGCCCGGGACTTCGTACTGCGGGTCGAAGCTGTTGGCGAAGGCCGACACCGAACGCGGCGGATCCTTGTCGAACAGGTTGTTCACGCCGATGGTGACCTTGGAGTTCCACGGCGTGTTCCAGTAGACGCTGGCGTCGTGGTAGGTGGTCGCACCGATGTGGTTGCGGGCGTGCTGGACCGGGACCAGGCTATCGCCACCGGCGCCGGTGCCGTCCCAAACGCCGTTGCCGTTGGTGTCCTGCGGCTCAGCCGTGAAGCGGTCCGGATCGGAGCAGAGGAAGCTGTAGCCGTAGTCCACGAAGGTCTGGCAGTCCTCTTCCTGGCCCGAGAAGTAACGCACGTTCCAGGTCGCGCCGAAGTCGCCCTTCTCCCAGCGCATGGCCAGGTTGGAGCGGATACGCCAGGCGTTGGAATTCTGCGCGTACAGGCCCGGAGCGTTGTTGGACTCGTCGATGCCCCAGGTTGCGACCGGAGCGCCGACAGCCGGCACGTCGTTCTTGCGCTCGTTGAAGCGGCCGTCGCCGTCCAGGTCGAATTCCGACTTGGCCAGGTAGGTCGTATCCCAGCTGAAGCTGAACTTGCCCCACGAGTTTTCCGGCAGCTTGTAGCCGATGGTCAGGTCGTAACCTTCGGTGTTGATGCCGCCGACGTTGCCGGGCTGCGCGGTCAGGTTGAGGCTGCCGCCCGGGTTGCGGGTGAACATGTTGCAGTAGAACTGGACGTTACCGACGATGCACTCGTCGACGATGAACTGACCGGTCGGCAGCGTCAGCGCGTCTTCGATCTCGATCTTCCACCAGTCGAGGCTGACGTCGAAACCTTCGATCCAGCTCGGGCTGTAGACGAAGCCCAGGGTGGTCGATTCGCTGCTTTCCGGCTTCAGGTTCGGATTGCCGCCCGAGTTGATGCGGATCTGCGGGTTGCCCTGGTCGTAACCGCCGGCCGGGACGCCCTGCGCAATGCATCGGGCCTGGGCGTCGGGCGCCAGGTTGCCGAAGCCGGCGAGGGCGCAAGGATCGGCGATGGTCGGGAACGAGTCGCCGATACCGGTGAACAGCTCGCCGATGGACGGAGCGCGGAAGCCCTCCGACCAGTTGCCGCGGATCATCAGGTCGTCGATCGGCTTCCAGCGGAAACCGAACTTGCTGTTGAGCGTGTCGCCGACGTTGCTGTAATCCGAGTAGCGGGTGGCCACCGAGAAGTCGAGCAGCTTGGCGAACGGCACGTCGGCCAGGACCGGCACGGCCAGTTCGAGGTAGGCCTCGTCCAGGCTGTAGCCGCCGGCGGTCGGAGCCGTGGCGTTACCGGTGGTGTTGCCCGAGGCGATCAGCGCGTCCGGCTGCGAGAAGCCGTTTTCGCTGCGGTGCTCGAGGCCGAACGAGAAGGCCAGCGGGCCGCCCGGCAGGTCGAACAGGTCGCCGCCGATGTTGGCGTAGTAGCTCTTCTGCTTGTAGCCGAGCTGGTCGTGGGCGACGAAGGTCGAGTAGGCAAGCATTTCCGGGGTGATCGTGCCGACGGCGCCGAGCAGGTTCAGCGGCACGCAGCCGGTGATGACCGCGGTCGGGGTACCGCAACGGGCCACGCCCTGGGCGTCGCGGAAGGACGGGCCGAGCGCGTTGCGCAGCGCCAGCACGTTGAACAGACCTTCGGTGACGTTGTTCTGCTTGTTCTCGCCGTAGAAGTAACCGGCTTCCCAGTCGAACGGCTTGCTGCCGACGTTCAGGGTGCCTTCGAGACCGAAGTTGGCGGCGAAGGTATCGACGTCCTGCTCGAAGGTGCGGAAACCGGCTTCGATCGCGCGGCGCTGGATGCGCGACACGGTCTGGCCGAAGGGGTTGTAGATGCTCTGCGCCGAGATCGTGAGCTGCTTGGACTGGGCGTTGGCGCCCGGGCCGCTACCGAGCACGATCGGCATCGCCGCCAGCAACTGTTCCGACTTGCGGTTGTTGTAGGTCAGCGTGGTCTTGAAGCGCAGGTTGTCGGTGATGTCCAGCGAACCGGACGCGAACAGCGACTTGCGCTCCTGCGGGGTCAGCAGGTAGTTGTCCGGGGCGAAGTTGTAGATGTCCGCGCCGGTGCGGTTGCGCCAATTCAGGCCCGACTGGCCGTCGTTGTAGGTGAACTGACCGGCGGTGCCGTTCGGGCGGGTCTCGCCGACCGAGCAGGTGCCGGTGGTCGGATCGTAGGTGCCGCCGCAGAGGGCGAAGCGGCCGTTGGGCACGGTCGAGCTGCCGAAGGCGTTGCCGGTGCCGGCGACGGGCTCCTTCGAGATCGCGCGATCGCCGGCCATGACCGGCTCTTCCTTGACGTAGCCGATGCCGAACATCGCGGTCCAGCGGTCGGAGGCGGCGCCGACGGTGAAGTCGTAGGCTTCGCGGAAGCCGTCGCCGTCGGAGAAGGTGCCCAGGTAGGCGTTGGCTTCGGCGCCTTCGTAGTTCTGGCGCAGGATCACGTTGACGACGCCGGCGATGGCGTCGGAACCGTAGATGGTCGAGGCGCCGTCCTTCAGGACTTCGATGCGCTCGACGGCTGCGGTCGGGATGGTGTTGAGGTCGACCGCGCCACCGAGACCGGTGCCGCCGACCCAACGACGGCCGTTGACCAGCACCAGGGTGCGGTTGGGGCCGAGGTTGCGCAGGCTGACGCGGGTTTCGCCGTTGCCGCCGTTATTGAAGGTGCTGTTGAGGGTGGAGCCGTTGGCGGTGATGTTCTGGATCACATCGCCGACCGAGGTCAGGCCCTGGGCCTGGATGTCGTCGCGGCTCAGCGAGAACACCGGCTGCGAGGTTTCGATGTCGGTGCGCTTGATGCGCGAGCCGGTCACCTCGATGCGATCGAGGGTGGTGGCTTCCTTTTCGGGTTCCTGGGCAAAGGCTACGCCGGTGCCCGCCGCTGCGGTGGCGCCCACGGCGAGCGCGAAGGTAATCGCGTCGCGGAGCTGGGTGGTCTTCAAGGTCATCTCTCTCTCCAAGTCAGTCTTGGTGTCCCATGGGAGCCCGCCGGGTGGCGCAAAATGAATGGCCTAAATCGGCAAGGCTGGGCCGATACTAGCCGCGTCGGCCAAGTAATTAAAGTGTTGTTAACTGACTGGGACCTGGTCGCAAGAGTTGGTGAGATTGCCCCCAAAAAGCTACGGCCCCGTATGGGGCCGTAGCGGTTTGCAGCATTGGTACCGGGTCTATCAGAACTTCTGCGAGTAGCGGAAGTAGATGAAGCGGCCCGGGATTTCGTACTGCGGGTCGAAGCTGTTGGCGAAGGTCGACGAGGCGCGCGGCGGATCCTTGTCGAAGAGGTTGTTCACGCCAACGGTGATGCGGGCATTCCACGGCGCGTTGAAGTAGACGCTCGCGTCGTTGTAGACCGTCGACGGGATCTTGTTCTGCGGACGCAGCTGCGGGCCGTCCGGAGTCAGGTTCGCGTCGTTGCCGTCGAGGTTGGTGATGCGGTTCGGATCCGAGCAGACGTTGAAGCGCTGGGCGAGCAGGGTGCCCTGGCACTGTTCTTCCTGAGCGGAGTAGTAGCGCACGAACCAGGTCGCACCGAAGTCGCCCTTCTCCCAGTTCAGCGAGATGTTGGAACGGATGCGCCAGTTGTTGCTACGCGCCGAGCCGCCCTGATACTCGCCAACCAGATTGCCGCCGTCGCCCGTGACCGGGTCGTCCGAGATCGAGCCGTCGGCGTTGCTGTCGCTGGTCGACTTGGCCAGGTAGGTGGTATCCCACACGACGCGGAACTTACCCCACGCGGTTTCCGGGAGCCTGTAGCCGACGGTCAGGTCGTAGCCCTCGTTGAACAGCGTGCCGACGTTGTTCGGCGTGGCGTTCAGGCCGGAGATCTGGCCGTCCGAAGCACGGGTGATCAGCGAGCAAGCGCCGGCGTCGCCGTTGCGGTAGCAATTGTCGGCGATGGTCTGCGCGGTGAGGGTGACGAGGGCTTCCTTGATCTCGATTTCCCACCAGTCCAGCGAGATGTCGAGGCCTTCGGCCCAGCTCGGGCTGTACACGAAGCCCAGGGTCTTGGAGGTGGACTTCTCCGGACCCAGGTCCGGGTTGCCGCCGGTGGTGGTGCGGATCTGGTTGTTCGGCTGGACATAAGCCGGGATGCCAGCCGCGGCGCACGAGGCCGGACGATCGGTGTTGGCCACCGCACCCAGGAAACCGCGGCACGGATCGGCCATGGTCTGGAAGGTGTCGGACTGACCGGTGAACAGCTCGGCGATCGACGGAGCGCGGAAGCCCTCCGACCAGTTACCGCGAACCATCAGGTCGTCGATCGGCTTCCAGCGGAAACCGAACTTGCTGTTCAGCGTGTCGCCGAAGTTGCTGTAGTCCGAGTAGCGGGTAGCGATCGAGAAGTCGAGCAGCTTGGCGAACGGAACGTCGGCCAGGACCGGCACGGCCAGTTCGAGGTAGGCCTCGTCCAGCGAGTAGCCGCCGGCGGTCGACTTACGGGCATTACCGGTGGTGTCGCCGGTGTTGACGATCGCGTCGGGCTGGTCGAAGCCGCTTTCGGTGCGGTGTTCCATACCGAACGAGAAGGCCAGCGGGCCGCCCGGCAGGTCGACGATGTCGCCGCCGATGTTGGCGTAGTAGGTCTTCTGCTTGTAGCCGCGCGAATCGTGCGCAACGAAGCTCGAGTAAGCAGCCATTTCCGGGGTGATGCCGCCGCCGCCGCTGAGCAGGTTCAGCGGGACGCAGCCGGCGATGACGGCGGTCGGCGTGCCGCAGCGAGCGACGCCCTGGGCGTCACGGAACGAAGCCCCCAGCGCATTGCGAAGCGCGCTGATGTTGTACAGACCGTAGGTCGTGTCGTAGCGCTTGTTCTCGCCGTAGAAGTAGCCGGCTTCCCAATCGAAGGTGCGCTCACCGAGGTTGAAGTTGCCTTCCAGGCCGCCGTTGAAGGCGTAGGTGCTGACTTCCTGGTTGAAGCTACGGCCACCGGTCTCGACCGGACGGTACTGGATGCTCGTGACATCCGCGCCGTACGGGTTGTAGATGCTCTGCGACGAGATGAAGATGTTCGAGCCGTTGGTGCCCGGAGCCGAGGTGCCGAGGTTGATCGGACCGGCGGCGAGCAGCTGCTCCGACACGCGCTCGTTGTAGGTCGTGGTGACCTTGAAGCGGACGTTGTCGGTGATGTCCAGCGTGCCCGAAGCGAACAGCGACTTGCGCTCCTGCGGGGTCAGCAGGTAGTTGTCCGGCGCGAAGTTGTAAGCGTCGGTGGTGCCGTCATAGGTCTTGGTGCCGGCCGGGCTGCCCGCGGTCGGGGTGGGCACGAAGAAGCGCGTGGTGCCGCGCAGCTGCATGCGGCCCTGCGGCGTGGTGCTGCTGTTGCCGAAGCCCGCGGTGGTGCCGAAGTTCGGCACTGCCGAGATCTTGCGGTCGCCGGCCATGACCGGCTCTTCCTTGACGTAGCCCACGCCGAGCATCGCGCTCCAGCGGTCCGACGAGGTGCCGATGGTGAAGTCGTAGGCCTGGCGGTTGCCGTCGCCCTTGTCGAACGAGCCGATGTAGGCGTTGGCTTCGGCGCCTTCGAAGTTCGAGCGCAGGATGACGTTGACGACGCCGGCGATGGCGTCGGAACCGTAGATGGTCGAGGCGCCGTCCTTCAGGACTTCGATGCGCTCGACGGCTGCGGTCGGGATGGTGTTGAGGTCGACCGCGCCACCGAGACCGGTGCCACCGACCCAACGACGGCCGTTGACCAGCACCAGGGTGCGGTTCGAGCCGATGTTGCGCAGGTTGACGCGGGTTTCGCCGTTACCGCCGTTGTTGAACGTGCTGTTCAGCGTTGAGCCGTTGGACGTGATGTTCTGGATCACGTCGCCGACCGAAGTCAGGCCCTGGGCGCTGATGTCTTCGCGGCTGAGCGAGAAGATCGGCTGCGAGGTTTCGATGTCGGCGCGCTTGATGCGCGAACCGGTTACTTCGATGCGATCGAGGGTGGTGGGATCTTTGCTCTCTTCTTGCGCAAAGGCCACACCCGTGCCGGCGGCGGCAGTGGCGCCCACGGCGAGCGCGAAGGTAATCGCGTCGCGGAGCTGGGTGGTCTTAAAGGTCATCTCTCTCTCCAGAAATCGGAATGGTGGTACCCATGGGACCAAGCCGGCGGAGTCAAGCAAGACGCCAATTCCAGCAAGGTGCGCTGGATCGTACCGATCAGGTGGTAAAAATTAAAGTGTCGTTAAATGTCGGGTTTTGACAAATTCTTCACTTCATTCAGCTGGCGTTGCCAATGGGTGGCTCAATGCCGCATTCAGTCACCTAAGTACGCACAGGTACTGAAGTTTTGACCGTGGTCAAAATGGCTGGGGCGCTGCGAAATTGCGCCGCGCGGGCGTCGGGCTGTACGAGAAATGAGACGCGGAACCGGACTGGCGCACCGGCGATGGAACCCGGGGCCGGTTTTCAGGAGGGCGAAACGGCAGACTCAGCAAGGCCCGTTCGTGTGGGCCGAGGGTATCGCGGTGTGCACCAGGCTGGATCGGCTACACGAGTGCGCATGCCGATCGTTACTGGCGAGGCACGCTCGACGCGGCGCCAAGGTGCCGGAAGCTGCGAAACGGAACGGAGAGGCACCGCGATCGCGGTGCCGGCGAGGAGCCTGCTTAGAGGTCCTGCTCGTAGCGGACGTAAGGCACGGTGCCTTCGTCCTTGTCGCTGTTGCCCGGCGCGAACGGGTTCTTGCCGCGGGTGATCACGTTCTCGGCGCCGACCGAGAGCTGTCCGCTCCACGGGGTGCGCCAGGTCAGGCCGACGCCCAGGCCTTCCCACTGACCCGGCTGGCCGGGGGTGTCGACCACGCGGCCGACGATGTTGGCACCGAAGTTGCCGTAGCCGGCGCCGATGGTGAGGCTCTTGCTGTTCCAGCGGTCGGCGATGGTCGGCATTTCGCCGGCGGGAATCAGGCGCGCACGCGCCCAGGTGCCGCCGATCGACACCGTGGCCTCGCGGCCGATGTTCTTCTGGCCGTAGACGGTCAGGGTGTGCTGGTCGAGTTTGCTGTTGCGGCCGTTCGGGCTCAGCCAGGCGGGCAGGTTGTCCTTGCCGGTGCCGACCGTGAGTCCGATCTTGCCGCCGGGGCGACTCAATGCCGCGCCCGCGGACACCTGACGCGCACCGCCGCTGTCGTCTTCATCGAGCGCGGCGAGCATGCAGTGATTGGCGAGGTTGCCGATCGCGCCTGCCAGACCGGTCTTGCGATCGCAGACCAGGCCCAGGGTGTCGCCCGCATCGAGGCCGAATGCGGCATCGAGCGAATTGCTGCCGACGCGCCAACGCGCGCCGGCGACCGGGGCGTTGGTGGGTTCGAGTTGCAGCAGGTATTCGACCTTGCCGTTGGACTGATTCCACACCGGCAGATACGTCGTGTCGCCGCGCTTGGACGACTGCGCATGCGCGCCGGACGCCGCGCCGAAGGCGAGCATCAGGGCAAACGACAGGCGTAGCGAGCGCGTGAGCATGGTGACGATACGACCGGCTTGGGCCGGTCAAGTTCCCCTAGAACCTGGATGAAGACTATAGACGGTTTATGTTTATTTAACAAACCGAGACGACGGTGTGAAGGCCTTATTGGAGGCGGTCCGGGCCCGCCATCTCGGCGGCCGCGACCGCGAACAGGCGGCCGATCTGCTCGGCTCCGAAACGATAGCTCTGGCCACAGAACTCGCAACGGATATGGGCCTCGCCATCGGCCGCGGCGGCTGCCGCCTCGGCCTCCTGCTGGCCCAGCGAGACCAGCATGGCCTCGACCCGTTCGCGCGAACAGGAGCAGGCGAAGCTCAGCGCCTTGCCGCCCAGCAGCTGGATCCCGTCCTCGTGGAACAGGCGGGTCAGCAGGGTGGCGGTATCCCAATCCAGCAGTTCGCCGGGCCGGAGGGTGTCGAACAGGGCCCCGACCCGGGCCCAGCCGTCCTCGTCGCCGCCGTCGCCGGGCAGCTTCTGCAGCATCAGGCCGGCGGCCTGGCGCTCGTCGGCGACCAGCAGCAGCCGGGTCGGCAGCTGTTCGGACTGGCGGAAATAGTCCTCGAAGGCGCCGCTGAGCGAATCCGAGTCCAGCGCCACCAGGCCCTGGTAGCGGGCCGGGTCGCGGCCGTCGCCGGCGCGGCTGCCGACCGGCGGGTTCTCGATGGTGATCGCCAGGACCGCGTCCGGGCCGAGCTGGCGCAGATCGCGCGAGACCTCGCCGCCTTCCTCGGCCAGTTGGGCGATGCCGCGCAGGGTGCCGGCCGCGGTGCATTCGGCGAACAGGGTGCGCAGGGCGCCGTCGCCGCGCAGTTGCACGGACAGCCGGCCCTCGACCTTGGCATGGCCGGTGAACAGCGCCGCCGCGGCCGCGGCCTCGCCCAGCAGCTCGGCCGCCGCGGGCGGATACTCGGCGCGCTCGCGGATCTGGCGCCAGGTCTGGTCCAGGTGCACGCGCACGCCGCGCACGCCGGCGCCTTCGATCAGGAACCGGGTCAGGCGGTCGCGGTCGTCGCGGGCGGCATCGGTGGGGGCGGGGGTGGCATCGTTCATTGCGGGACTCGTGCGGCGCGGTGCGCGCTTCATTCTTATCCGATCACGGATAATGTGGGCGATCGCGTGAAAGGGGAGACCGGGCAAGATGGGGATGGAGCGTAGGCAGTGCAAGTCGTGAACGAGTCCGTCCCCGCACCGGCGGCGCCCCGCCGCCGCCGCCGTTGGCTGCGCTGGCTGCTGGCGCTGCCCTTCTTGTTCCTGGCCGCCTCGATCCTGCAGGTCGCGGTGCTGCGCTTCATCGATCCGCCGCTCAGCGCCTTCATGGTCGTGCGCCAGTTCGAGGCCTGGGGCAGCGGCGATTTCGGCTTCCGCGTCGCCTACGACTGGCGCGACCTGGACGAGATCTCGTCCAACGTGCCGGTCGCGCTGGTCGCCTCGGAGGACCAGAACTTCGCCGAGCACTTCGGCTTCGACCTCAAGGCCATCGAGAAGGCACGCAAGAGCAACGCGCGCGGCCGCAAGGTCCGCGGCGGCAGCACCATCAGCCAGCAGACCGCGAAGAACCTGTTCCTGTGGAGCGGCCGCAGCTGGGTGCGCAAGGGCATCGAGGCCTGGTACACCCTGCTGATCGAGCTGATGTGGCCCAAGCACCGCATCATCGAGGTCTACGCCAACATCGCCGAGTTCGGCGACGGCGTATACGGCGCCCAGGCCGCCGCCCGCACCTACTACCGCAAGGACGCCTCGCGCCTGGGCCCGGCCGAAGCCGCGCGCATGGCCGCGGTACTGCCCAACCCCAAGCGCTACAGCATCGCCCGCCCCGGTCCTTACGTGCAGCGCCGCGCCAACGCGATCCAGCGTCAGATGCGCTACATCGGCGGCAACGGCTACCTCAAGCAGATCGACTGAGCACGGCCGCGGGGCCGGGCCGCGGCGCGATTCCGGCCAAGCCTGCGCACACCGCCGCCACGCCCGGCGGCTATGATTGAGCGCATGAATCGCGATCTGCTCACCGTCGTCGTCGCCGCCTACAACGAGGCCGACAGCCTGCCGCTGCTGCAACCGCGCATCGCCGCGGCGCTGGATGCGATCGCCGCCGACGGCGTCGAGGGCCGCGTGCTCTACGTCGACGACGGCAGCCGCGACGGCACGTGGACGGTGTTGGAAGGCATCGCCGCCGCCGATCCGCGGGTCGCGCTGCTGCGGTTGTCGCGCAACTTCGGCAAGGAGTTGGCGCTGACCGCCGGCCTGGACCGGGTCGAGCGCGGCGCCGCCCTGATCCTGGACGCCGACGGCCAGGACCCGCCGGAACTGATCCCGGCTTTCGTCGCCAAATGGCGCGAAGGCTACGACGACGTCTACGGCACCCGCATCGAGCGCGAGGGCGAGGGCTGGCTCAAGCGCACCACCGCGCATGCCTTCTACCGGGTGATCGGGCGGCTGTCCAAGACCCCGATCCCGGCCGACACCGGCGACTTCCGCCTGCTGTCGGAACGCGCCCTGGCCGGCCTGTACCAGCTGCGCGAACGTCACCGTTTCATGAAGGGCCTGTTCGGCTGGGTCGGCTACAACCGGGTCGCGCTGCCCTATCACCGCGAGGCGCGCGTGGCCGGCGCCAGCAAGTTCAATTTCTGGCGGCTGTGGAACCTGGCGCTGGAAGGCATCACCAGTTTCTCGACCGCGCCGCTGCGGCTGGCGACTTACCTTGGTCTGGCGACCGCGCTGTTCGCGTTCGGCTTCGGCGTCTGGGTCGTGGCCAAGGCGCTGCTGTGGGGCGACCCGGTCGCCGGTTGGCCGACCATGATGGCGGTGATCCTGTTCCTGGGCGGCGTGCAACTGATCGCGCTGGGCCTGATCGGCGAATACCTGGGGCGCTTGTACGAAGAATCCAAGCAGCGGCCGCTGTACCTCGTAGACACCTGGTGGCCGGCGGCAGGAGTATCCTCGGGCCAGGGCTCGCTGCCCCCGTCCCAGATCGCGGAAGGAGAAGGCCATGCGTACCGTGCGGCAACTGCTCGAAGCGAAAGCGTCTGAAGTGTTCGCGATCGGTCCGGACGCGCCGGTCATCGACGCGATCCGGCTGATGGCCGAAAAGCGCATCGGCGCGGTATTGGTAATGGAAGGCCCGCGATTGGCCGGGATCCTGTCCGAGCGCGATTACGCGCGCAAGATCGTGCTGCAGGGGCGTTCATCGGCGGACACGCCGGTGCGCGACATCATGACCGTCGAAGTGCTCAGCGTCGGCCTGGACGACAGCGCCGAGCGCTGCATGCAGATCGTCACCGACCGCCGCATCCGCCATCTGCCGGTGGTGCAGGGCGGACAGGTGGTGGGCGTGGTTTCGATCGGCGACCTGGTCAAGGCGGTGATCGAGGACCAGCAGCTCGAACTCGACCAGTTGCAGCGGTACATCGCCAGCTGAGCGATCCGCGAAGGGCTGACCCGCGTCGAGCGGCGCTGATCAGTGTGCGTAACGGCCGCCGCAGGCCGCGTCCTTGCCGGGTCCCAATTCTATCGTCGCCAGCAAGGCCGCCGGCGGCGCGATCGTGGCCAGCGTCAGGGCCACCGCGCCGCGCAGGCCCATGCGCGCGTAGTCGGGCTTGGCGCTGGGATGTTTGAAGGTGCCGCTGACCTTCAACGGCGAGCGCAGGCTCAGCAGGCTTCGGTCCTTCGGCCGCGCGCGGACGGTCAGGTCCAGGGTTTCGTCGCGCAGATTGATCTTGCCGTTGCCGATCAGGATGGTGTCGCTGGTGTCGAACGCGAGCGCGCGGCTGCGCATCAGGCCGTCGCGCACTTCGAAGTCGCCGAACGCGCAGCGGATCGGGATCTGGCGGTCGTGGCTGAGCTTGAATTTGACGATCTCAGCGATGTCGATGCCGGTGTATTCCATCAGCAGGTTGCTGATCCGTCCCGGACCCATGCCGATCGCGACGTCGCCGTCGCTGCTGCCGAGCATGGCGGCGATCGAATTGCCTTCGCCGTCGAGCGTGATCCGGCCGCCGACCTTGCCGATCGCGTCGCGCGCCAGTTCCACCGTCGGCATCAGCTTGGCCAGGGTCAGGCCGCGCGCGTCGATCTCGGCGCGGGTCGCGATGGTCGGACGACGTGCGTCCATGTGCACGGTCGAGCGGATGCGGCCGTCGGCGACGCCGAAATCCAGCGGCTGCAGCCGCAGGACTCCGCCTTCGAGCAGCAGGTTCGCGTCCATGTCGTCGATCGGCCAACCGGGGGCGTCGATGCGCTGCGCCTTCCAGCGCACGGCGGCGTCCATCGCGCGCAGCTTGTCCAGGCGGTAGGGCGTGTCGGGCAGCACGCGTGCGCTGGCGCGCTCGCGCGCGGCCTGCGCTGCGAGTTCGGCATTGCTGGATTCGCCGCCACCGGTTTGCGGCGCGGCGCCGACGAAGCCGGCCAGGTCGTCGAAATCGAGTCGGCGCGAGCGCAGGTCGGCGCGCAGATAGGGGCGGGCGCCGCCGGTCTCGACGCTGGCGCGGCCGGACAGATCGCTGTCGCCGACCTTGCCGGTGAAGCCGTCGTAGTGCCAGGTGGTGTGCGTGCCGGCGATATCGCGGCGCAGGCGGCCGTCGAGCGCGTAGGGCGGGGTCGGCGGGGTGGCCACGCCGATCAGCGGATACAGGTCGGCCATGTCCTGACCCGACAAGGCCAGGCGCAGGTCGAAGTCGCGCAGCCGCAGCGGATCGAGCAAGGTGCCGCGCGCATGCGCGCGGGTCGCGCCGGCGCTGGCGCGCACATCGAGCCGGTACGGGCGTTCGCGATCGCGCAGTTCCAACGGCGATTCGGCACGCCCCTGCAGTGCGAAGCGGTTGCCTTTCCAGCGTCCGCCGCCGCGCGCGGCGATCGGCGCGGCGTCGTCGCCCGCGCGCGCCGCCTGGCTGGCGATCTCGAAGCGCATGTCGCTGCGGCTGGCCGGGTCGAGGAAGCTCAACTCGCCGCGGTCGATCCAGATCCGGCGCAATTGCAGGGCATCGCCGCCGGATTCGCCGAACACCCAGTTGCCGCCCTGCTTGGCATCGTTTTCCAGATACAGGCGCGGGCGGCTCAGGCGCAGTTCGGGGATACGCACTTCGCCGCGCAGCAGCGGCAACAGTTCGACTTTGAACTGCAGACGGTCGGCGGCCGCCATGGTCGGTCGTTGCGACCACGCGGCATTGCCGAAGCGCAGCGCGTCGGCGCGGATGGTCGGCGTCCAGCCCAGGTCGACGTCAAGATCGCCGCCGATGTCGAAGTCGCGGCCGGTGCGAGCCTGCACCTGACGCTCGATCGGGCCGCGCAGCCAGTTCCAATCCCACAGCGCCACCAAGATCGCGATGGCCAGCAGGATCAGCGCGACGGCGCTGCGCCAGGGATGCCGTCGCAGCGCGACCGCCGCGCGCTGCGCAGCGCTTGGATTTGCGGCGATGGCGGGTCGGGCGTCGCCCTGGCCGGGGTGGTCGTTGGCGTTCATGCGTATGGGGCGGGTTCCGGAGCGGTCCGAGCGCTCCGGAATCAGCGCGATCGTTCGCGCGCCGCCGCCTTCCTGATGTGGATGCCCCACCATCCGCAGTCAGCGGTCAAGCGCAGGTGAACGCGTTGCGCGGGGTTCAGTCAGATGAGCGCGGCGTCGATTCAGCGCGTGGGAATCACCTGCGCCATCACCGCGACGTAATGGCAGACGCTGCCGCCGATCACGAACATATGCCAGATCGCATGCGAGTAAGGCAGCGTGGGCCGGTGGTAGAACACCGTGCCCAGCGTGTAGCTCAGGCCGCCGGCGAGCAGCCAGCCCAGGGTCCAGGCGTCAAGCGCGCCGATCAGCGGCTTGATCGCCACGATCACCAGCCAACCCATCGCGATGTAGATCGCGGTCGACAGCAACTTGAAGCGGCCGGTGTAGAACAGTTTGAACACGATGCCGGCGAAGGCCAGCACCCAGATCGCGATGAACAGCCCCCAGCCCCAGGGGCCGCGCAGGACCAGGGTGAACGGGGTATAGGTGCCGGCGATCAGCAGGTAGATCGCGCAGTGGTCGAACACCTTCAGCCGCGCCTTGGCGATCGGGTGCTGGATCGAGTGGTACAGGGTCGAGGCGACGTAAAGCAGCAACAGGCTGACGCCGAACACGATCGCGCCGGCCAACTGCCAGGTGCTGCCGTGCAGCGCGGCGAGGGTGATCAGGACCGCGCCGCCGGCGAGCGCGGCGGTCGCGCCCAGGCCGTGGGTGAGCGCGTTGGCGATCTCCTCGCGGACCGAGCCGTGGCTGGCGTGGGCAGTGGGCATACGACCAGCATCCTAGCGCGGACTGGAGCAAATACTCAGTGTGACGCCGGCGCCGGATTGCCTATGATCGGCGTACCGTTCCGCGACCACGCGCATGATCATTTCCCACCAGCACCGTTTCGTCTTCGCCGCGATCCCCAAAACCGGCACCCATTCGGTGCGCCAGGCCCTGCGCGCGCACATGAGCGCCGATGATCTGGAGCAGGTCGCGCTGTTCGTGAACAAGCGCTTCCCGTTCGAGGAACTGGCCGCGATCACCCACGGCCACATCAGCCTGCAGCAGGTGCGGCCGTTCCTCGGCGAGGACGCGTTCGGCGGTTATCTGAAGTTTGCCTTCGTGCGCAATCCCTACGACCGCTTCGTGTCCTACTGCGCGTTCATGACCCGCGCCAACGACGCGTTCTCGCGCAATCCCAAAGGGGTGATGCGGCACATCCTGTTCGAGGCGCGGCCGATGCAGCACATCCTGTTCGTGCCGCAGCACAGCTTCGTCACCGGCGCCGACGGCGAAATGCTGGCCGACACGGTCGGCCGGGTCGAGGACATGCAGGGCTCGTACGACGCGATCTGCGCGCGCCTGGGGCTGCCCAGTACCGAACTGGGCGTGATCAACAGCTCGCGCCGCGGCCACTATCGCGACTATTACGACCAGGAACTGATCGACGGCGTGTCCGCGCTGTACCGGCGCGACCTGGAGCTGTTCGGCTACGAGTTCTGATCGGTCGCCGGGGCTCCGGCGCGGATGGACGGCGCGGATGGATCGAAGACGTCCGGTGCGGCCAGCGCGCCGGACGGTGTTGCTTCAGGCCGCCGGCTGCGCGGTGGCGGCGATCTCGGACATCGACGGCATGCCCATGACCGTCAGCACGGCGCCGATCACGCAGATCAGCAGCGGGATCTTGTTAGCGGAAAAGTTCATGATCGCGAAGATCAACGCGACCAGCGGGATCAGCAGCGAACCCAGCCCCCACAGCACGCTTTCGCGGAACGCGTTGACGACGATCCACAGCCCGCCGATCACGCTCAAAGCCAAACCCAATAGATACATTGTGCTCCCCTTGCGGTTGATGCCGCGGCCCCCTGCCGCGGTGGCACGATCCTAGCCGATCTATTCAGATTTGTGATGGGGTGCGTAATTTGCGCGGCGGGGCGGGACCTCGTGCCCGGCGTCTCATTCCAGCTCGTTGAGCCGGCGCACCCGCCGCAGCCGGCGCTGGATCTTGTGCGGCCGCCCGAAGCGGTATTCCTCGACTTCGACCGCCAGGGCGCAGTCCGCGCCGAAGGCCTCGCGCATGGCATAGAGGCGGCCGTTGCCCTCGAACGCGAGCCAGCGCTCGCCGTCCTGGACGACCTTGATCTGCGAGACCGAGGGGATGATCTCGGTCAGGGCGGCCAGGTCGAGGCGGCCGTGGGCGAGCAGTTCCTCGCGTCGCGCCGCCAGGGCCTGGGCGCGGGCCCGGGTGGCCTGCTGCGCGGATTCGCGGTCGATGCGGTGGATCGGGTGCAAGGCGTGCAGCGGCACCATCGCCTGCGCCTTGTCGCTGCGCAGGCGGTGGATGTCCATGATCACTTTGGCCATGTAGGCGTCCTTGTAGTCGAGCGCGGCGACTTCGCTGCGCTTGCTCAACAAGTAGAGCCACCACTGCCGCAGCCGCGACATCAGTCGACGGCCACCGCGTGCGCATGCTCGCGCGTGGCCAGGAATTGCACGCCCGGCGCGCGTTCCTGCGCCAGTTGCAGGTTGACCCGGGTCGGGGCCAGGTAGACCAGTTCGCCGGCGGCGTCGAGGGCGAGGTTCATCGCGTTCTTGTCGCGGAACTCTTCCAGCTTCTTGGCGTCGCTGCAGCGGATCCAGCGCGCGGTGGCGACGCTGACCTGCTCGAAGCTGGCGTCGACGCTGTACTCGTCCTTGAGCCGGTAGGCGACCACGTCGAACTGCAGCACGCCCACCGCACCCAGGATCAGATCGTTGCTCATCAGCGGCCGGAAGAACTGAGTCGCGCCCTCTTCGGACAGCTGGGCCAGGCCCTTCTGCAACTGCTTGAGCTTGAGCGGGTCGCGCAGGCGCGCGCGCCGGAACAGTTCCGGTGCGAAGTTCGGGATGCCGGTGAACGACAGCGCCTCGCCCTCGGTGAAACTGTCGCCGATCGAAATCGTGCCGTGGTTGTGGATGCCGATGACGTCGCCGGAGTAGGCGGTTTCGGCGATCTCGCGGTCGGAGGCCATGAACGTCAGCGCATTGGCAAGCTTCACTTCCTTGCCGGTGCGCACCTGGAAGGCCTTCATGCCGGCACTGAACTTGCCCGAGCAGATGCGCATGAACGCCACGCGATCGCGGTGCTGCGGATCCATGTTCGCCTGGATCTTGAACACGAAGCCGGTGAGCTTGTTTTCCGTCGCCGCGACTTCACGGCCGGTGGTCTCGCGCGGCTTCGGCGGCGGTGCGTGCTCGACGAAGAAGTCCAGCAGCAGTTGCACGCCGAAGTTGTTGACCGCCGAGCCGAACGACACCGGCGTCTGCTTGCCGGCAAGGTAGGCCTGCTTGTCGAACGGGTGCGATGCGCCCTGTACGAGTTCGAGTTCGTCGCGCACTTCGCGCAGCGCGTCCGCGCCGATGCGCGCCTCCAGCGCCGGGTCGTCGATCGAGGCGAAAATCGTCGAATCCTGGCGGGTGAAGTTGCGGCCCTGTTCGAACAGATGCACTTCGCCGGTGAGCAGGTGCACCACGCCCTTGAGGCGTTGGCCCATGCCGATCGGCCAGGTGATCGGCGCGCACTGGATGCCCAGCACCGATTCCACTTCATCCAGCAGGTCGATCGGGTTCTTGCCCTCGCGGTCGAGCTTGTTGATGAAGGTCATGATCGGCGTGTCGCGCAGGCGGCACACTTCCATCAGCTTGATCGTGCGTTCCTCGACGCCCTTGGCGACGTCGATCACCATCAGCGCCGAGTCGACCGCGGTCAGCACGCGGTAGGTGTCCTCGCCGAAGTCGGCGTGGCCGGGGGTGTCGAGCAGGTTGACGATGCGGCCTTCGTACGGGAACTGCATCACCGACGAGGTCACCGAGATGCCGCGCTCTTTTTCCAGCGCCATCCAGTCCGAGGTCGCATGGCGCGCGGCCTTGCGGCCCTTGACCGAACCGGCCATCTGGATCGCGCCGCCGAACAGCAGCAGCTTCTCGGTCAGGGTGGTCTTGCCGGCGTCGGGGTGCGAAATGATCGCGAAGGTGCGGCGGCGGAGGGCTTCTAGGGAAACGTCGGACATGGCGACGGCGCGCACCGGGCGCGCCGGAAGGTAAGGAGTAGCCGGCGATTATAGCCGCATTAAAAAAGCCCTCCCGCGGCCCTTCCCCCGTCCAGCGGGGGCAAGGTGGCCCGCAGGGCCGGACGGGGACGCGGATCCCGCCTGCGTCGTCAGCCGCGAAGCACCGCTCCAGCCCTCAAGGCCCGCCCGAAATCCGCAACGGCCCCGCCGGCCCGTTCATCCGGAACGGAATCGACTCCAGGCGCATGCCGCGGTTGACCTGGATCGCGAAGTGCAGGTGCGGCCCGGTGGTGAAGCCGGTGTTGCCGGACAGGCCGATCTGCTGGCCGGCGCGCACGCGCTGACCGACCCGGACCAGGGCCCCGTCGGCCTTGAGGTGGGCGTACAGGGCCATGCTGCCGTCGTCGTGGACGATGCGGACGAAGTTGGCGCGGCCGCCGTACTTCTCGCGGTTGAGGCCGGCCTTGTCGAAGTCCGACTCGACCTGCATCACCACGCCTTCGCGCGCGGCCAGCACAGGGGTGCCGATCTCGGCGGCGAAATCGACCGCGTAGCGGTTCTCGGGGTCGCTGTGGCTGAACTGGCCGCCGTAGCCCTGGTCGATGCGGAAATTGTTCTGACGCAGCGGCAGCACGTAGTCGACGTTGCGCGGACGCGCGCCGGGGTCGCCGGGCAGGCTTTCCATCTGCAGCTCGACGCCGCGCCCGGAATCCTCGGAACTGAGCACCGCGACCAGGGCGCTGGCGCGCGCGGCGACCGTGGCCCGCGCCGGCAGGGTCGAGGTGCCGCCCACGCCGCCGCTGTAGCTCTGGCTGTAGTCGACCTTGACCTCGATTGGTCCGGACAGGTTGTTGTCGGCCCAGGCCAGGTAGCGGCTGCCGTCGGACTCGATCCGCAGCCGCGCGATCGCGCCTGGCTCGCTGTGGACCGGGATCACCTTGACCTCGGACGGCGGCGCGGCGTCGGGGACGTGGTCGCCGTAGTGGGTGATGCCGCTGCGGTCGGTCCAGCGGTAGATCTTGGCGGCATGCGCCTGCGGCGCGGCGGCCAGGGCCGCCACGCACAGCGATACGGCTAAGGCGCGCGGCCCCCAAACCATGCGAGTTCCTACTCGGTGCAGCCCGGTTTCAAGTTTAGCGCGTGGGCGACATCGGCGAGGTCGAACGCGGTCACGGCTTTGTCGTCGTGTACAGCAAACAGCGCGCCGCTGGGGAAGGCAGCGGTGGCGGCGGCGTGCAGGGCGACGCCGTCGGTGTGCGCGGTGACCTTGCCTTCGAAGCTGCCGACCGGCGCCAGGGTGATGCGGTCGAACAGGTGGAACACGGTCAGCGGCGCGAGCTGGTCGACCGCGATCCAGTAGCCGCCGCCGTCCGGGCAGGTCCACAGCGCCACGCCCTCGGCCTCGGCGCCGAAGCTGCGGTCGGGCAGGCTGCGGCCGGTGTACTTGCCGCCGAAGGTGTACTCGCGCAGGGTCGATTCGTGGCGACGGTCCTCGTCGGCGATCAGCATGCGGTCGTTGGCCGGGTCGCCGGCGATCGACTCGACCATGCGCAGGGCCGCGGCCTCGCTAGTGTCGCCGAACGCGCCGCCGTAGTTGGCGCGCAGGCGGCCGTCCTGGTCGAACTGGACGCGGTAACGACGCACGCGCTGGTCGAGTTCGGCCCACGGCGGCACTTCGTCGAACTTCTTGCCGTACATGAAGCTGTCGGTGACGTAGACCTCGAGCTCGCCCGGCTCGGTCTCGGTCAGCCAGATGCCGTAGGGGCTGCGCAGTTCCTGTTCGCCGAAGCTGCCCAGCGGGCTGAAGTCGGGCAGCGCGAACACCTGCACGCGGTGGTTGTCGCGTTCCACCACGAACACGTGATCGGCGTAGACCGCGATGCCGTTGGGGCGGTCGAACTGGCCGATCGCCTTGCCTTCGCCGCCGACCGTGCGCAACGCGGCGCCGGTGTCGGCGTCGTAGACGTCCAGGCGGTGGGTCGACTTGGCGGTCGCGATCAGCCAGGTCTTGCCGTCCTCGGTCGGCCAGGTGGCGAGCGAATCCAGCTCTTCCTTCGGCGTTTCGGCCGAGACGTAGCGCTCGGCGATCGAGGTGACGCCCGGCGTGCCGGCGGCGGGGGCGGGAGCGGTCCGCGTGGTCGCGCAGGCGGCGAGCAGGGCGGCGAGGCTCGCCGCGACAAGGAGGCGTGGGGTCATGGACGCGAAGTGTATGCGGCGGCCGCGGGCTTTTGTGATGCCGGTTGTCGACTTATGATTAATCGCTATATGCGGATGAAGCGATTGACAGGCCTCCGGGGCGCGGGCAGACTGGCCGCATCCATCGAGACCGGCTGAGGGACAGGCCCTTTGAAGCCGGGGCAACCCAACGCGACGCAAGTCGTGTGAAGGTGCCAATTCCTGCGGCCCGCTCTGCGTTGGTCGGAAGATGGTTGCGACGTGCGCCCTGGCGCACGTGCGACTTGCAAGCTCGATGGCCCCGTCACTTCGGATGCCCGCCATGAGCTTCGCCCCCGCTACCGCCGCCTTCGCCGAACCGCACGCCTCCACCGCCTTCGAGCGCAGCGACGCCTTCATCGCCTCCGCCATCGACCGCGACGCCGTGCGCGGCGAGCTGCGGATCGAGCTGAACCTGCGCCACGCCGGCCGCCGCGAGGTGGTCCTGCGTTACGAAGTCCAGGGCGAGGCCGCGCTGCCGGTGCTGTTCGTGGCCGGCGGCATCTCCGCGCACCGCCACCTCGCGCCCAGCCGCGCCTATCCCGAAGGCGGCTGGTGGGAGACCCAGGTCGGCCCAGGCCGCGCGCTGGATCCGAGCCGCCACCGCCTGCTCTCGTTCGACTGGCTCGGCGCCGACGGCGCGCTCGACGTGGCCCTGGATCCGGCTGACCAGGCCGACGCGATCGCCGCGTTGCTGGACGCGCTGCGCATCGGGCGCCTGGAGGCTTTCGTCGGCTATTCCTACGGCGCCATGGTCGGCCTGCAATTCGCGGCGCGTCATCCGCAGCGGGTCGGCGCGCTGGTCTCGATCAGCGGCACCCACCGCGCGCATCCCTATGCCGCCGCCTGGCGCGCCCTGCAGCGCCGCGCGGTCGCGCTGGGCGCGCTGCAGTGCGACGAGAGCCAGGGCCTGGCGCTGGCGCGCGAACTGGCCGTGCTCAGCTATCGCACCCCGGAAGAATTCGCCGAGCGCTTCGGCGCCGCGCAGGTTCGCGACGGCCGCGTCCGCGTCGATGCCGAGGACTATCTCGATCATTGCGGCGCCAAGTACGTCGCGCGCACCCCGACCACCGCGTTCCTGCGCCTGTCCGAGTCGATCGACCTGCAGCAACTCGACCCGAGCCTGATCCGCGCGCCGGTGACCGTGGTCGCGGTCAGCGAGGACCGTCTGATTCCGCTGTCCGAATCCTACGACCTGGTCGAGCGCTTGCGCGGCGAAACCCGCCTGCGCGTGCTGCGCTCGATCTACGGACACGACGCCTGCCTCAAGGAAGCCGGCGACATCGACACCATCCTGCGCGAAGCGCTGGCCGACTGTAGCCAGGCGGCGGCATGAGCACTCATAACAAAGGAACGACCGCCGTGACCCAGAACCGCATCCGCAACGCCTGCACCGCCGCCGTCCGTGCCGGCATCGACCGCGACGCGGCGTACGGAGCGGTCACGCCGCCGATCGTGCTGTCGTCCAACTTCAGCTTCGCCGGCTACAACGACAAGCGCCAGTACGACTACACCCGCAGCGGCAATCCCACCCGCGACCTGCTCGGCGAAGCCCTGGCCGAACTCGAAGGCGGCGCCGGCGGCGTCATCACCAGCACCGGCATGGCCGCGATCACCCTGGTCCTGCACGCCTTCCTCAAGCCCGGCGACCGCATCGTGGTGCCGCACGACGGCTACGGCGGCAGTTGGCGTCTGTTCAACGCGCTGGCCGCCAAGGGCGCGTTCGAACTGATCACCGCCGACCTCACCGATCCGCGTTCGCTGACCGAAGCGCTGGCGACCAAGCCGACCGTGGTCTGGATCGAAACGCCCTCGAACCCGCTGCTGCGCATCACCGATCTGCGCTTCGTGATCGAGGCCGCGCATGCGCAGGGCGCGCTGACCGTGGTCGACAACACCTTCCTGTCGCCGGCGCTGCAGCGTCCGATCGAATTCGGCGCCGATCTGGTCGTGCACTCGACCACCAAGTACGTCAACGGCCACAGCGACGTGGTCGGCGGCGCGGTCGTGGCCAAGAGCGCCGAGCACCACCAGCAGCTGACCTGGTGGGCCAACGCGCTGGGCCTGACCGGTTCGCCGTTCGACGCCTTCCTGACCTTGCGCGGCCTGCGCACCCTGGACGCGCGCCTGCGCGTGCACCAGGAGAACACCCACGCGATCGCGGCGCTGCTGGACGCGCACCCGGCGGTGCGCGTGGTCCATTACCCGGGCCTGGAATCGCATCCGGGCCATGCGCTGGCGGCACGCCAGCAGCGCGGCTTCGGCGCCATGCTCAGCGTCGAGATCGAAGGCGGTGAAGCGGCCGTACGCGCCTTCGTCGACGGTCTGGAGTGCTTCACCCTGGCCGAATCGCTGGGTGGCGTGGAAAGCCTGATCGCGCATCCGGCGACCATGACCCATGCCGCGATGTCGCCCGAAGCGCGCGCCGCCGCCGGCATCGGCGACGGCCTGCTGCGCCTGTCGGTCGGCATCGAGCATGTCGACGACCTGATCGCCGATCTCGAGGCCGCGCTGGAGCGCGCCGCCGACGCGGTGGCCACGGCGTCGCGCGCGAAACGATGAGCGCCGCGACCGACGTCCTGCAGCAGGTGCGGGCTCAGCGGGCGCCCGCGCCGCATCCTTATCGCGCCCCGGCGCCGGCGCGGCTGGCGCTGCTCGGCACCGGCACCGTCGGCAGCGCCGTGCTGGCGCGCCTGCAGGGCTGGCAGGGCGCGCCGCTGGGCGAGCGTCTGGCGCTGGTGCATGTGGCCAATTCGCGTCGGGCCCTGGCCGATGCCGACGGCCTCGCGCCGGAACGTGCGGCTTCGCTGCTGGCCGACGCGCCGCAGGCCAGTTCGCTCGACGCCGTCGCCGCGGCGCTGGGCGAGGGTGGGGCGCGGGTGGTGGTCGACGCCACCGCCAGCACCGCCGTCGCCGAGCATCATGCGCAGTGGCTGGCCCAGGGCATCCACGTCGTCACCGCCTGCAAGATCGGCCAGGGCACTTCGCTGGCGCGCTGGAGCGCTATCCGCGGCGCCTGCGCGGCCGGCGGCAGCGGCTACGGCGACAGCGCCACGGTCGGTGCGGGCTTGCCGCTGCTGCGAAGCTTGCGCGAACTGCAGGCCGGCGGCGATCGCATCCGCGCGATCGCCGGCGTGCTCTCGGGTTCGCTGGCCTGGCTGTTCAATCATTACGACGGCATGCGCCCGTTTTCGTCGCTGGTGAGGCAGGCGCGCGACGCCGGCTACACCGAGCCCGATCCGCGCGACGATCTGTCCGGCGAAGACGTGCGGCGCAAGCTGCTGATCCTGGCGCGCGCGTCCGGCGTGGCGCTGGAAGCGGACGAGGTCGACGTCGCCTCGCTGGTGCCGCCGGAGCTGGCGATCCTCCCGCGCGACGGCGTCGACGCCGCCCTGCCGGCGCTGGACCTGCCGCTGCGCGAACGCTACGCGCAGGCCTACAAGAACGGCGAGCGCCTGCGCTTCATCGCCCGCCTGGAAAACGGAACGGCGCGGGTAGGACTGGAATCGCTGCCGGCCGATCATCCGCTGGCCGGCGGCGCCGGCACCGACAACAAGGTCGCGATCTGGTCCGACCGTTACCGCGAACAGCCGCTGGTGATCCAGGGCCCGGGCGCGGGCGCCGAGGTCACCGCCGCCGGCCTGCTCGACGACGTGCTGCGCCTCGTCCACTGAGGCGCGAACGCTGAGGTCGCGGTCGGGCCTTCAACCGGCCAGGCGCCGGGCGAAGAACGCGAGGATCTCGTCGCGTGCGGCGATCGTGGGCTGCCCGGCTTCGTCGATCAGATGCGCCGTGACCACGCTGTGCGGCCCCGCGACCAAGTGCTCGAAGAACGGCGGCAGCTCGTCGCGTTTGGCCGCGCTGTCGGGCAGCACGCGCGCGACGAAGCGATCGCCCAGCGCCTGCGCATAGGCCGCGAAGCGCTGCGCCTGGCAGAACCGGTCGCCTGCGAAACGGTAGGCCAGCACGCTGAGATCGTCGCGCTCCAGGCGCCGCCGCACCGCGGACAGTTCCTCGGGCGCCATTTCGATACCGGCCGGGTCGTCCAGCGGCAGGCTCGGCTGCGACAGCACCGGCGCCAACATCGCCGGTTCCAGCATCATCGTCAGCGCGAAGTTGCCGGTGAAGCACATGCCGATCGCGCCGATCCCGGGCCCGCCGCATTCGGTATGCGCCAGCCGCGCCAGCGCGCGCAGCCATTGCGTCACCGGGCTGGATCCCTTGCCTGCGAACGCGCGGAACTCGGCGCTGACGCAGGCACGCTGGAATACCGCCTTGCTCTCGTCCAGGTCCGGTATCGCACCGTCGCGGCCGAACAGCGAGGGCAGGTAGACGGTGAACCCGGCGTCGCGCACCCAGCGACTGAAGCGCGCGACCTGCGGGCTGATGCCGGGCATCTCGGTCATCACGATCACCGCCGGCCCGCTGCCGGCGACGTAGACGCGCTTGCGGCTGCCGCCGAGGGCGATCTCGCGGGCGACGAAATCCTCCAGCGGATCGGGCTGGGTCTGGCTGCGGCTCGGCATCGCGCGACTCCTCGGTGGCGTGACGACATTGCACCCCGCGCGGCGCTAGACTGGCAGTGTCTGCTTAGACATCTTTCGAGCGTTTTCGGCCATGCACGATTTCAGCGTCCTGGTACTGCCCGGCGCCTATGCCAGCAGCGTCGCGAACACGTTGGACATACTCAATACCGCCGCCGCGCTCGCGCCGCGCCTGCGTCTGCCGCGACCGCGCTGGCGCCTGCTGTCGCCGCAGGGCGGGGACGTGGCGCTGAGCAGCGGTCTGCGGATCGGAACCCGGGCCTTGCCCGGTCGCGCCGGCGCCGACGCTTCGACCTGGATCGTTCCCGGCCTGGGCGTCGACAACCCGCTCGAACTCGCCGCACGTCTGGCCCGCGACGATGCCGCGCTCGCGATCGCGGCGTTGCGCCGGCATGGCGCGCGCGGCGGTGCGGTGGCGGCCTCGTGCTCGGCGGTGTTCCTGCTGCAGGCCGGCGGGTTGCTGCACGGTCGCCGCGTCACTACGTCCTGGTGGCTGGCCTCGGAGTTGCGGCGGCTGCAACCCGATTGCGTCGTCGATGCCGATCGCATGGTCTGCGCGGACGGTCCGGTCAGCACCGCCGGCGCCGCGTTCGCGCAATCGGACCTGATGCTGCATCTGCTGCGCACCCGCTTCGGCACCGCGCTCGCCGACGTCGTCGGCAAGGTGCTGCTGATCGACGGACGCCAGGCCCAGGCGCCGTTCGTGGTGCCATCCATGTTGTCCAACGGCAACGAGCTGGTGCGGCGCCTGACCCAGCGGATCGAAGCCGGGCTGCCGCGGCCGCCCAGCGTTGCAGCCCTGGCCGAGGAGTTCGCGATGTCGCCGCGTACCCTGGCCCGGCACGTACACGCCGCGACCGGTACCGGCGCACTGGCCCTGGTGCAGAGCGTGCGCCTGAATCGCGCGCGGGCCCTGATCGAGGGCAGCCGCATGACGATAGAACAAGTCGCCGCACAAGTCGGCTACGAGGACGCGACGGCGCTGCGCCGGTTGATGCGGCGCTCGGCAGGGGCGACGCCGAGTCAGTTCCGCTCCGGGTCGCGCAGCGTCTGAGTCGGAGGTCGTGCGGTGTTCGCGATCGCGTGCCGCTCACGCAAGACGGCCGCATGCAGGCATGTGGCCGTGGTCTTCATGCTTGGCTAGATCGTGCTCGGATGAGCATGCTCGGCTAAATCATGCCCGCATAAATCATGCTCGGATAAATCCGGGGCGCCGACCCGAGGGGAGGCCGGCGCCCCGAGGCAAGCGCCGGACCGCGAACGGTCCGGTGCTGCACAAGCTCACTGCAGGCCGTCGCGGATCGCGGTGGCCAGGCTGCCCTGGGCGTCGTCGCCGCTGAACTCCCAGAAGAACGCGCCGCCGAGGTTCTGCGCCTTCACGTAGCTCATCTTCTCGATGACCATGGCCGGCGTGTCGTAGCTCCAGAACGTGCTGCCGTCGTACTTCCAGGTCGCACGCGCGTTGGCGTCGGTGTAGATCGTGCCGGGACGGTTCTTGAGCACCTTGTAGTCCTCGTTGCCGGCTTCGTAGGTGCCGGGCGCCGCGCTACCGTTCTGGTACAGGCCGTTGTTGACGTTGGCCACGCCGGTCCAGCCGCGACCGTAGAAGCCGATGCCCAGGTTGAGCTTGGCCGCCGGCACGCCGCGCGACAGGAAGGCCTCGAGCGCATCGTTGGTGTTGTAGAACTTCTGATCGCCGGTCGACGGATCGTTCGGCGAATTGAACAGCGCCGAGTGATGGTTGGTCTTCGCATCCCACGTGCCGTGGAAGTCGTAGGTCATCACGTTGATGTAGTCGAGGTACTGGTGATACGCGGCCGGATTGGTGACGCGCACCTTGTCGACGCCCGCACCCGCGGCGATGGTCAGCAGCAGGCCGGGGCGCACCGCGTTGAGCTGGCTGCGGAACTCGGCCAGCAGGGCGGTGAAGTTGGCGTTTTCCTCCGGCGTGCCGCAGGTCAGGCCGCAAGCGGCGGGGTATTCCCAATCCAGATCGATGCCGTCGAACACGCCGGCCGCCGCGCCCACGCCGCCGGCACCGTCGGTGACCGGCAGGTTGCCGCGGATGTAGGCGTCGATGCAGGAGGCGACGAAGGCCTGGCGGTTCTCCGGGCGTGCCGCGCTGGCGAAACCGCGCGACCAGGTCCAGCCGCCGAGCGAGATCAGCACCTTCAGGCCCGGGTACTTGGCCTTGAGCTGCTTGAGCTGGTTCCAGTTGCCGCGCAGCGGCTGGTCCCAGGTGTCGGCCGCGCCGCTCACGCTTTCGGCGGCACCGAACGCCTTGCTGTAGTCGGCGAAGGCGTCGCCGCCGGCGCCGGTATTGGGATCGGACGGTTGGATCACGCCGACTTCGCAGCGGTTGTTGCGCACGTTGCCGAAGGCGTAGTTGATGTGGGTGATCTTGGCCGCCGAGCCGCTGGTGTCGATGTTCTTGACCCGGTAGTTGCGGCCGTAGATGCCCCACTGGGCGAAGTAGCCGATCACGCGCTTGTTGCCGCCGCCACCGCCCTGGGTGGTGCTGGCGCTGATCTGCGCGCTTTGCGCGGAGGCGTTGCCGGCGTTGTCGCGGGCGCGCACGCGGAAGGCGTAGGCGGTGTTGGCGGTGAGGCCGGTGGCGGTGTAGCTGGTCGCGGTCGGCGAGCCGACCAGGCTGCCGTCGCGGTACACGTCATAGCCGGCCACGCCGCTGCCGCCGCTGTTGTCGGTCGACGCGTTCCAGGTCAGCGAGATGCTGCTGGAGGTCTGCGAGGGCGAGCTCAGGCCGCCGGGCACGCTCGGCGGGGTGGTGTCGGTGGACGGCGCGGTCACGGTGATCGTCGACGTCGCCGAGGTCGTGCTGGCGCCCTGGTTGTCGGTCGCCACCGCCTTGAAGGCGTGGCTGCCGGCGCTGGCGTTGCTCCAGGTCACGCTATAGGGCGAGCTGGTATCGACGCCCAGCGAGACGGTGCCGCGGAAGAACTCGACCTGGGCGACGCTGCCGTCGCTATCGGAGGCATTGGCGCTGACCGCGATGTTGGCGCCGGTGGTGTAGCTGCCGCCGTTGGCCGGCGAGCTCAGGTTGACGCTGGGCGGTTGGTTGGTGCCGCCGCCACCGCAGGCGCCGAGGTCCTGGTACCAGCCGCAGCTGGGGCAGTGGGTCGGCGGGGCGTTCCAGATCTGGATGTTGGCCTGGTAGAGCCGGTTCTGATAGACCAGCTTGTCGCCGGGGTTGTAGATGGTCGACGCGTTCCAGGCCGGAATGTTGGCGCAGCTGGCGCTTTGCGCCAACGCGTTCGAGCCCCAGGACGCTGCGAGCAGGCAGGTCCATAGCGCCAGTGTGGTCGATCTTGCGTGCTTCATGAGCGTCCTCTCCCTGTGCGAAGTCCGATGCGAAATCCCGAGCCGTCGCCGGCCGGTGCTGTCCCTCTGTGTCTGGAAAGGAGGCACGTGGCCTCGGTGCTGCGCGGGAGGTTCGAACCTCCTCGTAGATCGCCGCAGTGCGGCGCGAAAACGGAGCGGGCGCGGCCCGCGCGTGTTGCCTGCTGGTTCCTCCCCGATGCCGTTGCGCGGCGCACGGGGCCCTAGCAGCGGTCCGTGCGCCTGTTTCGGGGGTCGAGGCTGTTTTTTGCTGACAACGTTGTCAATCGCGTCAGTATGGGTTTGCGGCGCAGTTCACAAATATTGATGACAACGTCGGTCAGCAGAGGTCCTGTTTGTTGCGTTGCAGCGGGCTAGAAATGACCGTAAGACAATCGCATCATGCGCTGCGACGGCGTCTGTCGGCCTTGGGGTAGGAGCGGCGTAAGCCGCGACCGCGCCCATTCGCATGACCGCGGCGGCACGGTCGCCCGCGAGATCACGGTCGCGGCTTACGCCGCTAGCAGGGGCTCAGTGGGCGCGCTTGTCCTTGCGCAGCTTGGCGACGGTATCGACGTTCACGGGGGCGGCGCCGCGCTGCGCGCGCAGCCAACTCGCGAGCTCGGCGACCTCGGCATCGTCGAGATCCTGGGCGAAGCCCGGCATGGCCTGCATCCGTTCCAGCCCCGGTAGATCGTGTTCGGGCAGACCGTCCAGGATGGCGACTATCAGGTTGTGCGGATCGCTGTCGCGGACGCTGCTGTTGTCGTGCAGGCCCGGCGCGACGTGCGGGACGCCTTGGCGGCCGCTGCCATGACAGCCGGCGCAGATATTGGCGTAGTCGAGACGAGCGGACTCGGGGAGCCCGGCATTCGATATGTTCACGACCGACTCCACTTTCGGCGTCGTATCGCCGAGCAGATAGGCGGTCATCGCATCCAGATCCGCAGACGTAAGCCGGCTGGTCGACAGATTCACCACGGTCAGCATCTCGTCGGAGGCCACCGCGTGGGCGCTGAGCCCGGTGGCGAGATAGCCGCGCAACTGCGCCGCGTTCCAGCCGCGCGCGACCAGGCCTTGCGGTGTGATGTCGGGCGCGGCGAAACGTCCGAGTTCGTTGTTGCCGGCGAGCGGCTGCGCGCGTTTCAGCTGCCCCGCCCAGCCGCGCGGGCTGTGGCATTCGCCGCAATGGCCGAGGGTGTCGACCAGATAGCGCCCGCGCTGCCAGGCGGGCGACGATCCTTGCGAGGCCGGCTTCGCATCGGCCCCGGCGCCGGTGAAGGCCAGATTCCACAGCGCGATGCCGCTGCGGATGTTGAACGGGAAACCGACGTCGTTCTTGCGATTGGCCTGCGCCACCGCAGGCTGGTTCATCAGATAGGCGTAGATCGCGTCCGAGTCTTCGCGCGCGATCGTGCGATACGACACGTAGGGCATCGCCGGATACAGCTGGTGGCCATCGCGCGCTTCGCCTCGTGTGAGCGCGTGGTGGAAGTCGTCGGCGTCGTAGCGGCCGATGCCGTGGTCGGGGTCGGGGGTGATGTTGGTGCCGTGGATGGTGCCGAACGGCGAGGCCAGCGCGATGCCGCCGGCGAACGGCGCGCCGCCGGACGCAGTGTGGCAGGCGGCGCAGTCGGCGGCGTCGGTCAGGTAACGCCCGCGCGCGAGTTGCTCGGCCGTGGCTTCGACCTTCTGCACCGGGCCGCGACTGGCCCACCACTGCAGCAGCCAGCCGCCGATCAGCCAGACTGCGAACAGCAGCACCAACCAGGCGACGATGCGGCGCCAGCCGACCCGGTTCATGGCGCGCGCTCCCGGACCAAGCCCGGCGTCGCCAGCACCAGCGCCTTCACCGCCTGGTAGTAGCGCACGTAGCCGGTGCAGCGGCACAGGTGCGGGTCCAGGGCTTCGGTGATCGCGGCTTCGACCTCGGCGGCGGCCACCGGTGTTTTCTTCAGCCGCTCCAGCAGCACCGTGGCGGCATTGACGAAGCCCGGCGTGCAGTAGCCGCACTGGAAGCTGAAATGGTCGAGGAAGGCCTGCTGCACCGGCGAGAGCTCGACGATGGCGCCGGCGATGTCGCGCTTGGCGTGGCCTTCGACGGTGCGGATGCGCTTGCCGGCGAAGTAATGCGCGCCGGTGATGCAGCTGCGTACTTCGCGCGGGCCGTTCTCGTCGTCGACGATGACCGTACAGGCGCGGCACACGCCCTGGCCGCAGCCGAAGCGTGTGCCGGTGAGGCCGAGGTATTCGTGCAGCACATCGACCAGCATCATGTCTTCGGGCACGTCGATCGGGCCGTGGGCGCGGCCGTTGACGTGCAAGGCCAGCGGTCGTTTGACGATGGGCGCGCTCATGCGGCGCTCTCCGAGACGTTGGTTTCCGTGGCGGCGCCCGACAGCGCCGCACGCACTTTATCCGGCGTGATCGGCAGCTCGCGGAAGCGGTGCCCGGTGGCGTGCGCGACCGCGTTGGCGATCGCCGGCACCACCGCGATCATCACCACTTCGGCCATGCCCTTGGGCGGATCGGTGTCGGACAGCGCCGGCAGCACTTCGCCGCTCTGCTTCCACACCGCGACGTCGCGCGCGCGCGGCAGGCTGTAGCGGTTGAAGTTCCAGGTGCCGTTGCCGGGGCCGTCCTCGTACAACGGCAGGAACTCGTGCAGGGCATGGCCGATGCCCATCGCCAGGCCGCCCTGCAACTGGCCGGACACCAGTTCGGGCACGATCTGGTTGCCGCATTCGAGAATGGAATGGTGGTTCAGCAGCTCGACCGCACCGCTGGCGGTGTCGACCGCGACTTCGGCGAGGGTGCCGATCGCGCTGTAGTAGACGACGCCGGCGTTGTTGCGCTGCGCGGGCGGATAGTGGGCGCGCGTGCGTTCGATCATGCGGTAGCCGTTCGCGGTCGGTGTGCCGGCGCCCGCGCCGCTGCCGTCGCCCCAGCGCAGGGCGATGCCGTCCAGCGGCAGGCGTGCGTCGTCGCCGGGCAATGGGAACTCGGCTTCGGCCCATTGCCAGCGGTTGAAGGTGTGCACGATCGCGCCGGTCGCCAGTCCCAGTTCGTGCGCCTTGGCCGCCAATTGCGCCAGCGTCAGCGCCACCAGTCCGCCGGCGGTGAGCTTGCCTTCGACCCAGCGCGCATCCTCGCGGCGCACCGCCAGCGGCGCCAACTGGCCGCCGCCGTAGCCCTGGCCCCACAGCGCCAGCGCCGCCGGCCACAGGCCCTGGGTGAACAACAGCCGCGAGGCTTCGCGGGTGGCGTGCCCGTAGAAATAAGCGGAGTTGCTGGCGCTGCTCGGGATCACCCGGTTCGGAGTCCAGCGAGGATCGCCCTGGTGGCGGTCCTGGTCGGCCTGCGACATCAGCCAGGGATCGCCGGTCGCGACCATCGGCAGCTCCGGCCAGTCGCTCTCGCCGGTGCGCACGTCGTCGGCGGGACGGCCGAGCCACTTCACGCAGAGCGCGGCCTGGCTGGTGGTCATGCCGGTGCCCATTTCGACCGCGACATGGCGCAGCCCGACGCGGCCGTCCCTGGACAGCGAGACTTCGGCAAAGGCCGCTTCGGCGCCGGTGCCGAAATCCTTCTGCACGCAGCCGAAGCCGACGCCATAGCGCTTGCCCGGATGCGCGGCCTCGTATTCGCGTTTGCGTCGGGCTCGTTCGCGCCACAGCGGATGCGCCTTGGCCTTGGCCAACACTTCGTCGGCGCGCTGGGCGCCGCCCGGGATCGCGCCCTGGGTGTTCTTCATCCCGGACTTGAACACGTTGCGCTCGCGCAGATCGATCGGGTCCAGTCCGAGTTCGGCCGCGACCTCGTCGACCAGCATCTCGGTCGCGCCCATGCTTTGCAGCGTGCCGTAGCCGCGCGCCGAGCCGGCGTCGAGCGCGCGCGATGAGATCACGGTGCTGGCCAGGTCGCTGCGCGGGAAGTAGTAGATCGACTGCGCCGCGGTCGCCGCGACCAGGCACACCGAAGGCGAGAAGTTGCGCCGGCCGCCGCCGTCGCCGCTCATCTCGCCCTGCAGGATCTCGAAGCGGCCGCTCTTGCGATCCACCGCGATCCGATAGCGCATACGGAAGCTGTGGCGCTTGAGGCTGGCCTGGAACTGTTCGTAACGGTCGTTCGCCAAGCGCACTGCGCGGCCGTCGCCGTACAGGCCCGCGACCAACGCATAGAACGGATACGGGTTGTGATCCTTGGAGCCGTAGCCGACGGTGTAGCAGGGATGCAGCACCAGCCGCTTCACGCCCAAGCCGCTGGCGGCGAGCACGCGCGCGCCGTCCTCGGCGATTTCCTGCGGCGATTGCGTGGCCACGACCAGGTGCAAGGTGCCGCTGTCGCGGTCGAACCAGCCGTTGCCGTTGTCGGGCTCCAGCGCGGCGGTGTCGATGGATTGCGAGAAGTATTCGCGCTGCAGCACCAGGCGCCCGTCGCCGGGCGCGTCCAGGCTGGCCGCGATCGCGGCCGCGTGGGCCATGCCCTGGGCGTCGATCGCTCCGCCTGCGTCGGCCTGCGGCCATTGCGGCTGGTTCTTGCGATAGCCGGCCGGGAACAGCGGCGTGTCTTTAAGGCTGGAATAGGTATCGTCGTCGAACGCGGTCGCGCCGCCGACGCGCACGTAGCGGAAGCTCGCCCACGGCTCGCGTTCCAGCGCTCCGGTCTGTGCGCCCCAGCGGATCAGGTCGTCGCGGAACTTCAGCCGGGTCTTGGCCGCGCGGAAGCGCGCGAAGTCGTGCCAGATCAGCAGAGCGACCGCGTGGCCCAGGTAGGCCGGCGTCTGGCCTTCGGGCAGCAGCATGTGCTCGCCGTAGAACGGCGGAAACCCGAGCGCGTCGCGAACGAGATCGGCGGCGGTGACGACGCGGTCGGGCTGCAGCCCGTCGTCGAGCGCCGACAGATCGAAACCGGCGTAGGCGCGGTCGGCGCGGGTCACCCGCAGCAGCATCGCGTGCGCCTGCTCCTGCGGCCAGCCCGGCAGGTCGCGCGCGCGCACGTCGAAGCTGAAGAGCTTTTCGCCGCAGACCTTAGCGGTGGCGTCGGTGCGGTAGCGGATCTTGCCGGTGGCCGCGTCCCAGGGCATCGGCCACAGGCGGTCGCGTTCGAACAGGGCCGCCAGCGCGGCGCTGCCCGGTGCGGCGACGTAGACCGAGATGCCGGCCACCACGCTGCATTTGAGGAAATCGCGACGGCTGAGGCGGGCTGGCATGGAGGGCGTCCTAGCTGGCTCTGGCGAATAGTAACCACAAGTCCCGTGGGAATATCCGCCTGGCGCCGCGTGGCCGGCGCTCGCTGCACTGTCGTTGTCGCCGACGTGTAGGCGCCGTGAGGACGGCGCGCTCCACTGTCCGCCGGCGCGGCGCGATTACGTTGCGAACGCGCGCTTGATCGCGCTCGCGGCCTCGTCCGCCTTGGCCTGAAGCAGGAAATGCGGGCCGTCCAGCTCGACGCAGTTCGCGTTCGGCAGGCTCGCTCGGATGTGCTCCCAACTGCGTCGCGACACCAACCGGTCGTGACGGCCGCGCAGGTACAGCACTGGACAGGAGACCCGGGCCAGGGCTTCGGTTTCGTCGGCGTTGCTACCCGCGCGCATGCGCGTACGGATCACCGACGGGTCCAGCGAGGCCAACACCTCGCGTGTGCGCGTGAGCCAGGTCTCGTCGCTCCAGGCGCCCAGCATCGCCATCGCGGCGAGCCGGATCGGGATCCGGTTCGCCGGCAGCACGCCGCCGATTCGGCCCAGCCACGCGGCCGGCAACGGCCACCAGACCGGCCGCGGTGCGCGCGCGAACGTGGCGCACAGCACCAGTCCCCGCAGGCCTTCGGGTCGCGACGCAGCGACGCGGATCGCGATCGGGCCGGAGTAGGATTCGCCGAGCAGCAGGTAGGGTTCGTCGCGCGGCAGGCGTTCGCGCACGTAGTCGGTGAGCTCGTCGTAGCCCATGGGAACGTCGACGGGATAGCGCACGATGTCGGCGTCGAACTCGGGGGCCATCGATGCGGCGAAGTCGCGCAACAGCTCGCCGGTGCCGTCCATGCCGGGCAAGAGCAGGCAGCGCGTCGCGCTCATGGACGAGGTGGCGTCGCCGACCTCGTGGCCAGGCGATCCGACCCGCGCGGCCCGCGTGCGCGATGGCGCAGCGGTTCGCTCATCGCCTCAGCACTCGATGACGTTGACCGCCAGGCCGCCGCGCGAAGTTTCCTTGTACTTGTCCTGCATGTCGCGGCCGGTGTCGCGCATGGTCTTGATGACCTTGTCCAGGCTGACCTTGTGCTTGCCGTCGCCGCGTATGGCCATGCGGTAGGCGTTGATCGCCTTGACCGCGCCCATCGCGTTGCGCTCGATGCAGGGGATCTGGACCAGGCCGCCGATCGGATCGCAGGTCAGGCCCAGGTTGTGTTCCATGCCGATCTCGGCCGCGTTCTCGATCTGGCTGGCGGTGCCGCCCAAGGCCGCGACCAGGCCGGCGGCGGCCATCGAACAGGCCACGCCGACCTCGCCCTGGCAGCCGACTTCGGCGCCGCTGATCGAGGCGTTTTCCTTGTACAGGATGCCGACCGCGGCCGCGGTGAGCAGGAAGTTGCGGATGCCCTGGATGTTGGCGCCGGGGCAGAAGCGATCGTAGTAGTGCAGCACCGAGGGGATGATGCCGGCCGCGCCGTTGGTGGGCGCGGTGACCACGCGACCGCCGGCGGCGTTCTCTTCGTTGACCGCGAGCGCGTACAGGTTGACCCAGTCGAGCACGGTCAGCGGGTCGCGCATCGCCGCTTCGGGCTTGCTCGACAGTTCGGCGAACAAGGCCGGCGCGCGCCGCGACACGTGCAGGCCGCCGGGTAGGGTGCCGGTCTGGCGGATGCCGCGCTCGACACAGGCCTGCATCGCCTTCCAGATTTCGTCGAGGCCGGCGTTGATCTCGTCCGGCGTGCGCCAGGCCTGCTCGTTGGCGAACATCAGATCGGCGATGCTCAGCCCGCTGCGTTGCGCCTGGGCCAGCAGTTCGTCGCCGGAGTGGAAGGGGTAGGGGAGGTCGGTGGTGTCGGCGACGATGCGGTCTTCGGCCGCTTCGTCCTGATTGACCACGAAACCGCCGCCGACCGAGTAATAGTCGCGCGTGGCGATCGTTTCGCCGTCGCCGTCGTAGGCGGTGAAGCGCATGCCGTTAGTGTGGAACGGCAGCTTCTGGCGCTTGTTCATGATCAGGTCGTGCTTCTCGTCGAAGCCGATCTCGCGCTGACCGAACAGGCGGAGGCGCTTGCTGCTGCGGATGCGCTCGAGCGCGTCAGGGATGATGTCGGGGTCGATCTGGTTCGGCCAATGGCCTTCCAGGCCCATCAGCACGGCCTTGTCGGTGCCGTGGCCGCGGCCGGTGAGAGCGAGCGAGCCGAACACTTCGGCGCGCAGGCGCGTGCAGCGTTCGAGGTCGCCGTTTTCTATCAGCCAGCGTTCGACGAAACGCGCGGCGGCGCGCATCGGGCCGACGGTGTGCGAGGAGCTCGGCCCGATGCCGATTTTGAAAAGATCGAAGGTGCTGACGGCCATGGGCTGGGGGATGCTCGGCTGGAGGGCGATGGGACGCGATCAGCGTCCGTTGGCGGTCTTGCGGTGGCGGGCGCTGCGGCGTTTTGCGGGTTCGCGCAGCTGCGGGGTTCGCCGGCCGCTCATGCCTGCGGCAGGCGCCGGCAGCGGCGCGCCCAGGGTTGCGGCGTGGATCGAGCGGAGGGCCATGAACCCGTCCCGAGATGGACTCTAGGTATTCTAGACGCTCGCGAACCCCGCCACCTCAGTACGCAAGCGCATGCACCTGGTCCTCTACCAACGCGACGACTGCCACCTCTGCGACCTGGCCCTGGAGGTGCTGGCGCAAGCGCGCGCCCCCGAGTTCGACAGCGTCTTCATCGACGAGGACGAGGCGCTGGAGGAGCGCTACGGCACGCGCGTGCCGGTGCTGCGCGACGAGGGCCGCGGGCGGGAGCTGGAGTGGCCGTTCGATGCGGCGCGGCTGCGGGATTTTCTGGGCGCCTGATTCGGCTCGGGGGTGCTGCGAGGTGGTGCGGTGCGCCTTCGGCTTACCGCACCCTACGGCGCAGGGTGCGGCGGTCACCGCACCGCTGCCTTGCCGCTTACTTTCCGGCCGGCACGAGGTTGAGCTTGGTGCTGACCGCGACTTCGTTCGGAATGATCGAGGTGTCGGCCCAATCGCCGCCGCCGACGCCGAAGTCCAGGCGCTTGACCGTGGCCTTGCCGGCGAGCACCGACTTGGCACCGGGGGTCCAGGTGAAGGTCAGGGTGACCGGCTTAGTGACCCCGCGCAGGGTCAGGCTGCCGTCGGCGGCGTAATTGTTGCCGCCCATGCTGCGGAACTTGGTGGCGACGAAGCGCGCCTGCGGGAACTTGGCGAGGCTGAAGAAATCGGCGCCCTTGAGGGTGTCGTCGCGCTCGGCGTTGGCGGTGCTGACGCCGGCCAGGGGGATGACGATGTCGAATTTTGCGGTAGTCAAATGACTCGGATCGAAGCTGATCCTGCTGTTGAAGCCGGGCAGGCGGCCGCTGAACACCTCGCCCTGGTACTTGGTGGCGAAGGTCAGGGTCGAGCCGGGCGCCTGCACGTAGTCGGCGGCGTAGGCCGGCGCGGCGGCGAACAGCAGGGCGAAGGCGAGGGGCTTAAGGGACATCGGGGTTCTCCGGAGCGGGGGCGGGGGCGACGACGGCGGGCGCGGCTTCGATCGCAGCCGGCGCCTGGCGCAGGCGCATCGGCAGCATGCGTCGCAGGGTGTCGTCGTTCTGGAACAGGTGGTGGTAGAACGCGGCGCCCGCATGCGCGAGCACCAGCAGCAAGAGCAGCCAGAAACCGGCCTCGTGCAGGGTTCCGCTGAGGTCGGCCGTGCCGGGGTTCACTGCCGCGATCTTGGGCAGGTTGAACAGGCCGAAGTACTGCAGCGGGTAGCCGGAGCTGGAGTTGAACAGCCAGCCGGTGATCGGCATGGCGAACATCAGCAGGTACAGGGCCCAGTGGGTGAGCGTAGCGATGCGCTCCTGCCAGTGCGGCGTGCCCGGGACCGGCTTGGGCGCGCCGGCGTAGAAGCGCCACAGCAGACGCAGCACGACCAGGCTCAGCAGGGTCAGGCCGAGGGATTTGTGCAAGGCGTAGATCTTGATCTTCGACGGACCGTTGGCCATGTCGGTCATGGTCAGGCCGAGGATCGCGATCGCCGTGATCAGCAGCACGATGGCCCAATGCAGCAGCTGGCTGATCGCGCCCCAGCGTAGTTCGGTGTTCTTGATCGTCATGCGTGCGGTACCGGGGCGGGTTCGTAGGGGTCGTTGTCGGGTTTGCTCGGCGGACCCGGCTGCGCGGCTTCGGGTTCGGAAGGCGCCGGCGCGGCGTCGTCGGGCTCGCCGGCGTTGCGGTCGCGCACCGCTTCGGCCTCGATGCGCAGCTCGACGCTGTCGCCGATCACCGACTTCCAGGCGTCGATGCCGAACTCGGCGCGGCTCAGGGTCGCGGTCGCGGAAAAGCCGGCGGTGCGGCGGAACGGCGGCAGCGGGTGGCGCTTGAGCGCGTTGAGGGTCACGTCCATGCACAGCGGCCGGGTCTGGCCGCGCAGGCTGAGCTGGCCGCAGACCCGGGCGTGGTCGGCGTCGACCGGTTCGATATGGTCGGAGACGAAACGCGCTTCGGGATGGCGCTCGCCGTCGAGCAGGCCGGCGGCGAGCGCGGCGGCGTTCCATTTGGCGTCGCCCAGGTCGAGCTTGGCGATCGGCACGCGCACGTCCAGGCGCGCGCTGCGCCAGTCGTCGCGATCGAAACTGAGCGTGCCGGTGCTGCCGGAGACGGTGCCCAGGGCCTTGGAGAAGCCGGCGTGCGAGATCGCGAACATCACCCGTGTGTGCACCGGATCCAGCGCGTAGGTGTCCGGCCCGGCGGCGCGCGCGCTCGGCGCCAGCGCGCAAAGCGCGAGCGCACAGACGAGCGGACGGATGGGCTGATTCGGCACGCAACGCTCCAAAGGCAGGGCCAGCCTGCATCGTCCGGGGATTCTATGGACCGCACGATGAACCCGTAGACCCGTGTCCGCAACGGTCCGTTGCGGACCGGTCGCGGAACGCACATATGGGTTGCGCGGTCGCGGCCCTTGCTTCGCCGGGGCCGGATCGGGGAGCCTAGCGTCCGTACTACGAAGGAATCGGACCGAGGATGCTCAGGCCAGCGGTGGTGCACGGAAGCCCCGCTTGGGCGGGTTGGGCCTTGTGGCTGCTGCTCGCGGCGCTGGCCCTGCCGGTGCGCGCGGCGCTGCCGGAGACGCCGCAGTTCCGCTACTACGGCGTCGCCGAGGGCATGCCGTCGAGTACCGTCGCCGCACTGGCGCAGGACGCCGAAGGCTACATCTGGCTGGCCACCCACGACGGCCTGGCGCGCTACGACGGGATCAGTTTCAGGATCTGGCGGCACGTGCCCGGCGATCCGGGATCGCTGCCCAGCAATATGATCCAGGCCCTGCATGTGGACGCGCGCAACCGGGTTTGGGTCGGCCTCAGCGGCGGCGGTCTGCACATGCTCGACCGCGAGCGCCAGAACTTCGTCCACTACAGCCGCGACACCCATCCCGACATCGGCAGCGACGAGATTTACACGATCGCGTCCACGTCCGACGGCGCGATCTGGTTCGGTACCGACGGCGCCGGCGTGCACCGGCTTGACGCGGAAGGCCGCATCACGCGCTACATGCCGAGCCAGGACCCGGGCCAGGACGGCCTGCCCGGCGAATACATCTGGACCTTGAAGACCGACAGCGCCGGCAGGCTTTGGGTCGGCAGCACCACCGGCCTGGGCTATTGGGACGGCACGCGTTTCCGCACGGTCGCGCATCCGGGCATCAGCGGCGCCTGGGTCACCGCGCTGTCGCCGGCGGTCGACGGTTCGCTGTGGATCGGCGCCGGCCTGCGCGCGTTCCGGCGCACGCCCGACGGCCGCATCGAGCAGAAGCCGTGGTTCGCGCCGAGCGACAAGACCGGCGTCTACGGTGTGGTCGGCGACGGTCCCGGCAACTACTGGGTCGCGACCCATCGCGGTCTGCGCCGCGTGCTGGATGGACGGCTCGCGCCGCTGGCGGGCGACGTCGCGATCGCGCAGATCAACACGCTCGATCTGCTCCAGGATCACGAAGGCGGCTGGTGGTTCGCGACCGAGGAGAAAGGCGTGGCCTACCTGGCGCCGAACTGGCGCCAGTTCACCGTGCTCAAGCCCGGTACCGGCCGCCCCGGCGCACCGCGCGTGGCCTACATGCGCGACCTCGCCTCGGCCCGCGACGGCAACGTGTGGATGGTCGGCGAGCGCGGTGTGATCGATCGCCTCGACCTCGGCGACGGCCGCTCGCATTCGCTGGCGGTGCCGCTGCTGGCCGACGCCGCGTTGTACTCGGTGATGGAAACGCGCCAGGGCGTGATGTGGTTCGGCAGCACGCTCGGACTGGCGCGCGTGGCCGAGGATGGCGGTCCGGTGCGCGACTGGACCGCGACCTCGCCGCGCGACGCCACCTTCAGCGATATTCCGGACCAACTGGTCGAGACCCCTGACGGCAACGTCTGGGTCTCTTACATGCCGCCGGCCCTGCAGATGCGCGACAGCGAAGGCCGGGTGCAACTGGCGGTGAGGCCGGAGGACGATCGCGGCGTCAGCACGCTCTACATCGAGCAGATCGAGGTCGGTCCGGACGGCGTGCTGTGGATGGCCGGGCCCAACGGCCTGTCGCGCTGGAACGCCGGCACGCGCCGCTTCGACGCCTTGCCCGGCGGTCCCGAAGGCCGCGTGTTCGGCTTCGCCATGGCCGGCAAGGACCGGCTTTGGCTGCATCGGCTCGAAGCGCTGGAACAGTACGCCTGGGACGGCCGCGAACTGCGCTTGCTCAAGCGCGTCAGCGGCGACGAAGGTCTGCCCGCGACCGAATCCGGCGGCGTGTTGGCCTGGGGCGACAACGTCTGGCTGACCACGCGCCGCGGCCTGATCTGCTGGAACCAGCGCCGCGAACGTCTGCGCATCTACGGCATGCGCGACGGCCTGCCCAGCCAGGAGTTCACCGAACGCAATCCGCTGCTCACCCGTTCCGGCATCGCGGTCGCCAGCACCATGGACGGTGTGGTCCTGTTCGACGCCGGGCGCGCGCTCGGCGAGGCCAAGGCGCCGCGGCTGGTGATCGAAACCCTGAGTTACCGCCGCGACGAGGACGAGTTCAAACTCGATCCCGATCGCCCGGTGGTGCTGGGGCCGCAGGACCGCGATCTGCGCGTGTCGGCGCGCCTGCTGTCCTTCGTCGATCTGCAATCGCACCGCTACCGTTTCCGTCTGCACGGCTACGACCCGGACTGGGTGATCCAGCCCGCCAACGGCGAGCGCGTGTTCTCGAAACTGGAACCGGGCAGCTACCGCATGGAAGTGCAAGCGGCCAACGCCGACGGCATCTGGTCGCAGTCGCGCCAGTTCTCGCTGACCGTGCAGCCGCCGTGGTGGCGCACGCCGCCGGCGCTGGCGGCGCTGGTCGGTCTGATCATCCTCGGCGCATGGTGGGCGGCCGACCGCTACCGCCGGCGCCTGAAGCGCAGGCTGGACTGGCAGGCCGCCGAGCACGAACGTGAGATCACCAAGCAGGCCTCGCTGGCCAAGACCCGGTTCCTGGCCACGCTCGGCCACGAAGTGCGCACACCGATGACCGGCGTGCTCGGCATGAGCGAGCTGTTGCTGGATACGCCGCTGGATCGGCAGCAGCGCGGCTACACCGAATCGATCCAGCGCGCCGGCAAGCACCTGCTGCGTCTGGTCAACGACGCGCTGGATCTGGCCCGGATCGAATCGGGCAAGCTCGAACTGGCCGACGAAGCCTTCGATCTGCGCGTGCTGGTCGAGGACGCGAGCGCATTGATGGCGCCGCTGGCGCGCAAGCGCGGGCTCGAGTTCGAACTGGAGGTCGCGCAAGACGCGCCGCGCGGCCTGCGCGGCGATCCGCACCGGGTGCGGCAGATCCTGCTCAATCTGCTCGGCAACGCGATCAAGTTCACCGAGCGGGGCAAGGTCTCGCTGCGGGTGTCGGTGCTGGCGCCGCAGGGCGTGCGCTTCGAAGTCGCCGACACCGGGCCGGGCTTGAACGAGGAGCAGAAGTCGCGTTTGTTCCGCCGTTTCGAGCAGGCCGAAGGCGTGCGCACCGCGATGCGTTACGGCGGCAGCGGCCTGGGCCTGGCGATCTGCCAGGAACTGGCGGCGGCGATGAACGGCCAGATCGTGGTCGAGAGCGTCCTGGGCGAAGGCGCGCGTTTCTCGTTCGAACTGCCGTTGCCGGCGGCGATCGTCGGCGTCGGCGCGACCGCACCCGACCGGGTCGGCGAATCGCGGCGTGCGCCGCTGGCGCTGCTGCTGGTCGAGGACGATCCGACCGTGGCCCAGGTCGTCGCCGGGCTGCTGCGCGTGCAGGGGCATCGGGTCACCCATGTCGGCAACGGTCTGGCCGCGCTGACCGAGATCGCAACCGCGAATTACGACGCCGCGCTGCTGGACCTGGACCTGCCCGGCCTCAATGGGCTGGACCTGGCGCGCCAGCTGCGCGCCCAGGGCTATGCGCGGCCGCTGATCGCGGTCACCGCGCGCGCCGATGCCGAGGCCGAGCCGCAGGCGGTCGCGGCCGGTTTCGACTGTTTCCTGCGTAAACCGGTGACCGGCTCGCTGCTGGCCGCGGTGCTGGACGTCGCGCTGCCGCCGGCGCGGTGAAGGCGGCGGGGTGGGTGGGGTATTCCCCGGCCGCGCCGCACGGACTGGCCGGCGGTGCGGAAGCGGCGCATGATCGCGGCGGAACATCGCGATGGAACATTGCGATGGAGTCGGGTCGAGCGCGATGGCGTGCAGCGGAGTCGGGGTGGCGGCGATGATCGGTAAGCAAGTTCGCGCAGGTGCCTGCGCAGTGGCCGTCGGCTGGGCCTTGTCGCTCGCGTTGGCGCCGGGCGCAGCGATCGCTGCCGACACCACCACCGCGAGCGTGACTTCGAGCGCGCCCGCCGGCGCCGCCAAGGAGCCGGCGATCCCGCTGCTGGGCGGCTTTCTGCGCGAGACCCGCGTGGTCTATCCGCTGCGCCTGGGCAAGTGGCAGGCGGTCGACGAACACCGCTTTGATCGTCAGGAGTTCGGCGTCTCGGTGCGCTACGCGCTGAGCAATCGCAGCGACCGCTGGATCGACGTCTATTTCTACCCCGCGGGCCTGCTGTCGCCGACCGAGTTCGAACAGATCGCGCGCGAGGAGCGCGATGCGCTGGCGCAGGTCGGCAAGCAGCCCGGCGGTTACGAAGCGATGGAGATGGGCGAGCTGCGCGACTTCGCCTACGCGCGTCGCAACGGCACCGCGCCGAGCGGGCGTTCGCTGGACCTGGGCTTCACCAGCCAGGGCGAACGCAAGAGTTCGGCGATGACCTTGCAGCTCGATCGCATGTATCTGATCAAGGGCCGCTACAGCGTCGCGGCCAAGGCGGCATCGCGCGACCAGGCGCGCAGTTCGCTGGAGGAGTTCATGTCCGACCTGTCCGCGCGCCTGACCGTGGCCAGCACCGGCCGCTGCTGGAATCCGCTGCCGATCGAAAAGCTCGAAGCCGGCGCGCCCAAACCCAGCGGCGCGGTGTCGTCGATATCCAAGGACGGCCGGGACAGCGCGTACCTGATGGGCGACCGGGTGCTCGCGCGCGAACCTCAGTCGGACGAGGCGCAGGCCCTGATGATGATCGGCATGGGGCTGGGCAAGCGCCTGCACCCGGGCTGCGCGCCGCCCGAAGATATCGAGCAGTCGGTGCCGAAGGACATGCGCGAGATCCGCCTGGAATACGGCGCGCCCAGCGACGCGCCGGCGGATCCTTCGCGACTGCTGCGCAGCAACAAGATCGACGTCGGCTGAGCGCCGCACGCAGGCGCGCAGAACACGCGGACACGAAAAAGCCGGCGCATGCGCCGGCTTTTCCTTTACCGCCGGGTGGCCGCGATCAGCGCGCGCTGAGTTCGTGCACCGCGCTGACCATGGCCGCGACGTGGTCGGGACTCATGTCCGGCGACAGGCCGTGGCCGAGGTTGAACACGTGGCCTTCGCGCGAACCGCCGTTGCCGTCGCGGTAGTCGTCCAGGGCGCGGCCGACTTCGCTGCGGATCGCCGCGGGCGTGGCGTACAGGGTGACCGGATCGAGGTTGCCCTGGATCGCGACCTTGCCGCCGATGCGGCGCGCGGTGTCGCCCAGACCGATGGTCCAGTCGACGCCGACTGCTTCGGCGCCGCTGGCGGCGAGGTCTTCCAGGTACGGATCGTTGCCCTTGCCGAACAGGATCAGCGGCGTGCGCGCCGCGCCTTCGCCGCGCGGCAGTTCAGCGGCGATGCGTTGCAGGTAGCGCAGCGAGAACTCGCGGTACATGGACGGCGACAACACGCCGCCCCAGGTGTCGAACACCTGCAGCGCCTGCGCGCCGGCCGCGTGCTGGGCCTTGAGGTAGGCGATCACCGCGTCGGTGACCACGCCCAGCAGCTTGTGCATCGCCGCCGGGTCGTTGAGCGCCAGCGCCTTGACCTTGGAATAGTTGTCGCTGCCGCCGCCTTCGACCATGTAGCAGGCGATGGTCCAGGGGCTGCCGGAGAAACCGATCAGCGGCACCGAGCCGTTGAGCTCGCGGCGGATCGTGCGCACGGCGTCCATCACATAGCGCAGCTCGCCTTCCATATCGGGCACGGCCAGGCGGTCGATGTCGGCGGCGCTGCGGATCGGGCGCTCGAACTTCGGGCCTTCGCCGTCGGCGAAGTACAGGCCCAGGCCCATCGCGTCGGGCACGGTGAGGATGTCGGAGAACAGGATCGCGGCGTCCAGCGGGAAGCGGCGCAGCGGTTGCAGGGTGACTTCGCAGGCCAGTTCGGGATTCTTGGCCAGGTTGAGGAAGCTGCCGGCCTGGGCGCGGGTGGCGCGGTACTCGGGCAGATAGCGGCCGGCTTGGCGCATCAGCCACACCGGGGTGCGGTCGACCGGCTCGCGGCGCAGGGCGCGCAGGAATCGGTCGTTGGCGGGCGTGGCGTCGGTAGCGGTCATTCTGGGTCCTGGTGCGCGTGGGGCGTCGGTTCGGGGGCGCATTATCGCGGCCGGGCGGGGTGCGGCGCGAGTCGGGATGTGGCGTCGCAGTGTTCTGTTGCGGTGCCGACTCGGTCTGAAGGCTTGCAGCCATGCCATAGACAGCGCTCAGGCGGCGGACGGAGCATCCGTCGCTACTGTTGCGCACGGTGGGGCCCGATTCGGACTGCGGTGCGGGGCCCGCGCTTACTTCGGCGCTTCCGCGCCCTGCGCGAACATCAGATGGAAGCCGCGCTTCAACTGCTGGTCGCGCGCCTTTTCCAGCGCGGCCAAGGCGCTGTCGCGATCCATGAACTGCTCCCGGCGCAGCGTGCTGCGGCCGCCGATCTGGCCGGTTTCGCGCACCAGCGCCCAGCCGCCGAGCAGGTCCGGCTGCAGCATCAGTTGCACGAAGCGCGGGGCTTCGCGGCCGTCGGGGCGTTGTTGTAGGAGCAGGCGCACGGCCCGATTGTAGCGGTATGCCGTAGCGGTATGCCGTAGCTACATGTGTAGCGGTAGGCGGCGTCGCGACGGGGTTCAGGCGCCGCGGAAGTCGCGCCGATAGGCCGAAGGCGAGGTCTTGAGCGCGGCGGCGAAGCGCTGGCGCAGCGACACCGCCGAGCCGAAGCCGGTGTCGGCGGCGATCGCCTCGACCGCGCGGTCGGTGGTTTCCAGCAACCGTTGCGCCCTCGCCAGGCGCTGGCTCAGCAGCCACTGCGCGACCGTGGTGCCGGTGGTCTGGCGGAAACGGCGGGTGAAGCTGCGCCGGCTCATCAGCGCGCGTTCGGCCAGCGCGTCCAGGCTGTGCGGCTGGTCCAGATGCGCCAGCGCCCAGCTCAGCACGCCCGACAGGCGCTCGTCCTGGGCCGAGGCCGGCACCGGCTGTTCGATGTACTGGGCCTGCCCGCCCTGACGGTGCGGGGCCACGACCAGGCGCCGCGCGACCCGGCTGGCGAGTTCGGCGCCGCAGCGCCGGCGCAGCAGGTGCAGGCAGCAATCGAGTGCGGCCGCGGTCCCGGCCGAAGTGGTCAGCTCGCCGTCTTCGACGTAGAGCACGTCCCACTGCAGCCGCACCTGCGGATAGCGATGCGCGAAGTGTTCGCTCCAGTGCCAGTGGGTGGTGGCGCGGCGGCCGTCGAGCAGGCCGGCTTCGGCCAGCACGTAGGCGCCCAGGCACAGGCCGACGATCTGCGCGCCGCGCGCATGGGCCCGGCGCAGGGCTTGCAGCAACGGTTCGGGCGGGCGTTCGTCGGCGTTGCGCCAGGACGGCACGATCACCACCCCGGCATCGTCCAGGCCCTCCAGGCCGTACTCGAGCCCGATGCTGAAACCGGCCTGGGTGCGCAGCGGTCCGGCTTCGGCCGCGCAGACCCGCAATTCGAAGCGCGGCTGGCCGTCGAAACCGCGGTCCTCGAACACGATGCAGGGCACCGAGAGATGGAAGGGGCTGATGCGGTCGAAGGCGACCACGGCGATGGTGTCGGCGGTGCTATCGGAATTCATGGCCCGATTCTATCGAATATTGGCAGTCGGGCCACTGTCGGCGATTCCGGCCCAGGCGGAGCATAGGCGTCGTCCGATTCCTCTCATTCCTTAGGAGTTCTGCCATGACCCGCAAGCGCGCCCTCATTGTCGTCGACGTCCAGAACGAGTACTTCAGCGGCGGCCTGCTCATCGAGCACCCGCCGGTGAGCCAGACCCTGCCCAACATCGGCCGCGCCATGGACGCCGCCCGCGCCGCCGGCGTGCCGGTGGTGGTGGTGCAGAACACCGCGCCGCCGGAAGCGCCGGTGTTCGTCAAGGGCACGCCGGGCTGGGAACTCAACGAAGTCGTCGGCGGCCGCCCGCGCGACCACTACATCGAAAAGAACATGCCCAGCGTGTTCACCGGCACCGACCTCAAGGACTGGATCGCGAGCAACGGCGTCGACACCCTGACGGTGGTCGGCTATATGACCCACAACTGCGATGCGTCGACCGTGTTCGAGGCCGCGCATCTGCATCTGAACGTCGAGTTCCTGAGCGACGCCAGCGGCTCGCTGTCGTACGAGAACAGCGCCGGCCAGGCCAGCGCCGAAGAGATCCACCGCGTGTTCTCGGTGGTGTTCCAGAGCCGCTTCGCCGCGGTGCTGAGCACGGATCAGTGGATCGATGCGCTCAAGACCGATGCCTTGCCCTATCTCGACAACCCGTATGCGTCGAACCAGCGCGCCTTGGCGCGGGTGAAAGCCGCGGCGTAAACGCGACGCGCGACGCTCGCAGCCGTAAAGGTTTGCTCAACGTCGCCACGCATCGAAACCGCAGGTCGCGTGGCCCCTCTCCCGATCGCGGGGTGAGGGGCAGCGCTTGCGAGTCACGGGCTCGCGCTGCACCGAACGCGGGCGGGCCGGGGCGTGGGTTTGGGGGCGAAGCGCGCCACTCCAACCGTTCCCAAGCGCTAAGCGGTCCGCGCCCTACTGCGGTGGCAGTTCGACCGGACCGACCAGCGTCCCGAACAGATGCTCGAAGTGCACGACCTCGCCCAACTGCGGCGGATTGCCGATCGCGGTCGCCGTCACCTGGACCGCACCGTCGCGATACTCGTTGACCCGATAGATCGTACCGCTGCCCTGCGAATAGCGCCCGGCGCTGACGAAGCGCATGTCGGTGAGGACGATGCGCCACTGCCGTTTGCCGGCGTCCAGCGTGGCCATGCCCGCCGCCGAGCCCGCGCTGCGCTCCGAATAGGCGCGCACCACCTGGGCGATGGACTCGGTCCAGGTCTGCCAGTCGATGGCGTAGACCACCACGGCGGTACGGGTGCGCGGGAAGGGACCGTAGCGCTCGAACGCGGTTTGCGCCGCGACCTGGGCCGAGTCGGTCGCGCAGTGATGCTTGTCGAGGAATTCGAACTGCGAGCTCATGCGGTCGCCCCTGTGCGCCTGCAACGGATGGGACCGCCGCTTGCGGCGGCGGCCCGCCGACCTCGCAGGCCGGTGGCGCACTGTGCGGCCCGGACGTCGGTCAGGCAAGGCCGGCTACGCGGCGCTCGCCGCGGGAACCCGCTTCAACCGCTGCTGAGTACGCGCAGTACCGTCTCGTCGGCCACGCCCGCGACAATCCGGGCCTGACCGGCGTGGTCCCAGAGGATGAAGCGCAGGCCGGCAGCGTCGGCTTTCTTGTCCAGGCGCATGCGTGCGAGCAGGGCTTCCGGCGTGAGCCCGGCCGGAATCGCAGTCGGCAGGCCGAAGCGTTCGAGCAGGGCGCGCAGGCGTTCGGCATCGGCGGCGCCGGCCATGCCCAGCTCGGCCGACAGCCGCGCGGCCAGGACCATGCCGACCGCGACCGCCTCGCCGTGGTTGAGGCCGTCGCCGGTCGCGCCGGCGTAGCCCTGTTCGGTTTCGATCGCGTGGCCGAAGGTGTGGCCGAAGTTGAGCAGGGCGCGGTCGCCGCGCTCGTAGGGATCGCGCGCGACTACGTTGGCCTTGTAGACGCAACTGCGTGCGATCGCCTGGGCCAGGGCCGCATCGTCTCCGGCCAGCAGCGCTTCGGCGTGCGCTTCCAGCCAATCCAGGAAAGTGTCGTCGAAGATCGCGCCGTACTTCACCACTTCGGCCAGGCCGGCGCGCAGTTCGCGCGCGGGCAGGCTGCGCAGGGTCGCGGTGTCGGCGAACACCGCGCGCGGTGCATGGAAGGCGCCGACCAGGTTCTTGCCGCTGGGCAGATCGACCGCGGTCTTGCCGCCGACCGAGGAGTCGACCATCGCCAACAGCGTGGTCGGCAGCTGCACCACGTCGACGCCGCGCATCCAGCAGGCCGCGACGAAACCGGCCAGGTCGCCGACCACGCCGCCGCCCAGCGCCAGCACGGTCGCGTCGCGGGTCGCGCCGAGCTTGGCCAGCGCGGCCAGGCATTCGCCGAAACGGGCCAGGGTCTTTTCGTGTTCGCCCGGCGGCAGCACGTAGCGCGCCAGCGCCAGTTTCGGCTTGGCCGCGCGCAGCGCCGTTTCCAGCGCATCGGCGTACAGCGGCGCGACGTTGCCGTCGCTGACGATCAGGGCATGGCGGCCGCGCAGGTGCACGGCGATGCGCTCGGCGTCGGCGAGCAGGCCGGGGCCGATGTCGATCGCGTAGGTCGCGTCGCCGGAGACTTTGACGTGATGCAGGGCGGGGGAGGACGGTGCGGTCATGCGGGGGCTCCGTGCGCGTGCGCAAGGCGGCGCCAGCAGATATCGAGTTGGTCGGCGAGCTTGTCCGCGGCCTCGGCCGCGGTCATGCGTTCGGTGTCGAAGCGCAGGTCGGCGACGTCGGCGTACAGCGGCGCGCGTTGCGCGGACAGCGTGCGCAGCACTTCCTCGCGGTCGTCGCGTGCGAGCAATGGGCGAGTACGGTCACGCGCGAGGCGCTCCAACTGTGCCTCGACGCTCACTTGCAGGTGCACCACATAGCCGCGTTCGCGCAGCAGCGCGCGGTTGTCCGGGTCCAGCACCGCGCCGCCGCCGGTGGCCAGCAGCAGCCCGTCCGCGGCCAGCAGTTCGGCCAGCGTGGCGCGCTCGCGGGCACGGAAGCCGGCCTCGCCCTCGCATTCGAAGATGGTCGCGACCGTGGTCCCGGTGCGCTGCTCGATCTCGCGGTCGGCATCGGCCAGGCGCAGGCCGTAGCGCTCGGCCAGGCGTCGGCCGATGCAGCTCTTGCCGGCCCCCATCGGGCCCACCAGGATCAGATTGCTCGCGGGATTCATGCGGCGATTGTAGCCAGCCGCGGCCCGGCATTGGCGCCCGGCAGTTGTTGCGTCGCCTTAACGCCGGCCGGCCTAGGCTCGCTGTTCCGGCCGCAAGCCCGCGCGCCGGCCAGACAGGAGCACGCCATGGCGATCGCCAAGATCATCGAACTCAACGCATCCTCCAAGACCAGCATGGAGGAGGCGGTCAAATCGGGACTGAAGAAGTGCGGCGAATCGGTGAAGAACATCAAGGGCGCCTGGGTCAACGAGATCAAGGTCGTGACCGACGACGACGGCACGGTCACCGAGTGGCGGGTCAACCTGCGCGTGAGCTTCATCGTCGAATGACGCCGTCGCCGCACGGCGCGGCGCTCTAGCCGAGCACGCGCCGACGCGCGTCGACCGCCACCGTCCAGTCCGCGATCTCCGGCAGCCGCGCCAGCGCCTGCCGGCTCACGCGTTCGAACAGGCGCACGAAACGTTCGATCCCGGCGCGGTCCATGCAGACGCGTCCGGGACTGGCGGCCTGCAATGAGCGCTCTTGCTGCCAGCGCCATTCCGGCACGTGCTCGAAGCCCGGCGGCTGCAGGAACAGCAGCCGGTCCAGGCGCGCCCACAGCGGCGGGTAGTCCTGCGCAAGGGCGCGGTTGCAATAGCCGCGCCAGACGCCGTCGCGGTCTTCGTCGCGTTCCAGCGCGTTGACCGGCTCGATCAGTTCCTGCGCCGATTGCGGCGGGGTCTTGAGGAACCAGCCTTCGAACAGGGTCAGGTCGATGCCGCGCACCTGCGGCCAGCGCGACGGCGGCAGGCGCCGATCGCCGAGTTTGTCGAAGCGCGGCAGTCGCACCGCGCCGCGTGCGCGCAGTGCGTCCAGGGTCGCGCAGGCCAATTCGGGTTCGTGCGTGCCCGGCGGCCCGCGCGTGGCCAGCAACGGATGCACCTCGCGGCCCAGGCGCGTGCGTTCGCGACGGCCGAGGTAGCAGTCGTCGACCGACAGCACCGCCACCCGCAAGCCGCGTTCCCGGGCGCGCGCCGCGACCTGCGCGGCCAGGGTCGATTTGCCGCTGCCCTGCAGGCCGGCGATGGCGTAGACGCGGGCGGCGTGGGTCAGCGCGTCTTCCAGCACGCGCTCGACGAAATCCGCGCCGTAAGCGTTGGCGGCGGAGGGGTGCGCAGCGGACGGCATCGCGCCACAATAACCCAATGACCCCACACCCTCTGTTAGCCGAAGCCGTCGCCGGTTTCTCCGCCCTGTTCGAGGAAGCGCGCGTCGCCGGCGAACCCGATCCCACCGCAATGACCGTCGCCACCGCCGGCCTGGACGCGCGGCCGTCGGCGCGCACCGTGCTGTTGAAAGCGCACGACGCACGCGGTTTCGTGTTCTACACCCATCTGGACGGCCGCAAGGGCCGCGAGCTGCAGGCCAATCCGCACGCCGCGCTGCTGTTCCACTGGCCGCGCGTGCGCAACGGCGTGCAGGTGCGGGTCGAGGGTGCGGTCGAGATCGTCTCCGATGCCGAAGCCGACGCCTACTTCGCCTCGCGTCCGCGCGTGAGCCAGCTCGGTGCCTGGGCGTCGCTGCAGTCGGAGACGCTGGAGTCGCGCGAGACCTTCGAGCAGCGCCTGAGCCAGGTCGAGCAGCGCTTCGACGGCCGCGAGGTGCCGCGCCCGCCGCGCTGGACCGGCCTGCGCGTGCGCGCGGAGAAGATCGAGTTCTGGTACGGCGCCGATTTCCGCCTGCACGAGCGCTGGTTGTACGAATGCGACCGCGCCGGCGACTGGTCGAAGCGGATGCTGTATCCGTGAACGACGGCTGGCGGGTGCGGCCGGCGACCGAGGCCGATTTCGCGGCCTGGGCGCAGCTGCGCCGCGCACTGTGGCCGGACGACGAGGGCGAGACGCCGTCCGATCACGGCGACGACATGCGCGGCTTGTTGGCGCGCCCCGACACTCAGGTCTGCCTGCTGGCGATCGACGAACGCGGCCAGGCCTGCGGTTTCGCCGAGGCCAGCTTGCGCGGCGACTACGTCAACGGCACCGAGAGTTCGCCGGTCGGCTTTCTCGAAGGCTGGTACGTGGCCCCCGAACTGCGCGGCAACGGCATCGGCCGGGCTTTGATCGCCGCGGTCGAAGCCTGGACGAAGGAGCGCGGCTGCGCGGAACTCGCGTCCGATTCCCTGCTCGACAATCGCCAGGCGCACCGCGCGCACGCGGCCTGCGGCTTCGAGGAAACCGAAAGCGTGGTGTATTTCCGCAAGTCGCTGCGCTGAGGCTCGTAACCACGATGGTGCGGTCACCGCCGCGAACCGCATCTGCGAAAATCACAGAACGCGACGCAGCCGGCAATCGACGGCGACAGCGTCCAGGTAATGCGACAATCCCGTCATGGGCCCCCAACGCATCGTCTGTCTTACCGAAGAACCCACCGAGACCCTGTACGCGCTCGGCGAGCAGCACCGCATCGTCGGCATCAGCGGCTTCACCGTGCGCCCGGCGATCGCGCGCAAGGAGAAGCCCAAGGTCAGCGCCTTCACCAGCGCCAAGATCGACGAGATCCTGAAGCTCGAACCCGACTTCGTGATCGGCTTCTCCGACATCCAGTCCGAGATCGCCGCCGCGCTGATCAAGCAGGGCATCGAGGTATGGATCAGCAATCACCGCAGCGTCGAAGGCATCCTCGACTACATCGTCCGCCTGGGCGCCCTGGTCGGCGCGGCCGACAAGGCCGTGGCCTACGCCGACGGGCTGCGTCGCGGGCTGGATGAGATCGAACGCGGGACGCTCGCGTACCCGCGCCGCCCCAAGGTGTATTTCGAGGAATGGGACGAGCCGCTGATCACCGGCATCCGCTGGGTCGCCGAGCTGGTCCGGATCGCCGGCGGCGACGACGTGTTCCCGCAGCACGCCGCGCAGTCGCTGGCCAAGCACCGCATCCTCGCCGACTCGGCCGAGGTGATACCGCTGGCGCCGGACATCGTGTTCGGATCGTGGTGTGGCAAGAAATTCCGTCCCGAACGCGTCGCTGCGCGCCCGGGCTGGGATGCGATCCCGGCGGTGCGCGACGGCGAACTGCACGAGATCAAGTCGCCGCTGATCCTGCAGCCGGGTCCGGCCGCGCTCAGCGACGGGGTGCGCGAGATCGCCGGCCATATCCGCGCCTGGGTGCAGCGCAACAATTAGACGGCGCCGTCTCGGCCTGCCGCGGAGGCCGGCGCGATGGGCATCACAGTTCGCTCCCGTATGGTGCGCTGCGGCGTGCAGGTTCCATACGCATTCGTACAGTCGACCGGGCCGGCGCCGCCGGCCTCGCCAACGGTACGGCACGGTTTCTGGGAGGGAACATGTCGCGATCGAATCTGCGTCCGGGCGCGCTGCGCATCGGAGTCTGGGGCCGCGTGCTCGCGGTCCTGCTGTTGCTGGCGGCGGCCCTGCCGGCCAGTGCCGACGATTACACCAAGACCCGGAACCCGGTCGTGCTGGTGCACGGCCTGTTCGGCTTCGACGAACTCGGCGGCATCTACGACTACTGGTACGGCATCCCCGGGCAACTGCGCGCCGGCGGGGCCAAGGTCTACGTCGCCAACGTGTCCTCGGCGAACTCCAGCGAATTGCGCGGCGAGCAGCTGATCGATTACCTGGAAACCCTGCAGGTGACCTACGGCTACAGCCGATTCAACCTGATCGGCCACAGCCATGGCGGCCCGACCGCGCGTTACGTCGCCTCGGTGCGGCCGGACCTGGTCGCCTCGATCACCTCCATGGGCAGCCCGCACACCGGCAGCAAGGTCGCCGACGGTATCGGCACCGCGTTCCCGCCCGGATCGCCGGGGCGCGGCCTGGTCGCCGGCCTCGCCGACGCGCTGGGTTCGTTCCTGGAATTCCTGTCCGGCGACGACGATCCGCAGGACGCGCTGGCCGCCCTGGCGTCGCTCGACAGCGCTGGCGCTGCAGCGTTCAACGCGCGCTATCCCGAAGGCCTTCCGGCTAGCGCCTGCGGCCAGGGCGCGGCCAGCGTGCGTGGCGTGCGCTATTACTCGATGGGCGGCACCTCGCCGCTGAGCAACGTGTTCGACCCCAGCGATCTGCTGATGGGCGCGGGCGCGCTGTTCTTCGGTTTCGAGGCCAACGACGGCCTGGTCGGGCGCTGTTCCTCGCACTTGGGCAGTGTGATCCGCGACGACTACGCCTGGAACCACCTCGACGAGGTCAACCAGGTCGCCGGCCTGCGCGGCCTGTTCGCGTCCAACCCGCCCAGCGTCTATCGTGCCCACCTCAACAGACTGAAAAACGCCGGGCTCTAGATGCTGCGTTTCACCCTCGCACTGATGTTGGTCGCAGCCGTGGCGCTGGTGCTGGGACTGTCGGGTTTGCGTCGCGACGCGGCACCAACCCGCGCCACTGGCCCGTCGGCGGCGAGCGTGCAGGCGACCCTGGATGCGCAGCGGGGACGCACGCGTGCCGCCGTGGGCGCCACGGGCGACTCCCTGCGCGACACCGCCGTCGATGGGGCGTTGACCCTGAACGCCGCGGGCAAGGCGGTGCCGGATCGCGCCATGCGGCGCCTGTTCGACTACTTCCTCACCCGCCTGGGCGAGCGTTCGCCGGCAACGATCCGCGACGACCTGCGCCGCCATCTGCAACCGCGTGTCGGCGCGGCCGTGCTGGCGCAGGTACTGGCCTGGTTCGACGCCTATGTCGCGCTGGAGCTAGAAAGCGCGGCCCTGGACACGGGCAGCGATCTGCGCGCCGATCTCGAACGCCGGCGCGAGTTGCGCCGGCGCCGCCTGGGCGCAGTGGTCGCGCAGGCCTGGTACGGCGAAGACGAGCGCCGCCTCGAGCACGCGATCGCGCGCCAGGCGCTGCTGCACGATCGCCGCCTCTCGCCCGCGCAACGCGCCGTGCGTCTGCAGGAACTCGATGCCGCACACGGGTTGGACGCCGATCCGACCCGCGCCGAAAGCGACGCCGTGGCCCGGGCGATGCGCCAGAGCGCGCAGTTCGAAGCGCAGGGCGCCGCGCCGGAACGCCGCTACGCCGAACGCGAGGCGGCGTTCGGACCGGAGGCGGCGCAGCGACTGGCCGAGCTCGACCGGCGCCGCGCGCAATGGAATCGACGAGTGGCCGCGTATCGCGCCGGACGCGAACGGGTGCTGGCCGATCGCGGTCTGGATGCGGCGCAACGCCAGGTCCGACTGGCCGCGTTGCTGGCGCCGTTCGATGCGCGCGAACGGTTGCGCATCGAAGCGCTGACCCGCGACGATCCGGGCAGATAAAGCCTTCGCCGACGCTCAGCGCGGATAGAACTCGCGGCTGAACTGCAGATTGGTGCCGGCGCCGCTCTCCGGCACCACCGTCACGTCGAATCGCACGGTATCGGGCAGGGCGATGTCGACCGTGCCGATGTAGTCCAGCAACTGCGCGCTGCCGGCTTCGCCGGTGCGCAGCTCGCGCAGTTCCAGGGTATGGCGTTGGCCGCGCAGGTCGGTCGCGGTGGCGCTGACGCGCGCAGGAACCGCGACGTCCTGGCCGTCCGGACCGCGCCGCACCGCCACCAGCAGCATCACCACGGCGTCGTCGCGCACGATCCCGTACTGCTGCGCGACCGCCGGCGACAGCGCGGAAGTCTGCAGGACGCTGGCGTGCACGGTGACGTCGCCGCTGCGCGCGGTCGCCTCCTGCGGCGCGGCGCCGACGCTGCCGGAGCCGGTGGGCACCGCGGCCTCGCGGCCGCAAGCACTCAGCAGCGCGAGAGTGAGCAGGCAGAAGGCGAGAGTCGTGCGCATGGCGGCGGTTCCGGTCGTCAGGGGATCAATCGTTGGCGGCGGAGAGCTCGCGGCCGCGTTCGGTGGCGGCCTTGATCGCGGCCTCGACCAGGGCACGGAAGCCGCCCGTCTCGAAGGTTTCGATCGCGGCCTGAGTGGTGCCGCCGGGCGAGGTCACGCGCGCGCGCAGCACCTGCGCGGCTTCGTCGGTGCGGGTCAGCATGGTCGCCGCGCCGAGCAGAGTCTGGTTGACCAGGGCGCGCGCGGCTTCCGGCGTCAGCCCCTGGCTCACGCCCGCGGCCTGCATCGCCTCGGCCAGCAGAAACACGTAGGCCGGGCCGCTGCCGGACACCGCGGTGACCGCGTCCATCTGCGCTTCCTGTTCGATCCACACCGTCGGTCCGACCGCGTCCAGCAGCGCCGCGGCGCGCGCGCGTTGCGGTTCACCGGTGGCGGTGTTGGCGTACAGCCCGGTGATGCCGGCGCCGAGCAGGGCCGGCGTATTCGGCATCGCCCGCACCACCGCCTGTCCGCCGCCCAGCCAATGCTCGAGCTGGCCGGCGGTGATGCCGGCCGCGATCGAGATCACCAGCGGTCGCTGCGCCTGCGCCAGCGGCGCCAGCGCCGCGCAGACGCTGCGCATCACCTGCGGTTTGACCGCGAGCAGCCACACGCTGGCACCGTCCGCGGCCTCGGCGGCGTTGCCGTAGCTGCGTACGCCGAAGTCGCGTTGCAGCGCTTCGCGCAGCGCGTCCACCGGCTCGGCGACGCGGATCGCGTCGGCGTCGCCGCCGCGCGCGACCAGGCCGCCGATCAGGCTGCGCGCCATGTTGCCGCCGCCGATGAAGGCGACCGGGCTGAGCGGAGACAGGGCGGTATCGGCTTCGGACATGAGGGCGGCGGCGAACGGGGTCGGATCGCCAGCATACCGAGGTGGCCGTGCTCCCGCGCTAACGCGTCGCCCGCAGCCGCGGACAGGACGAATCGCGGACGCAGGTTTCGAAGCGGGGATCGCCGATGCGGCCGAGGCGGCGCTCGCCGATCAGCCGCGCGCCTACGCGGCTGCTTTCGGCGGCCTGGCCCCGAACAGCGCAGTGCCGATCCGGACCATGGTCGCGCCTTCCTCGATCGCGATCGCGTAGTCGTCGCTCATGCCCATCGACAGGGTATCGATACCGGGATCGGCGGCGCGCAGGGCCTGGAACAGCGCGGCGCTGCGGCGGAACGCGGGCCGGCGCCGCTCCGGGTCCTCGTGCGGGGTCGGGATCACCATCAGCCCGCGCAGCCGCAGGCGCGGTTCGGCCGCGATCGCCGCCGCCAGCGCCGGCACGTCTTCGGGGCGGCAGCCGTGCTTGCTGGCCTCGTCGTCGATGTTGACCTGGATCAGCACCTGCAAGGGTGCGCGTGCCGGATCGCGGTGGCGGGCCAGCGCCGCGACCAGCTTGGGCCGGTCCACGGTCTGCACCCAGTCGAACAAGTGCGCGGCCTGCTCAGCCTTGTTCGACTGCAGATGGCCGATCAGGTGCCACTGCAGTTCCAGGCCGGCCAGGGCCGCGGTTTTGGCCGCCGCTTCCTGAACATAGTTCTCGCCGAAGGCGCGCTGGCCGGCCGCCGCCAGTTCCGCGACGGCGGTCGCATCCTGGGTCTTGCTCACCGCCAGCAACTGCGGTACTGGCCGCTGCGCAAGGCTCGCGGCGTTATCCAACTGGTGCAAGATGCCGTGCAGGGCGTGCGCGCGCACGTGGGGAATCCTGTGAAAGAGGGCTGGTTCGGCAATGCGGGTACGGGGCTATACTGCCTCGCAGGGGACGCTTCCCGCTACTTGCGGTTGGCCACATTCGTCGCTCGTTCGCGTTTTAGCGTTTCCGCTGTAGCTACGATACGTTTCGTCTGAAGTTTCCATCTGAAGTTCTGTTGCAGTGCGGGGGAGCACGCATGGATATCGCCGAACTGTTGGCGTTTTCGGTCAAGAACAAGGCATCCGACTTGCACCTGTCGGCTGGCCTGCCGCCGATGATCCGCGTCGACGGCGACGTGCGACGCATCAATATTCCGGCACTGGATCACAAACAGGTCCATTCGCTGGTCTACGACATCATGTCGGACAAGCAGCGTCGCGACTACGAAGAATTCCTCGAGGTCGACTTCTCGTTCGAGATTCCCGGCCTGGCCCGTTTCCGCGTCAACGCGTTCAACCAGAACCGCGGCGCCGGTGCGGTGTTCCGTACCATTCCTTCGGAAGTGCTGAGCCTGGAAGACCTGGGCTGCCCGCGCATCTTCAAGGAACTGATCGAACAGCCGCAGGGCCTGATCCTGGTGACCGGACCGACCGGTTCGGGCAAGTCGACCACGCTCGCGGCGATGATCGACCACATCAACAAGAACGAGTACGCGCACATCCTCTCGGTCGAGGATCCGATCGAGTTCGTGCACACCTCGCAGAAGTGCCTGATCAACCAGCGCGAAGTCCACCGCGACACCCACGGCTTCAACGAGGCCCTGCGTTCGGCCTTGCGCGAAGACCCGGACTACATCCTGGTCGGCGAGTTGCGAGATCTCGAAACCATCCGCCTGGCGCTGACCGCGGCCGAAACCGGCCACTTGGTGTTCGGCACCCTGCATACCTCGTCCGCGGCCAAGACGGTCGACCGCATCATCGACGTGTTCCCGGCCGGCGAAAAGCCGATGGTGCGTTCGATGTTGTCGGAATCGTTGCGCGCGGTGATCTCGCAGGCGCTGCTGAAGAAGGTCGGCGGCGGCCGTACCGCGGCCTGGGAGATCATGGTCGGCATCCCGGCGGTGCGTAACCTGATCCGCGAGGACAAGGTCGCGCAGATGTATTCGGCGATCCAGACCGGTCAGAACCACGGCATGATGACCCTGGACCAGCATCTGCAGGACCTGGTGAAGCGCGGCATGATCCTGCGCCCGCAGGCCCGCGAGTACGCCAAGGACAAGCGTCTGTTCGACTAAGTGAAGCAGGTCCCGGTTGCCTGCGGTCGGTTGCTGGCACAGTGCCGGCGCCGACCCCCTCAACCACAGCGGCACGGCATCGTCTTTCAAGTTTCAGACCTCCCGAGGAGGCAGCCCCATGAGCACCATCGACTTCACCTCGTTCCTCAAGCTGATGGCGCACCAGAAGGCGTCGGACCTGTTCATCACCGCCGGCATGCCGCCGTCGATGAAGGTCCACGGCAAGATCTCGCCGATCACCCAGAATCCGCTGACTCCGCAGCAGAGCCGCGATCTCGTGCTCAACGTCATGAACCCTCAGCAGCGCGAGGAGTTCGAAAAGACCCACGAGTGCAACTTCGCCATCGGCGTGACCGGCGTCGGCCGCTTCCGCGTCAGTTGCTTCTACCAGCGCAACCAGGTCGGCATGGTCCTGCGCCGCATCGAGACCAAGATCCCGACCGTCGAAGAGCTGAACCTGCCGCCGATCATCAAGACGCTGGCGATGACCAAGCGCGGCATCATCATCTTCGTCGGCGCGACCGGTACCGGTAAGTCGACCTCGCTGGCGGCGATGATCGGCTACCGCAACCTGAACTCGACCGGTCACATCATCACGATCGAGGACCCGATCGAATTCGTGCACAAGCACGAGGGCTGCATCATCACCCAGCGCGAAGTCGGCATCGACACCGACAGCTGGGACGCCGCGCTCAAGAACACCCTGCGCCAGGCGCCGGACGTGATCATGATCGGCGAGGTGCGTACCCGCGAGGGCATGGACCACGCCATCGCCTTCGCCGAAACCGGCCACCTGGTGCTGTGCACGCTGCACGCCAACAACGCCAACCAGGCGATGGACCGCATCATCAACTTCTTCCCCGAGGACCGCCGCGGCCAGTTGCTGATGGATCTGTCGCTGAACCTCAAGGGCGTGGTCGCGCAGCAGCTGATCCCGACTCCGGACGGCAAGGGCCGCCGGGTGGCGATGGAAATCCTGCTGGGCACGCCGCTGATCCAGGACTACATCCGCGAAGGCGAGATCCACAAGCTCAAGGAAGTGATGAAGGAGTCGACCAACCTGGGCATGAAGACCTTCGACCAGGCCCTGTTCGAGCTCTATCAGGCTGGCGAGATCAGCTACGAAGACGCGCTGCGCTACGCCGACTCGCAGAACGAAGTGCGTCTGCGCATCAAGCTCGCCCAGGGCGGCGACGCGCGCACCCTGGCCCAGGGCCTGGACGGCGTCGAGGTCGCGGAAGTGCGCTGACCCCGCGCCGCGGTTTCCGTTGCTAGCAAGAAGCCCGGCTGGTCCGGGCTTCTTGCCGTTTGGGCGATACGCACGCGCCGGGCGATCGGCGCCGCGAGCGTCCCGGATCTCGGCGCAACGGGCCCGCGCACCGCGGGTTCCATCGGTATCGCCAGACGCATCGACCCGCCCGACGGCCGGCGCCGTGTCCTGTCGCGCGCATCTGTATCGTTACCCGCTAACAGGGATGTATCCAACGACACGGAGCATGTCGCATGGCCAGCACCGATCACGGACCCGCCGCGTCCGGCCCGGACCGCACTCCCACGCCCGCCGGCGCGCATGAGCGCGGCGCGGGTCCGCAACACGCGAACGCCGATGCGAATGGGGACGCGATGGCCGCGGCGATCGATGCCGCCGAGCGCGCCGCGATCGACGCCCGTCGCGAAGTCGCCGGCGTTGCCGGCCCCGAAAGCGGTCCGACCAGCACCATCGGCCTGGCCTTGTCCGGCGGCGGCGTGCGCAGCGCGACCTTCTGCCTGGGCCTGATCCGCGGCCTGGCCCAGAACGGTCTGTTGCCGCGCTTCGACTACCTGTCCACGGTGTCCGGCGGCGGCTATGCGGGCGCGGCGTTGGGGCGGTTGATTGCTTCCGTCGGCATGGCCCAGGCGCAGGAACTGCTGCGTCGCAGCGATACGCTGCTGCTGGGCTGGCTGCGTCGCTACGGCCGCTACCTGGTTCCGCGCGGCGCGCGCGACTACGGCGTCGCCATCGCCACCTACCTGCGCGCCGGCTTGGCGGTGCACCTGGAATTCGCGCTGCTGGCGATCGCGATCGGCGCGATCGTGGTCCTGCCGCACATGGTCCAGAGCCACACCTCGTTGCTCTCGCCGCAGGACTGGAGCGCGTGGCGCAGCGCGTGGTGGCCGCTGACGGCGTTGGTCTGGCTGTCCTTGGCGCCGGGCAATCTGATGGCCTACTGGGCGCTGCGCGACGTGGCGCCGAAGAACGCGGCCGTGCTCAACGAGCGCGCGCGTTTCCGGCTTTGGGACATGGCCATGGTGCTGGGCCCGGCCGCGCTGGCGGTGCTGCTGTATCTGAGTCTGCCCAGCGTCGCGGTGCCGCTGCCCGGTTACTCGGGCAAGTTCCTCGCCTGCGTGGCGCTGGTCAGCGTCGCCGCTTACGGCCTGTGGCTATGGCTGCGGGTCGCACGTGCGCGCGAGGATCGCGACACCGTCAACGCGCGCGAACGCGACCGCCTGACCGCGCATTTGCGCTGGATCAATATCGCCGCTCTGCTGCCCGCGTTCGCGGGCCTGCTCGATTGGGCCAGTTGGAGCCTGCTCAAGACGCTGGAGTCCGGCGCGCTCTGGGTGTACGGCAGCGTCGGTCTGGGCAGCCTGCTGGTCATCGTGGTCCGCGCATTCGGCGAGCCGATCCAGCGCCTGCTGTCGAGCGACGAGGGGCCGCGCCCCGGCCTGATGCCGTTGCTGATCAACGTGCTCGGCTTGGGCGCGACCCTGGTCCTGCTGGTGCTGTGGGTGACCGTGGTGCAGTGGTGGGTGTTCGGCGATCACGCCGGCGCGTCGGGTTGGCGCATCTGGGTGATGCAGCAATCGACCCTGCAACGCGTGGGCTGGCTGATGCTGGGGCTGCTGGTCTGGTTCGTCGGCACCGGCCTGCACACCGAAACCGTCAACACCACTTCGCTGCATGGTTTCTATCGTTCGCGTCTCACCCGCGCCTATCTAGCGGTGGGCAGCCGGCGCCGGTTCCCGGGCGAGGCCGTGCTCGGCGCGCGTCGCGCCAGCCCAGAAGAAGTGTCGAACATCGTCGAGACCGTGGACGACGACGATGTCGCCATGGCGCAGTATCGGCCCGACCTTCGCGGCGGTCCGCTGCACCTGGTCAACACCTGCCTCAACCAGACCCGCGGCGCCAGCAGCAAGCTCTACAACGCCGACCGCAAGGGCGTGCCGCTGGTGGCGAGCGCGTTCGGCCTGGAAGTCGGCCGCGACGGCGAGCGCACCCAGATCACGCCACAGCGGCTGGACAAGCTCGGCCGCTGGATCGCGATCTCGGGCGCCGCGGCTTCGCCGGGCGCGGGCTCCAACACCACCACGGGTTGGGCGATGCTGCTGTTCCTGGTCGGGGCGCGTCTGGGCTATTGGTTCGACACCGGCCGCAGCAACGCCCGGCTCGATCCGCCGATGGCCGGCGTCGGGCCGGCGCGCACCCACGGCCTCGGCAAATGGAAGTTGGCGCTGGCGCGCAGCTGCCGCAACTCCAAGTTCGGACGCCTGGTTTCGGAAGCCCTGGCGTCGTTCGACGGCGCCGCCGCGCGCGCCTGGTACCTGTCCGACGGCGGTCACTTCGACAACACCGGCGTGCACTCGCTGTTGCGGCGCCAGCTCGATTTCATCGTGCTGGCCGATTGCGGCGCGGACCCCAATTACGAGTACGCCGATCTGGAGAACCTGATCCGCAAGGCGCGCATCGACTTCGGCGCCGAGATCGAGTTCTACACCGAGGACAGCGCCTGCCACCTGCCGCTGATGCAGGACGAGCACATCTGCGTGCTGGCGCCGGAGAAGCTGCACGACAACTACACCGCGCGCGGGGTGATGCTGGCGCGCATCCGCTATCGTCCCGACCGGCAGGGGCGCAGCAAGCAGGGCACCTTGCTGGTGGTGAAGCCGAACCTGCATTTCGCGCTCGACAGCGACGTGCTGGCCTACGCGCGCCGCAATCCCGAATTCCCGCAGCAGCCGACCGCGGACCAGTTCTTCGACGAGGCGCAGTGGGAGAGCTACCACCGGCTCGGCGAGGACTTCGGCCGCGCTCTGAAGCCGGGTTGGCTGGAGCAACTGCCGGGATGGTCGTCGCCGGTCGAGCCGCAGGGCGCGCTGCCCTCGCTGCGCCGCCTGCGTCCGTCCACGCCGCAGATCGACGAAGCGGTCAAGCCGTTCTGGCGCCCGGAGACCAAGGCGGCGGCGATCAGTGCCGGCCTCGGCGCGGGCCTGGTCGCGACCCTGGTGGTGCCGGCCTGGAACGCGTTCGACAAGTTCGCCGAGCAACGCCGGCAGGAAGCGACCGCATCCGGCGAGCGTCTGAAGGAACTGCGGCTCAAATTGCCGCATTGGGCCAGCGCCGGCGCTCTAGCGCCGGCCGGCGAGGAAAACACCGATATCGACGAGGACCTGCAGGCGCTGCTCAACGGCGTCTATCGGCAAGTGCGGCGCGAGCGCGACAAGGTCAGTGCCGGCGGCGGCTTGGTCAAGAAGGTGCAGGCCAGTTGCGGCCTGGCGCCGTCGCGGTCGGTGGCCAAGGCATGTCCGGCGGTGCAAAGCGCGCATCGCACGCTGTGCGAGGCGGTCTGCGATCCGCCCGCGCGCGATCCGTACTGGGAGCGCAGCACCGCAGCGACCGCGTTGGCGGTGCCGCTCGACGCCATCGCAGCCGCGACCGGTGCCGGCCGACCCATGGTGCGCGGCACCGCGGCGCCGGTCGCCACGCTGCCGGGCGTACCGGCAGGTGTGGACACCGCGCCGCCGCTGCAGACGAGCACCAAGAAACAGGCCGACCCTCAACTGGCGCGACCGTCACCGACACTGGCCGTGCAGCAGGCCTGTGGTGCCTATCCGGTGGTGGTCTACGTGCAGGTCTACGACGAGGCGACGCGCAAGCGCGCCGCGGCCTTGCCCTGGGCCCAGCTGAAGCCCGCGGCGACCATGCCCGGGATCGAGAACGTGGTGCGTTCGGCGCGCGCGCGTAATGCCGATCCGCCCAAGTCCTACCTGCAGCCGACCCTGGTCGTGCACCGCATGGACGACCAGGGTGCTTGCGCGGCCGCGCTCAAGGATTGGCTGATGCCGAACATCGCAGCCTGGTACGCCGGCACGACCGAGATCGAACTGCTCAAGCTGCCCGGCGCGTTCAAGCCCGAGGAGCGCGTGATCGAACTGTGGTTGCCGAATGCGACGACCGCATCGGCGCCTGTCGCTTCGGTACCTGTGGCAGCCGGCGCCGCCGCGCCGCCGCAGGCCGTACCCGCGCAGTAGCGGTTCTTTGGCATAGGGTGCTGCGACTCGCCGCCATCCTGCGTGGGGCGGCGGCGCTCAGCCCTTGGCCGCTCCTATCCACGGCGGCGGCGGCCGCAGCTTCGCCAGCTTGGCGTACACCGGGCAGGTCTCGCGGTGGCCGCCGGGCAGGTAGCCCAGGCTCATCAGGAATTCGTTGGTGATCTCGCCGCCGGTGAAGCGGAAGGTCTTCTTGAACAGCTTGACCCAACCGGCCTTGTCGCGCGGGCGGTCGTCCAGGATCAGGTGCGCGTCCAGCCACTGCGCGAAACCGCCGTGGCTGGCGCGCAGGGTCTGCACGACCTGGGCGTTGTGGATCGCCGCATCGACCTTGAGCCGGTTGCGGATGATGCCGGCGTCGGCGAGCAAGCGCTCGCGTTCGCGCTCGCCGTAGGCCGCCACGGTGTCGACGTCGAAACCGTCGTAGGCCAGGCGGAAACCCTCGCGCTTGCGCAGGATGGTTTCCCAGCTCAGGCCGGCCTGGTTGATCTCCAGGATCAGGCGCTCGAACAGCTCGGCCTCGGCGCGTTGCGGGTAGCCGTATTCGCGGTCGTGGTAAGGGCCGTGCAGAGGGTGGCCGGGGGCGTAGTCGCAATAGCCGGACATGGTTCAGGAGCGTCCGCGAGGGCGGGAAACGGCGGCCGCGGCCGGCGCCGGGGCACGGAGGGGCGACCGGGGCATGGCGCGGTTCCGAAGGGGGCAAACCCCATGCTACGACGGATCGGCCGCGACCCGCGAGCGCAGCGCCCACGTTAGAATGGGCCCCATGTCCGTGATGCCCACACCCCTGGCCAATCAGCTCCTGATCGCGCTGCCCGCGCTGTCGGACACCAATTTTTCGCGCAGCGTCGCTCTGATCTGCCAGCACGACGACGACGGTGCCATGGGCATCGTGGTCAACCGCCCCTCCGAGTACACCCTGGGCGAGGTCTTCGGCCAGATGGGCGTGGACGGCGGCGACGATTCGCTGCGCTCGCAGGTCGTGCTCGCCGGCGGTCCGGTCCATCCTGAGCGCGGTTTCGTGCTGCACGACGGCGGCATGCAGTGGGATTCGACCCTGGCGATCGCCGATGCGCTGTTCCTGACCACTTCGCGCGACATCCTCGAAGCGATGGCGCGCGGCGAAGGTCCGGACAACGCGATCGTCGCGCTGGGCTGCGCCGGCTGGGGTTCGGGCCAGCTCGAACACGAACTGACCGAGAACGACTGGCTGACCGCGCCGGCCGACGCCGAGTTGCTGTTCGACTTGCCGCTGGACGCGCGCTGGCAGGCCGCCGCGGGCCGCATCGGCGTCGATTTCGCGCACCTGGCCGACTACGCCGGCCACGCATGAACGCCGACGCCGACCAGCGCACAGGCATCCGGCGCGACGGCACGGTCCTGGGCTTCGATGTCGGCGCGCGCCGGATCGGCGTGGCCGTCGGCAGCGCCTTCGGCCACGGCGCACGCGCACTGGCGGTGGTCGATGTGCACGGCCACGGCCCGGACTGGAGCGCGCTCGACCGCCTGCGCGGCGAGTGGCGCCCGGACGGGCTGATCGTCGGCGACCCGATGACCCTGGAAGGCGGCGATCAGCCCGCCCGCGCCCGCGCCCACGCCTTCGCGCGCGAGCTGCACGCACGCTACAAATTGCCGGTGGTGCTCGTCGACGAGCGCTCCAGCTCGATCGAGGCCGCGCAGCGTTTCGCCGCCGACCGCGCCGAAGGCCGCAAACGCAGGCGCGACGCCGAAGCGCTGGATGCGGTCGCCGCGGCGGTGATCGTCGAGCGCTACCTGGCCGCCCCCGACGACGCCACCGACCTGAACCAACTGCCCATCGCATGAACTCTCTGCTTTCGCATCCGACGCCGACCTCCGCGCCGCGCCATCTGCTGACCCTGGACGGGATGTCGCGCGACGCGCTGACCGCGTTGCTGATCCGCGCCCAGGCCTTCGCAGAAGGTCATTACGACCGCCGAGCGCTGGACGGGCTGGCGGTGTGCACGCTGTTCTTCGAACCGTCCACGCGCACCCGCATGAGCTTCCAGCTCGCGGCCCAGCGCCTGGGCGCGCACACCATCAACTTCGACGCCTCGACCTCGTCCACGCGCAAGGGCGAGACCGCGCTGGACACGCTCAAGAACCTCGAAGCCATGGGCGTGCGCGGTTTCGTGATCCGCCACCACGAGGACGGCGCGGTCGCCGCGCTGGCCGAGCACGTCAATCCGAGTACGACCCTGGTCAACGCCGGCGACGGCCGCAGCGCCCATCCGACCCAGGGCCTGCTCGACATGCTGACCCTGCGCCAGGCCAAGGGCGTCGATTTCTCGGCGCTGCGCGTGCTGATCGTCGGCGACGTGCGCCACTCGCGCGTCGCCCGTTCGGACCTGCATGCGCTGCGCGCGCTGGGCGCGGGCGAGATCCGGGTCTGCGGCCCGGCCTCGCTGCTGCCCGACGACGGCACGCTGCGCGGCTGCACGGTCTCGCAGGACTTCGACGCGGCGCTGGAGGGCGTGGATGCGGTGATGATGCTGCGCCTGCAGCGCGAACGCATGGAGGAGGGTCTGGTGGCGTCGCTGGACGACTACCACCGCGACTACGGTCTCACCGCCGCGCGCCTCAAGCGTGCCGCGCCGGACGCGGTGGTGATGCATCCGGGCCCGATCAATCGCGACGTCGAGATCACCGACGAAGTCGCTGACGGTGCGCAATCGCTGATCCTGACCCAGGTCGCCAACGGCGTCGCCGCGCGTATGGCGGTACTCGAAGCCCTGCTCAAGGGCTGATTCCCACACGAAGACGCTGCGCATGCCTGCGCGGCCGGAAGGACTGCAAGATGATCGTGAAAGACAGCAATGGCACCGCGCTGGCCGACGGCGACTCGGTGCTGGTGATCAAGGACCTGAAGGTGAAGGGCACTTCGGTGACGCTCAAGCGCGGCACCCTGTGCAAGAACATCCGCCTGACCGACGACGAAGAGCTGATCGAATGCAACGTCGAGAAGGTCAAAGGGCTGGTGTTGCGGACCGAGTTCCTGAAGAAGGCTTGATCGGCGGGGAGGGGGTGCATTCCCCCTAGTGCCGACGCTGCCGCCACAGCCACGGCCACAATTCGGCGGTTGCGTACGCCAGGTCCCAGGCGTTGTGGTTCGCTTGCGCGAATTCGGTGTAGCGCACATCGCCGCCGGCCTGCTTCAGGGCTTCGACCATGCGCCGCGACTGCTCGGGCGGCACGACATCGTCGCGCGCGCCGTGGAAGGCCCACACCGGAATGCGGTGCAGGCGCTGGGCGGCGATGCTGAACGGGTCGTCGGCCGTCGCCACCTCGTGCAGATACAGATCGCCGATCGCGGCCGGCGCGGTGACGCCGCCGCAGATCGGAACCAGCGCGGCGAAGCGGTCGGGCTGCATCAGGGCCAGTTCGTAGACGCCGTAGCCGCCGCGCGACAGGCCGGTCAGCGCGACCCGGTCGGGGTCGCCGCCGTATTCGCCCATCGCCGCGTCCAGAGCGGCCAGCGCCATGCGCGCGGTCTCCCCGGTCCAGGAGGCACCCTCGGGCGACTGCGGGAACACCGCGATCGCGGGGAAGTCGTCGCGCATGCGGCCGATGTAGGGGCCTAGCCCGGCCGCGAGCTGGCGCTGGTTGTCGTCGCCGCGCTCGCCCGAACCGTGCAGGAACAGCACGACCGGCGGCCGCGCCCCGCCGGCGCTGCGCGAAGGCACGAACACCTGATAGCGATAAGTCCTGCCGCCCAGGTCGAGGGCACGGGCGACGAAGGCCCCGTGCTTGCGGCTCGCCGGCGTGTGCGTGCAGGAGACCGCGGCCATCAGCGCGAACAGCAGAAAGATCGCCAATTGGCGGGCGGGTAATGCGCGCAGCATCGTGCTGTCCAGGGCGTCCTTGTTGGTCGCATCATTCCGCGCGATTTCGGCGCTGTCCATGCGCGATTCGGCGATTTGACGCGACCGCCACATCGGGACAAGTCCGCGGTCACGTTCCGCCGCACGACCGAGCCGTCCAGCTCGATCGCGCGGGTAGTTGGGCGATCGAATGGCGGCATCGGATTCGCTCGAAGGATCGCGCCGGCGATACGCCAGGCCGGCGCGCGCAGCACTCAACGCAGCAGGATCAGCGTCGCCAGGCCGAGGAAACTCAGGAAGCCCATCACGTCGGTCAGCGTGGTCAGCACCACGCCGCCGGCCAGGGCCGGGTCGAAGCCCAGGCGCTTGAGCGTGACCGGCACCAGCACGCCGCCGGCGGCTGCGGTCAGCAGGTTGATGGTCAGGGCGACGCCGATCACCAGCGACAGCCCCGGCTGGCGGAACCACAGCAGCACGATCAGACCCAGGCCGATGCCTAGCACCAGGCCGTTGATCAGCGCGACCGAGAGTTCCTTGCGCAGCAACACGCCGACGTTGGAGGCGCCGATCTGGCCCAGGGCCAGGCCCCGGATCATCAGCGCCAGTACCTGGGTGCCGGCGTTGCCGCCCATGCCGGCGACGATCGGCATCAGTGCCGCCAGCGCGACCAGCTTGGCGATGGAGTCCTCGAACTGGCCGACCACGCTGGCGGCCAGGAACGCGGTGCACAGATTGACGCTGAGCCAGATCAGGCGGCGCCGGAACGCGCGCCGCACCGGGCTGAACAGGTCCTCGTCCTCGTCCAGGCCGGCCGCGCTCAAGGCCTGGTGCTCGGCCTGGTCGCGGATGATGTCGACCACGTCGTCGATGGTGATGCGGCCGAGCAGGATGTTGTTGTCGTCGACGACCGGGGCGCTGATCCAGTCGTGGTCGGAGAACTGGCGCGCGACTTCGGACGCGGTCTCGGTCATGTCGATCGCCGGCTGTTCGTCGTCGATCAGCTTGTTGATCGGGGTGCCGGGCTCGTGGGTCAGCAACGCGGCCAGGGCGATCCGGCCCAGGTACTGGTGGCGGCGGCTGACCACGTACAGATGGTCGGTATGTTCGGGCAGTTCGCCGCGCAGGCGCAGGTAACGCAGGACCACGTCGATGGTGGTGTCGGCGCGCACCGTGACCACGTCCGGGTTCATCAGACGGCCGGCGGTGTCCTCCGGGTACGACAGCACCTGCTCCAGGCGCTCGCGGTTCTCGCGGTCCATCGACTTGAGGACTTCGTCGATGACGGTGTCGGGCAGGTCTTCGACCAGATCGGCAAGGTCGTCGATGTCGAGGTCTTCGACCGCGGCGACGATCTCGTCGGTATCCATGTCCGCGAGCAGGCTTTCGCGCACTTCGTCGCCGACGTGGACCAGCACCTCGCCGTCGTCCTCGGGATCGACCAGACCCCAGACCACCACGCGCTTGGCGGGCGGCAGCGATTCGAGCAGGTTGCCGATCTCGGCGGGCGAGAGGGTGTTGACCAGGCGGCGAACCGGCCCCAGACGGCCGCTGTCGAGCGCGTCGGAAAGCAGTCGCAGCTGACGTGCGGTCTTGTCGTGGCGGACGGCTTCGGCCATGCGGTACTTCCGTTGGCGCGTCGCGGCCACGAGGGCGGCGACTGGGTTAAGCGTTCATACGGGCATTATCGCCCGCGTCGGCGGCAAAGCCCAGCAAAATCGGCGCTATGACGATTACGCGTGTCGCGCGCCGATGCGTGTTCGCGGGCCGCGGACCCGATGCGAACGCGCGCTGGCGACCGGCTCGCCGCAAATTCGCGGGACAGTCCGGTCCTGCGTCGGGCTCGGCCGCGCACGTTGGTCACAATGCGCGTGCCGGCGAGATCGCGGCGTATACGCGTCAGGGGATGCATGAACATCAGAACGCTGATCCTGCTCGGACTGCTGGCCGCGGCCGGCGACGTGCGCGCCGAGCAGGGCTGTCCGGACGGGCAGTATCCGGGCGGCAATTCGAGCGGGCAGCTGTGCATTCCGCTGCCCGGCTACGGCGTCAACGGCAATTCCAAGCCCGCCGATGCGGCGCCGCCCGACACGCCGCAGGCGATCAAGCACGAATACAAGGCCTGGGCCGCGATCGCCCATGACCCGGTCAAGCGCAGCCTGGGCATGGCCGGGCAGGACAACGGCATCAGCGAGAAGAAGGAGGCCGAGCGGGCCGCGCTCGAAGCTTGCCGCGGCAACGGCGGCGGCACGGGCTGCGCGATCCTGCTGAGCTACCGCTCCGAATGCGCGGCGATCGCGGTGGGCATGGGCGCGGACGGCAATGCGGCGCTGTTCGCCGACAAGGGCCGCAGCGAAGAGCAGGCGCTGGCGACTGCGCTCGCGCGCTGCGCCAAGAGCGCGCAGATGTGCCAGAAGCTCAGCAGCAACTGCGTGACCGGGAGCTTCCACTTCGACGGCTGGCGCTGAACGCCGCCGCGGTCCCGTTGCCGTGGGAGCGGCGTGAGCCGTGATAGCTTGATTCGACTGCCGGTGTGATCGCGGCAGATGCTTTTCTTGCATCGCACATCGACAACGGCTTCGGTCTCGCGGCAGCAACCGCCCGACTCAGCACGCCCGTAGCCAGGCCTCGATCGCCTTGCGGTCGCGCGCGCGCAGCAAGGCCGGTGCGCGCGCGCGCAGCGCGCCCAGGTCCAGGTCGCGGATCGCGCGACGCAGTTCCAACAGGGTCGCCGGGTGCAGGCTGAACTCCTCCAGCCCCAGCGCCAGCAGCAGCGGCGCGAACGCCGGGTCGCCGGCCATCTCGCCGCACACCGCCACCGATTTGCCGCGCGCCTTGGACAGGCGGATCACGTCGCGGATCAGCCGCAGCACGGCCGGGTGCAGCGGCGTGTAGAGCTCGCCCAGGGCTTCGTTGTTGCGGTCGGCGGCGAGCAGGTACTGGATCAGGTCGTTGGTGCCGATCGACAGGAAATCGATCGCGCCGATGAAGCTGGGCAGGGCGATGGCGGCCGCGGGCACTTCGATCATCGCGCCCAGCGGGACCTGCTCGGCGATCTCGTGGCCTTCGCGGCGCAGCTCGTCCGCGACCCGGTCGAGCATGCGGCGCACGCGCCGGATCTCCTCGCGCGAGCTCACCATCGGCACCAGCACCCGCAGCGGGCCGTAGCCGGAGGCCCGCAGCAGCGCGCGCAGCTGGGTCTCGAGCAGGCCGTTGCGGGCCAGCGACAGGCGCACGCCGCGCAGGCCCAGGGCCGGGTTGGGTTCGTCGCGCAAGGCCAGGCCGGTGCGGTCGGCCTTGTCCGCGCCCAGGTCGAGGGTGCGGATGGTGACCGAGCGGCCGGTCATGCCCAGGACCACGTCGCGGTAGGCGCGGAACTGTTCTTCCTCGGTCGGCAGCTCGTTGCGCTGCAGGAACAGGAATTCGGTGCGGTACAGGCCGACGCCGGCCGCGCCCAGGGCGTGCGCTTCGGCCACGTCCTCGCGCGATTCGGCGTTGGCGTAGAGACGGATGTCGACGCCGTCGATGGTGCGCGTAGGTTCGCGGCGCAGACGGTGCAGCTGCTTGCGCTCGCGCGCGTGTTCGCGCACGCGGTCGCGGTGCGCGCGCAGGTCGTCGGCGTCGGGTTCCAGGATCACCGTGCCGCTGCTGCCGTCGACGGTCAGGGCATCGCCGTCGTTGATCTTGAGCAGGGCCTGGGCGGTGCCGACCACCAGCGGCAGGTGCAGGCTGCGGGCCAGGATGGCGCTGTGCGACAGCGCGCTGCCGGCGGCGGTGACGATCGCCAGCACGCCCTGGGCCTGCAGCTGCGCCAGTTCGGCCGGCGCGACGTTATCGGTGACCAGGATTTCGCCGGCCACGCCCTGCATCTCGCCGGCGCGGCGGTGCAGGGCGGCGTGGATGCGGCCGATCACCTGATCGATATCGTCGACGCGGCTGCGGAAGTAGGCGTCGTCCATGGCCTCGAACACCGCGGCGATGCGGTCGCGTTGCAGGCGCAGGGCATAGTCGGCGGCGTAGCGGCCGGTGCGGATCAGTTCGTCCAGGCCGTGCAGCAGTTCGGGGTCGTCGAGCAGCAGGGTGTGCAGGTCGAGGAACTCGCCGACCTCGTGCGCGAGCGCGCCGTGCAGACGGTCGCGCAGCGCGTGCATCTCCCCGCGCACGGTTTCGATGGCGGCGTGCAGGCGTGCCAGTTCGGCCTCGACCTGGGCCGGCTCGATCCGTTCCTCGGCGACTTCCAGCGCATGCGGCAAGCGGACCCGGGCACGGCCCAGGGCGCTGCCACGCGACGCGCCATGTCCGAAGAACGCTTGCCTCATCGAGTCTGCCTCACTGCCGCGCCCTCGCTCAGCTGTCTTCGTCGAAACGGCGATCGAACAGCGCGATCACCGCGTCGACCGCGGAGTTTTCGTCTTCGCCCTCGACCCGCAGCTTGACCGAGGTGCCCTGGCCGGCGGCGAGCAGCATCACGCCCATGATGCTCTTGGCGTTGACCTCGCGGCCTTTGGCGGTGAGCGTGGCGGAGCTGCGGAAACCGGAGAGCACCTGCACCAGCTTGGCGGTGGCGCGCGCATGCAGGCCCAGGCGGTTGGAGACGGTCAGTTCGCGTTCGATCATTGCGGGTTCCTCAAAAGCCGTCTCGTTGTTGCGGTGTCGCGGTGCGGTCTGGGGTAGGACATCAGGCCTCGTCGATGATCACGCCGTTGCGCGCGCCGGCCGCGGCGACCGCGGGCAGTTCGTCCAGTTCGAGGTCGGAATAGTTCAATACGCGCAATAGCATGGGCAGGCTCAGCGCCGAGACCCGGCGCACCGGCGTGCCCAGGCGGGCGACGCGGGCGGCGAGGTTGCTCGGCGATGCGCCGTACAGATCGGTCAGCACCAGCACGCCCTGGCCGCCGTCGACGCGGCGCAGCGCCGCGCTGGCCATCGGCAGCAGCAGGTCGTGGTCGGCGTCGAACGGCACCTCCAAGGCTTCCACCTTCAGCGGCAACGGGCGCAGCAAACGGCTCGCCACCGCGACCAGCGCGTTGCCGATGCCTTCGTGGGTGATGAGGAGGATGCCGACGCTCATGCAGCCAACTTAGCAGACGCCGGTGACAGGCCGGAAGCGCCTGAAGCGCTGCGGATGCGATTTTGCGAGCGGCGTCGGCGACTGCTGCGGCACGGGCAGCCCGGAGGCTGCCCGTGCATGGGGCGGACCGGCGCGGCGGGGCCGTCAGTGGGCCGGCTGCTTGGTGTCGGTCTTGGGCTCGTCCGGCGGGGTCTGGCTTGAGGTGCCTTCGACCGGAGGCGGCGTGCCGGTATCGGCCGCCGGCGGTGGCGGGGTGGTGGTGTCGGCCGGCGGGGTGGTCGTGTCCGCGGGCGGCGTGGTGGTATCGGCGGGTGCGGTGTCGGCGGCCGGCGGCGGCATTTCCCCGGCCGGCGGTTCGGGCTTGCTGCAGGCACCGAGCGCAACGGCGGCCAGCAGCGCGCTCAGAGTCAGCGCCAACTTGCGATGAGGATGAGCGATGGTGTTCATGCGGGGCTCCTTGGTTTCGGGCCGGCCCGCGAGCGCGATGCGCTCCCGGGCATCGGCTTACTTGCGTTTGCCGTCGTCGTGACGGTCGTGCCCGGCGTGGTGCTCGGCTTGGCTGAGCGCGCCGTCGCCGTCCTGGTCGCGGGCGACGAACTCGGCGCTGAGCTGGCTGTCGATCGCGGCTTCGGCCTTGCTGATCTTGCCATCGCTGTCGACATCGAACTCGGCGAAGGTGGGCGTGATGCCGGCGGCGTCCTTCGGCGGCAGGGATTGCGAGGCCTCGCCGCGTGTGGTCGGCGGAGGATCCTGCGGCGGCGTGGATTGAGCGAGCGCCAGAGGCGCCGCCAACGCCGCGGACAGCGCGATCAGCCACGGCAGCGGGGTGCGAACGGGAGAGGTCATCGTCGGTGCTCCGGTGTGGACGGAGTGCGCTGCGAACAACGCAGCTTCACCGTACGGTCGCGCGTGTAGAAACCCGGTACGGATGCGCAAAAATTTCGTAAGGAAGCGACGCGCTTAGCGTCGATTCACCAATTCGATGCGGCAAAGCCGGCGTTGGATGCGAGGCTGCAGGTGCGGATACCGTGCGATACGACGCGACGGATGCAGCGCGGCCGCGTCGCTCAGTCCAACTCGCGATGGTGCACCGCGACTTCGTTCCAGCCGCGTTCGCGTGCGTGTTCGGCCAGGCGTTCGGCGAGATAGACCGAGCGGTGACGTCCACCGGTGCAGCCGAAGGCGACGGTGGCGTAGCTGCGTGTGCTGTCGGCCTGCAGGCGCGGCAGCCAGGTGTCGAGGAACTGGCCGATCTGCTCGACGAACTGCTGCACGTAGGGCTGCCCTTCGAGATAGTCGCGCACGCCGGCGTCGCGGCCGGACAGCGGTCGCAGGGTCGGGTCCCAATGCGGATTCGGCAGGGCGCGCGCGTCGAACACGAAATCGGCATCGGCCGGCACGCCGCGCCGGTAGGCGAAGGATTCGAACAGCAGCGACATGCCGGTCTCGCCGCCCATGCCGAATTCGGTGATCACGTAGCGACGCAGCTGGTGCACGTTGAGGTCGCTGGTATCGACCACGGCGTCGGCGATCTGGCGCAGCGGACGCAGCACCTGGTGTTCGAGCGCGATCGCGTCGGCCAGGGCCAGGCCGAGCTGGCTCAGCGGATGGCGGCGGCGGGTGTCGGCGTAGCGCTTGAGCAGCACTTCGTCGCGGGCGTCGAAGAACACCAGCTTGGGATCGACCCCGAGCGCGCCCACCGTCGACAGCCAGCCCGGAATATTGGCCAGGTCGCTATGGCGGTTGCGCACGTCGATGCTGACCGCGAGCTTGGCCGGGGCGCCGTCGCCGGCCTGGACCACGCTGCGCACGAATTCGGGCAGCAGCTCGGCGGGCAGGTTGTCGACGCAGTAGTAGCCCAGGTCCTCGAAGGTGTGCAGCGCCACCGACTTGCCCGAGCCGGACAGGCCGCTGACGATGATCAGGATCGGTTCGACGCTCTGGTTCATGATTCGCCGCGCTCGAGAAAATTGCTGTGGCGCGCGATGAAGGCCGCGGCCGGGTCCAGGCCTTTCATGCGCAGGCTGTGCAGACGGGTCGCGGCTTCGGTCAGCACCGCGAGATTGCGGCCGGGCATGACCGGCAGCGTGATCATCGGCACGTCCAGGTCGAGCACGCGACGCAGGCCGGTGTCGCCGGTGAGGCGCTCGATGCCCGAGGGCAGGGGCTCGGTCATCGGCTTGGTCAGGTGCACGATCAGGCGCAGGTATTTGTTGTTCTTGACCGCGGTGTCGCCGAACATCTGACGGATGTTGAGCACGCCCAGGCCGCGCACTTCGAGCAGGTCCTGCAGCATCTCGGGGCAGGTGCCGTCGAGCACGTCAGGCGCGATCTGGGTGAACTCGGGCGCGTCGTCGGCGACCAGGCGGTGGCCGCGCGTGACCAGCTCCAGCGCCAGCTCGCTCTTGCCCGATCCGGACTCGCCGGTGATCAGCACGCCGATCGAGTAGATCTCCATGAACACGCCGTGCATGGTGATGCGCGGCGCCAGGGTGCGGGCCAAGTGGTACTGCAGATGGTTGAGCAGTTCGTGGCCGCGCCGCGGCGAGACCCACAGCGCGGTGCCGCTTTCCTCGGCGGCCTGGCGCAGGTCCTCGGGGCAGGTCTGGTCCTTGCTGATCACCAGCGCCAGCGGGCGGAACTGGATGATCTTTTCGATGGTTTCCCAGCGCAGGCGCGAGTCCAGCCCGTCCAGCCAGGACAGTTCCTCGCTGCCGAGGATCTGCACCTTGTTGGGATAGATCGCGTTGAGATAACCGGCCAGCGACGGACGCCGCGCGACCGTCTCCACCGCTTCGACCACACGGTCGTCGCCGCGTTGGCCGGCCAGCCAGCGCAGGCCCAGGCGTTCGCGTTGCTGTTCGAACAGTTCCCCGGCGCTGATGCTGGTGGTCATGCGCGCGCCCCGCTGCGCAGGGCGTCGCCGCCGAGCAGGCGCCGGCTCAGGTCGTCGACGTCGGCCGCGCCGCGCAGGGCGGCGCGGAATTCGGCGTCGCCGAAGTGCTCGGCCAGTTCGGCCAGCAGCTGCAGATGCTGTTGCACGTAGTGTTCGGGTACGGTCATGGCGAGCACCAGGTCGACCTTTTCGCCGTCGGCAGCGCCGAAGTCTACCGGTTGTTCGAGGCGCAGAAAGGCGCCGCGGCTGTCGCCGAACAGGGCGCTGCGGCCGTGCGGGATGGCCACGCCGTGGCCGATGGCGGTGCTGGCGAGGCGCTCGCGTGCGCGCAGGCTGTCGGCGACGGCACCCGTCGCGGCCGGCGTGCCGTCGGCCAGCAGGCGCGCAGCGGCTTCCAGCACGGCGTCGCGATCGCTGGATTGCTCCAGGATCGCGACCCGTTGCGCGCTCAGCAGTTCATGAAGCGGCATCGTTCAACACAGCGTCGGGAGGCGCCGCATTATCCCCGAACGATCAGGTTAATTCGCCGTTCCGGGCGAGACTTTCTCCGCGGTGGTGGTCGACGAGCTTGCTCTTGTGCTTCATCAGCAGGCGGTCGAGCTTGTCTGCGAGCAGGTCGATGGCCGCGTACATGTCGATGGCGGCGGCGTCGCAGTGCAGGGTGCGGCCGGCGAGGTTCACGGTCGCTTCGGCGCGATGGTCGGGCTTGTCGAGGCTGAGTTGGGTGCGAATGTCGAAAGGCTGTTCGTAGTGACGTTGCAGCCGCGCCAGCTTGGATTCGACGTAGTCACGCAGCGCACTGGTGACTTCGAGCTGCTGGCCGTGGGTTTCGATACGCATCGGAGGCCTCCTTACACATCAACTGGGGAATGCGGCTCCGTAGCCGGAGCCACGAGCCCAGCATCGCACGCTGGCGATAAGGCGCAAGGGGTGGAAGACACGAAATCTGGCGGCTGGTGTGAAAAGCCTTGATCCGATGCGGATTTCGCGTGGACTACGACCAAAGTCGGGTGCGGGAGTAAAAACGAGGTTAAAAGCAGTGTGAAGGATGTTCCACGAGGCGGGGGCGGTTGCTCCACGCGGCGACGGCGGCCTTCGCTTCGTTACGCAGGGCTTTTGATCTTCCTTCTCCCCGTGGGAGAAGGTGGCCCGTAGGGCCGGATGAGGGTCCGGGATGTGGTTCGAGCTATGCACTCGCGTCGGACCCTCGCCCCAACCCCTTTCCTACAGGGAGAGGGGCTCAGTACGCAGTGCTTTGTCGTCCTCTCCCTGTGGGAGAAGGTGGCTCGTAGGCCGGATGGTGGTTCGGGATGAGGTCGGAGCCGCGCGCTGGCGCCCTCACCCCATTCGCACCCGATCCTGCGACGACGGAATGCTCATCGCCTCGCGGTACTTGGCGACGGTGCGGCGCGCCACCGGCACGCCGGTGGCCTTGAGGGTCTCGGCCAGGCGCGCGTCGGACAGCGGCTTGCGTGGGTTTTCGGCCTCGATCAGGCGCCGGATCATGGACTGGATCGCGGTGCTGGAGGCCTCGCCGCCGGCGCCGGTGTCGATGCCGGAGGCGAAGAAGGCGCGCAGCGGCACGGTCCCACGCGGGGTGCGCGCGTACTTGCGCGAGATCGCGCGCGAGACCGTGGATTCGTGCAGGCCGATCTCGTTGGCGACTTCGCGCAGGGTCAGCGGGCGCAGCGCGCTGTCGCCGAATTCCAGGAATGCGGCCTGCTGCTTGAGCAGGCAGCGGGTGACCTTGAGCAGGGTGTCGCCGCGCGCTTCCAGGCTCTTGAGCAGCCAGCGCGCCTCCTGCAGGTGGCCGCGCAGGTAACTGGCGTCGGCCGCGCTGGCGTGGCGGATCATGCCCTCGTAGGCACGGTGGATCGACACCCGCGGGCGCATGCCGTCGGCCAGGGCGACCCGCCACAGGCCGTGCTGGCGCCAGATCACCACGTCCGGGGCGACGTAGGTGTCGGCCGCGATCGCGCCGATCTGGGCGCCCGGGCGCGGGTCCAGCGAGCGCAGCAGTTGGACTGCGGTCTCGACCTCGGCCACTTCGAGCTTGAGTTCGCTGGCCAGCCCGGCCGCGCCGATCTTGGGCAGGCGCTCGAGCGGCCCGTTGGCGAGGCGGCCGGCCAGTTCGCGGCCGGGGGTCTGTGCGGGCAGCTGGGCCAGCTGCAGGCTCAGGCATTCGCCGAGCGAGCGCGCGCCGACCCCGACCGGGTCGTAGCGCTGGATCTGGTGCAGAACCGTGGTCAGCTCGTCCACGCCGGCGTCGATGGCCGGGCCCAACGAGGCGGCGATCGCGTCCAGCGGCTCGCGCAGGTAGCCGTCGTCGTCGATGGCCTCGATCAGGGACACCCCGAGCAGGCGGTCGCGCGCATTCAGCGGGCTCAGGTGCAACTGCCACAGCAGATGGTCATGCAGAGTGTCGGCGTCGGCCACCTGTTCAGCGATCGGAGACTCGTCGTCCTGATCGGACGGGCCGAGGCGCTGGTACCAGGGTTCGCCGTCGCTGGCGCCCCAGTCGGCTTCCGGGGGCAGGACTTCGCGGTCCTCGCCGGAGGACTCGGGAGAGGAGCTTTCGCGCTCGTCGCCGCCGCTGTCGGCGCCGTTGCTGACGCTGATCGCGGTCTCGGTCCAGTCCAGCAGCGGATTGCTTTCCACCGCGGTGACCAGCTCGGCTTCCAGCTCCACCGCCGACAACTGCAACAGACGGATGGCCTGACGCAATTGCGGCGTCATCACCAGCTGTTGACCTAGCGAGGCTTGGAGGCGGGGCTTCATGCTCGGTTTCTAACGCGACCTGATGGGGCGGGCGGCCGCAAGCACGTTCCAGGTCTGGCGAAAAACGACGCCTGGAACCCTGCGCAATCGAGCTAAGGTTACAGACGGAAGGTTTCGCCCAGGTACACGCGACGGACGTCGGGATTGGCCAGCAGCGCGTCCGGAGCCCCCTGCGCGAGCACGCCGCCTTCGTTGAGGATATACGCGCGGTCGCAAATGCCCAAGGTCTCGCGCACGTTATGGTCGGTGATCAGCACGCCGATGCCGCGGTTCTTGAGGTGGCGCACGATTCGCTGGATCTCGCCGACCGAAATCGGGTCGACGCCGGCGAAGGGTTCGTCCAGCAGCATCAGGCGAGGCTTGGCCGCCAGCGCGCGCGCGATCTCGACGCGGCGGCGCTCGCCGCCGGACAGGCTGGCGCCGATCTGGTCGGCGACGTGGGTCACCTGCAATTCGTCCATCAGGTTGGCCAGCTCGCGCTCGCGGCCGTTGCGGTCGAGGTCGTCGCGCAGTTCCAGCACCAGGCGCAGGTTGTCGGCGACGCTGAGCTTGCGGAACACCGAGGGTTCCTGCGGCAGGTAGCCGACGCCGAGCTTGGCGCGGGTGTACATCGGCTCGGCGGTGATGTCGCGGCCGTCGAGCACGATCGAGCCTTCGTCCGCCGGCACCAGGCCGACGATCATGTAGAAGCAGGTGGTCTTGCCGGCGCCGTTGGGGCCGAGCAGGCCGACCACTTCGCCGGCGTCCAGCGTCAGGCCGAAATCGCGCACCACTTCGCGCGAACGGTAGGCCTTGCGCAGGCCGCGGGCGACCAGCATCAGCGGCCTCCCTTGGGCGGCGCGGCGGGCTTGCTCTTGGGCTTGAGCGTCATGTTGACGCGGCCGCCGGTGCCGCCGCTTTCGATCTGGCCGGTCTTCATGTTGTAGACGATGCGGTCGCTCTTGATCGTATCGCCGCCCTTGTCGACGTAGGCGTTGCCGGTAAGGATCACGGTGTCCTTCGGCATGTCGTAGTCGACCTTGTTGGCGCGGCCGTTGAACGGCGAGCCGTCGTCCATTTCCTGCTTCAGCGTGACTTGCGAGCCGGTCAGGGTGACGTAGCTGATGTCGCCGTCGGCGCGCTTGATGTCGGCCTTGGCGGCGTTGATGATCAAGGTGCCCTGGACGATCTTGACGTTGCCGGTGAGCAGGCACGGACCGCTGTCGCTGCTGACCGAGCAGTTGCTCTGGTCGGCGCCGACGTCCATGGGCTGGTTGCGGTCCGAAGAACGCGCATGCGCCGCGGTGGCCGCCAGCAGGGCGACGACCAGGCACAGCACCTGCGGCTTAGCGGGCTTTCGCTTCATAGCGGACCTTGACGTTGGGGATGTTGACGTTCTTGGTATCGAGATCGGCCTGCAGTCCCGAGCCGGTCATTATAGTGCCCGGCTGAACCAGCTTAACCGGGGCCGCCGAAGTCGCCTTGTTCGTGTCCGGGAACACGTTCAGCTCCTCGGAGGTGATGGCGATCGGTTTGCCGGAGGCGTCGGTGCTGTCGGCCTGGACCGCGCCGCGCAGGCGCACCTCGTCGGCCTTGGCGCTGACCCAGGCGCTCTTGGAGCGCACTTCCCAGGCGCCGCCCTGAGTCTCGGCCCGCGGCGGGATCAGGAAGGTCGGAGTGGCGATGTCCATGGTCTTGATGTCGGGATCGCGCACCAGCTTGGGCGCGCGCAAGGTGAAGGATTCCTTGCCCTGCTTGTCCAGCACGACCACTTCGAAGTCGTTGAGCACGTAATCCGAGCGCCCGCCGCTGGCCGGAATGCCGCGGTCCTTGTGGCGCTGCGACCACAGCGCCCAGCCGCTGGCGAGCGCGCCGAGCAGCAGGATCGCGGTGATCAGGCCGCGCCAGTTCATTCCAGCACCTGCGCCAGCAGGCGCTCGGCGTGGCCCTGCGCGGCCAGCAGCAGGTCGCACAGTTCGCGCCCGGCGCCGGCGCCGCCCTGCGCGCCGGTGCGCCAGTGCACGCGCTCGCGCACCCAGGGGTGGGCGTTGGCGGGCGCGACCGCGAGGCCGACGTGCGGCAGCACCTTCAGGTCGGGCAGGTCGTCGCCCATGAAGGCGACCTCGTTCAGGCCCAGGCCCAGCCGCTGCGCGATCTCGCGCACGCAGGCCAGCTTGTCGGCGACGCGGGTATGCGCCTCGACCCCGAGTTCGGCCGCGCGCTGCTCGGCGATGGTGCTGGCGCGCGCGGTGACGAAGGCCACGGCGATCCCGACCTTGCGCAGCAGCACCAGGCCCTGGCCGTCGTGGACGTGGAAGGCTTTGAGCTCGCGGCCCTCGCTGTCGTAGATCAGGCGGCCGTCGGTCAGGGTGCCGTCGACGTCGAAGCAGGCCAGCCGGATCCGGGCGGCGCGTTCGCGGACTTCGGCGGGATAGTCGTTGAGATGGCTGTAGGGCACGTGGGGATTCGGAATGGGAGGGGGGCCGCGAGGCGGGTATTGCGGGGAGAGGGGATCGCGGATCCCGAATCCTGGCCTTTAAACCACTCTAGCGCGCAACAAGTCATGAATATTGAGCGCGCCGACCACGCGCTGTTCAGCGTCCACCACCAGCAGGCCGCTGATCTTGTGGGTTTCCATGAGCTGCGCGGCTTCGACCGCCAGCGCCTCGGGGCCGATGGTCTTGGGCGCGCGGGTCATGACTTCGACGATGCGGGTCGAGCGCAGGTCCACGCCCGGGTCGTCGAGGGTGCGGCGCAGGTCGCCGTCGGTGTACAGGCCGAGCAGGCGGCCGGCCTCGTCGACCACCGCGGTCATGCCCAGACGCTTGCGGCTCATTTCCACCAGGGCCTCGCTGACGCTGGCGTCGGCGGCGATCCTGGGCACGTCGTCGCCGGCGTGCATGATGTCGGTGATGTGCAGCAGCAGGCGCCGGCCGAGCGCGCCGGCCGGGTGCGAGCGGGCGAAATCGTCGGCGGTGAAGCCGCGCGCTTCCAGCAGCGCGACCGCGAGCGCGTCGCCCATCGCCAGCGAGGCGGTGGTGCTGGAGGTCGGCGCCAGCGCCAGCGGGCAGGCCTCGGCGGGGACGCTGACGTCGAGGTGGACGTCGGCTTCGCGGGCCATGGTCGACTGGGCGCGGCCGGTCATCGAGATCAGTTTGTTGCCCTGACGCTTGAGCACCGGCAGCAGCATCAGCACTTCGTCGCTCTCGCCCGAGTAGGACAGCGCCAGCACGATATCGGCGTCGGTGATCATGCCCAGGTCGCCGTGGCCGGCTTCGCCCGGGTGCACGTAGAAGGCCGGGGTGCCGGTCGAGGCCAGGGTCGCGGCGATCTTGCGCGCGACGTGGCCGGACTTGCCCATGCCGGTGCAGACCACCCGCCCGCTCGCCGCCAGCATCAGCCGGCAGGCCGCGGTGAAGGCGCCGTCGATGCGCGCGGCGACCGCGGCCAGGGCCTGGCCCTCGATCTCGAACACGCGCCGGCCGCTGGCGGCCAGGCCGGCATCGGTGACCGGGTGCGGCGCGGACGCCGCGGTGAGGGGGGAGATCGTCATCGGCACAGGTCGCTCTGAGAACGAAGCGCCGGGCGCTCCGGGTCGGAAAGGGGCCGGCGGCCGGGGCCGCGTCGGCGGGCCTGGCTCGCCGCGCGTGGCCCGAATGCCTGCGGCGGGGCGACCGCTGGGACGGGCCGTTCCTTTGCCGCCATTCCGGACCGCGGGGCTTTCCGCTAGGCTAATCCGTGAATTCTATGCGGTTCGTCCGCTGAATGCCCGTCCAGGGCGGGTCTGTCCCTGCGGCACCCCCACTCTCCACGGCTCGCCGTGCCGCGCGCGCAATCGCGCCGACCGGCGTACCGTCGTCCTCCGACCGAATCCAAGGCTGTGCCCCGAACGTGAACGCCGAAACCATCCAATCCTTGATCGAACAGGGCCTGCCCGGCGCCCGCGCCGACGTGCGCGGCGACGACGGCGTGCATTTCGAAGCCACGGTCGTGGCCGAAGCCTTCCGCGGCAAGCTGCCGCTGGCGCGCCACCGCCTGGTCTACGCGACCCTGGGCGACCGCATGGGCGGCGAGATCCACGCCCTGGCCCTGAAGACCCTCACCCCCGATGAAGCCGCCGCGGCCTGAACCGAGTAGACATTCCATGCAGAAGATCGTGGTCGAGGGCGGGCCGGCACTGAACGGCGAAGTCCAGATTTCCGGCGCCAAGAACGCCGTGCTCCCCATCCTGTGCGCGACCTTGCTGGCCGATGCGCCGGTGACGATCCGCAACGTGCCGCACCTGCACGACGTGGTCACCACCGCCAAGCTGCTGGGCGAGCTCGGTGCCGGCGTGGTCACCGACGGTGCGACCATCACCGTCGACCCGACCACGGTCAACAGCCACGTCGCGCCCTATGAGCTGGTCAAGACCATGCGCGCCTCGGTGCTGGTGCTGGGCCCGCTGCTGGCCAAGTACGGCGAGGCCGAAGTCTCGTTGCCCGGCGGTTGCGCGATCGGTTCGCGCCCCGTCGATCAACACATCAAGGGCCTGCAGGCGCTGGGTGCGGAGATCACGGTCGAGAACGGCTACATCAAGGCCCATCGCAACGGCCGCCTCAAGGGCGCGCGCTTCGTCTTCGACGTGGTCAGCGTGACCGGCACCGAGAACGTGCTGATGGCCGCGGTCCTGGCCGAAGGCACCAGCGTGCTCGAGAACGCGGCGATGGAACCGGAAGTGGTCGACCTGGCCGACTGCCTCAACGCCCTGGGCGCCAACATCGAACACGCCGGCAGCGGCCGCATCGTCGTCCACGGCGTCGAACGCCTGCACGGCGGCAGCCACGACGTGCTGCCCGACCGCATCGAGACCGGCACCTTCCTGGTCGCCGCCGCGATGACCGGCGGCCGGGTCACCACCACCAGCAGCCGCGCCGACACCCTCGACGCCGTGCTCGACAAGCTGCGCGACGCCGGCGCCAAGATCGAAGTCGACGGCGACCGCATCACCCTGGACATGCAGGGCCGCCGCCCGCGCTCGGTCGACCTGACCACCGCGCCGTACCCGGCGTTCCCGACCGACATGCAGGCGCAGTTCATGGCGCTCAACTGCATCGCCGAAGGCGCGGGCGTGATCAACGAGACCATCTTCGAAAACCGCTTCATGCACGTCAACGAACTGCTGCGCCTGGGCGCCGACATCCGCGTCGACGGCCACACCTCGGTGGTGCGCGGCGTCGCCAAGCTCAGCGGCGCACCGGTCATGGCCACCGATTTGCGCGCCTCGGCCTCGCTGATCCTGGCCGGCCTGGTCGCCGACGGCGAAACCACGATCGACCGCATCTACCACCTCGATCGCGGCTACGAGAACATCGAGGCCAAGCTGTCCAAGCTGGGCGCGAAGATCCGTCGCGTGAGTTGATCGTCGAGTCGACGATGCGCCGATCGAAAGCCCCGCTGCCGCGGGGCTTTTTCTTGGTTCGGGCGGATCGGGCCGACAGGTCGGCACGCCGTTCGGGATCTTCCGGAATTGGCTTTGGCGCTGCGCTGGTCGCGCGCGCGAGGACGAGCCCGTCGCCCGCATTCGCGCGGCCGCGCGGACAGGGCGGAGTGAGGCGGCGCGCTTGCGCTTGCGCCGCGCCGGCCTTCCGGAAGGGCTGGCCGGCCTTCGCGAAGGGCGGCGCCGGATTCGCGCAAGCCTTTCCTGCCTGACCGAAGCCGCCGCCGGCCTTGCGGAAGGCGCCGCCGCGATTCGCGCAGGACGTTGCCGGCTTCGCGAAGGCCCGTGTTCCCTTCCGGAAAGCGGGCCGGGCCTTCCCGAATCCCTTCGACGCGTTCGCGAAGGACTCGATCGTTATCGCGAAGGCCGGCCCGCCCTTCCGGAACGGCTGGGCCGTTATCGCGAAGGCGCGTCGCTCCTTCCGCAAGGGCTTCAAGCTTGTCGGGAAGACGCCGGGCGCCTTACGGAATGTGTTTTTTATTCATCGATGGCGCTTTTTGGCACATGCCAACGGCTTAGCGAACCTTGGCTGCGTTCGGCGCCTTGGCTGTTTCGGTCGTCTTGCGCGCCTCGTTCTTGGCCGCGATCCGCAGCGCATGCGCCAGCACCGGGTCGTCCGCGCCCGCCACCACCGGTGTTTCGATCGCGATGTCGGGCACCACGCCGCGCGCTGCGGTATTGCCGCTGGGGCGGATCAGGTAGGCCTTGGGGAAGGTCACCTGGATGCCGGTGCGCGACAGGGTGAAGGTTTCCGAGGCGCCGTAGCTGGTCGCCAGGTCGGAGGTTTCCTCGCCCAGCACGGTCGCGAAGCCGTAGTCCTGCGAGAGGGCGGCGACGGTGACGGTGTTGGAGTACGAGCGGCGGTCGACCAGCAGATAGACCTTGCCGCGGAAGCGTTCGTCCTTGCGCGGTCGCGCCATCGGGATTTCGAAATCGAACACCTCGCCCAGGCGATGCTCGGCGTAGGCCTGGGCGTACTTGCGCGAGATCGTGTTGCGATCGGATGCGTCGGCGTCCAGGCGCTTGCGGTTGCTGTCGATCGCGGCCTGGCTGGCCTTGACCTTGAACGCGGAGACGAAGCGGAACGGGCGTTCGGCGTACCAGGCGACCATCAGATCGCTGAAGGAGTTGTCGCCGCCCGGGTTGCTGCGCAGGTCGATCAGCAGGCTCTTGGCGTCGGCCTTCAGAAAACTGCGGAAGGCGTCGTCGATGAAGGTCGAGAACGCGGCGTAGTCCCACATGTCGGCCGCGCCGGGCGCGTTGTTGTAGAACGGGCCGGGGCGCAGATAGGCGACGCCGTGTTCGAGCATGCGGTATTCGCGTTTGTCCCAGTCCAGATCCAAGGTGTTCGGGCGCGCCTCGGCGGCCGCGCGCATCTGGGCGCGGGTGCGCGCGGGCAGGCTGAGTTCGCTGCTGCGGCCGGAGGCGTCGCGGATCTTCAGCGCGTAGCTTTCGCGCGGACCGTATTCCAGCCACACCAGCGCCGGCAGCCAGTTTTCCATCTGGGCATGCGCCAGGTAGTCGTTGTCGGCCGAGACGTGGCCGGCCAGGCGTCGCATCCATTCCGCCGCGGACAGGCCGTCGATGGCGAGGATCTCGTCGCCGGGCGCGGGCGAGGGCCGACCGCTGTCGTTCTCGGTCACGCGCACGGCGCCGGCGACGACCCGCAGCGACAGCGGGAAGGCCTTGCCGCCGCCCTCGCGGTAACTCTGGAACGCCGGCAGCGGGAAGCCGATAGTGGCGTGGGCGATGCGGCCGTAGGCGACGAAGCTCTGGAATCGGGTCTGGATCTCGAGCGGCGTCATCGGCCGGTCGAAGGAGGCGCGCATGCGTTCGTAGAGGGCGTCGTACTCGGGCCGGCTGCGACGCGCGTAGAGGTCGTAATGGGAGGCGCGCAGGCGCTGGTAGAGCTCCTCGAATTCGGCGCGGACCTCGGCGGCGGGGAGCGTGGCCCCGGCCGATGCGGTCGTCTCGGCCCCGGCCGGGGCGCCGCGCTCGGCCGACGCGGCCTGGTGGCCGCAGCCGGCGGCGAACAGCAGCGCCAGGGCCAGGGCGGCCAGCGGTTTGAGGGTGGGCAGGCGCATGCTTCGCTCCGGATCGGTAAGGGCGGGGCCAGGCGTCGCAGGACGGGCGACGGCCGGTGCTGCTGCCATTCGCGCGCAACCGGTATCGTAGGGCAAGGACGGGTTCCTCCTTTTTTCCTGACGAAGTTGCGAAGGCAGGGTCGGCCGTGATGCTTCCCGCAAACAATCCCTCAGAACCGGCCGCGATCGGCATCGGCGCATGGCGCGCGTGGCGCGCTTCGGGCGAGTTGGTCGGCGCCGACGGCGTGCAGCGGCTGGAGCCCAAGGTCATGGACCTGCTGTTCGCGCTGGCGGCGCGGCCGCAGGGGGTGTGGTCGCGCGACGAGCTGTTCGCCCAGTTGTGGCCGGGGCTGGTGGTCGGCGAGGACACCCTGGCGCGCACCGTGTCCAAACTGCGCAAGGCGCTGGGCGACGATCCGCGCGCCCCGCGCTACATCGAGACGATCTCCAAGCGCGGTTATCGGTGGATCGCGCCGGTGCATGCGATCGCGGCCGCGACGCCGTTCGAGGTCGCGATGCCCGAAACGGCCGCGCTCGCCACCGTCGCGGTCGAAACGGACGCCGCGATGCAGCCGCCGTCGCGGCCGCGTGCGCCGACGCGTCCCTTTGCGCTGGCCTGCGCGCTGGGCGTGGCCGTGCTCGCACTGGCCGGCTGGCTGGGGCTGTCTCTGCCGCAGCCGGCCAGCGCGCAATCGCGCGCGATCGCCGAACGCGCCGGCGATTTCTACATGCGCTTCTCGCGCGCCGACAACGAGGCCGCGATCGATCTGTACGAGCGCCTGATCGCGACCGATCCCGACTACGCGCCGGCATACGCGGGCTTGGCCAATGCCCTGGTGCAGCGTGTGCTGCGCTGGCCGCATCCGCCTGGGCAGGGGCCGGAGTACACCAAGCTCGGCGATGCGCTGAGCAGCGGCAGCCTGGACACGCCGAGTGCGCGCGATGCCCTGCGGCGTGCGCAGCAGATGGCCGAGCAGGCGGTGCGGCTGGCGCCGCGCGATGCGGCTTCGCACAAGGCCTTTGGTTTCGTGCTCAGCGCGCAGGCGGATTTCGATGCGGCGCTGGCGGCTTACCGGCAGGCGGTGGCGCTGGATCCGGACGCCTGGGCGCCGCTGATCAACATCGGCGACGTGCTGGAGATCCGCGGTCGCGATGAGGCCGCGCTGCCGTACTTCGAAGCCGCGTACGCGGCGATGACCAGGGTTTACGAGCAGCAGAAGTCGCAATTGCTGCCCTGGTACGCCGACACCGGCGTGCTGGTGGCCGACCGCCATCGCGCCCTGGGCCACACGCGCGAGGCCGAGCAGTGGTATCGGCGGGTGCTGGAGTTCGCGCCGATGCATCCGGCCGCGACCACGCGGCTGGCGGACTTGCTACGTCGCAGCGGCCGCGCCGATGCGGCGCAGCGCCTGTGCGCGGATCTGCAGCGCCGGGTCGGCCGCAACGCCGGCTGCGCGACGCCCGCGGGCTGAAACCTGCGCGACCGGTGCATCGGCGCATAAAAAAAGCCCCGCGCTCGCGGGACTTTTTAATGCGTTGCGTCGCCGGCCGCGTCAGCGCACGCCGCGCACGCGCAGGTCGATCGCGTCCTGGCCGTTGTCGCGCTGCAGGATGCGTGCCGGTACCGGTATGCCGTCGACGACCCAGGCGATGGTCTGCTTGTCGCCGTTGGTGCTGACCAGCTTGGTCGCGGTCTGGCTCTTGCCGCCGATGTCGATGGTTTCCTTGCCGGCGACGGTGTAGGTGAGTTGCTTGACCCGGCCGTCCTCGACCATGCGGTAGTTCATGGCCTTGCCGGCGCTGGCGTCGCGCACCAGGGCGAGGTTGATCAGCAGCGCGTCCATGTCGCCGGCGACCAGCGGGATCGGGCCGGCGCGGTTGGTCTTGACGTCGCCGGTCCAGGTTGCGACGCCGCGGCCCCAGTCGTAAGTCGCGTTCTTGACCTGCTTGCGGGTCAGCACCTTGCTCGAGTCGTTGCCCGAGAGCGGGCGCCATTGGCCGCCTTTCTCTTCGAACACGGTCGACTGGCTCAGGTTGGCCAGCGGGCTGGTCACTTCCAGGCTGTACTTCCAGCGGCCGGGGCCGGCCGCGGCCAGGGTCATGCGGCCGTTGCCCTGCATGCCCATGTAGCTGGCGGTGTAGTCGGCGCTGAAGGGCTTGATCGCGAGTGCGGGCAGGCTGGCCGTCACCAATGCGCCGGCCAGCAGCCAGGGCGACAGACGCAGCGACGGAACCTTGGGGGTAGGGGCCATCAGGGAACTCCTCGATATTCGACCAGACGCAGGTCGTAGGTATCTTGACCGTTTTCGCGCTGCAGTATCCGAACGGGGGTCGGAACGCCTTCCACGACCCAGATCACGGTCTCTTCATTGCCGCTCTGGACCCGGTTCACGCGCATCGCGTTGTAGCCCATGTCGGCAACCGAGACGCTCTCCAGCTCCTGCGCGACCACGTACTGGTGCGGGCGCGCGCGGCCGCCGTCGACGAAGCGGTAGCTCAGGGTCTTGCCGGGCTGGGCGTCGCGGATCACCGCCAGATTGATCAGCAGGCCGCTCATGTCGCCGTCCTGCAGCGTAATGGGCTTCTGGCGGGCTTCCTTGACGTCGCCGGTCCAGCGCGCGCTGAGCTTGTTCCAGTCGTAGACGCCGACCACCCGGCGCTTGGAGAACGCCACCTTGCGCACCAGCGCCTGGCTGAGCGGGCGGTAGGTCTCGCCGACCAGGTCGAATACGGTGCTCTGCTGCGCGGCGGCGCCGGCCAGGCCCATCATGCCGTGCTCGGCGCGGATATCCAGGTCGATGCGCCAGTGGCCGCCCGAGGGCACCACCTGCATGGTCGCGTCGCCCAGCACCTTGCCGCCGTTGTAGACCTGATAGTCGGCCACGAACGGTTCCAGCGCGGACGCGCGTCCGGGGAGCAGCGCGCCGAGCAGGGCGGCCGCGAGCAGGGGCAGGAGTGACTTCATAAGCGGAGCGAAGGTCCTTGGGGCGCTGGGCGTCGACGGACGGGGTGGGTCGGTGTGAGGGCGCGGTGCGATGGGCGCGGAGCTTTCGACCGGGTGGCCGCTTTCGGGTTTCAGCGGCTCAGGCAATGCCCGGCGGAATCTAAACGCAGCGGGGTAAATAGCGGATGACCGTCCAGGGTCACGTTTGCACCCTGTTCAGTAATCCGACCCGCCACGACCATCTGCAAGGTGGCCAACAGCAGCGGGTGTTCCACCGAAAGCACGCGCGCGGCGAGGGTGTCGGCATCGTCGCCCGGAAGGATCGGCACCACCGCCTGGGCGATCACCGAGCCGGCGTCGAGCTCCGGGATCACGAAGTGCACGCTGGCGCCGTGTTCGCGGTCGCCGGCGGCGATCGCGCGCGCATGCGTGCGCAGGCCGCGGTGCAGCGGCAGCAGGGAGGGGTGGATATTGAGCAGGCGGCCGCGGAAGCGGTCCACGAATCCGTTGCCGAGGATGCGCAGATAGCCCGCGCACAGCACCCAGTCCGGCGCGGACGCGGCGACCGCGTCGGCGAGCGCCGCGTCGAAGGCCTCGCGCGAGGCGTAGCCGCGCGGATCGGCGCTCCAGCGCCGCGCGGCCGGCACCCGCTGCAGGGCGGCGGCCTCGGGCTTGTCCGAATAGACCCCGACCACCTCGGCCGCCAGACGACCGTCCGCGATCGCGTCCAGTACCGCCTGCAGGTTGCTGCCGCGTCCCGAGGCGAGGACGGCGATCCGGGGAAGCTGAGGCATGCGGGCGGAGATTCGGGAGCGGAGGCGCATTTTAGGCGATCCGCCGCGGCCGGCGGCGCAGGGCGTGGGAATCGCCGATGCTGGTCTGCGGATCGAGTGCCGCCACACATTGCAAAGCGTGCCCGCCGGCGGCGCTCGAATCGCTCAGACGAATCCGCTCAGACGAATCCGGTCAGAGCTGCGGCCGTCGCCCGGCCGCGCGGGTCACGCGGTCAAATGCGAACGCAGGCGTGCGACATCGGCGCGCCAGTCGTCGTAGTCGTCGGTTTCTTCCCAGAGTTCGCGCAGTTCCGATTCCGGCGCCAGGATCCGGTCGATCGCACGCAGAGCTTCGCGCACCAGCGCCGTGTCGGCCGGCGGTTGCAGCCGCGCCAGCCAGGCCTGCAGATCGTCCTCGTCGGTGATCGCAGCGGTAGGGCGGCCCAGGGTCGCGGCCAGCACTTCGATCGCCGCCAAGGCCTCGACCGCGACATCCGAATCCAGATAGTCGTCGTCGGCCAGCACCTGCGCGATCGCCGCGCGTAGCGGCGCGAGGTCCTCGCCTTCGATCAGGTCCAGCAGCCAGTCGCAGGCGTTGTCGTTGTCGAACGAACCGATGCCCCAGGCGCCCATGCATCCTCCATGAAGGTCGGCCGTGCGCCGCGCGGGTCCGCGCGGTCAGGTCGCCAGCGTGGCCAGTGTCGCAAGAAAGCGCTGGCCGTGCGCGCTCGGGCTCAGTCCGGGCCGGGTTCCAGGCCCAACAGGGCCTCGTGAGCGGTGACCGCGTCGGCGCCGCCTTGCGCGGCGATGGCTTCCAGCACCGGGCGCAGGGCGCGCGCCTGCCGCGCCAGTTCCGCAGCGTCCGCTTGCTGGCTCGGGTTGGGTTCGAGCCAGAAGGCGAGATCGACGAAGGCTTCCAGGGCCGTGCTGCGCGGCCAGGTGTCGCCGTAGCGCATCAGTTCGCCCAGGAACGGCAGCACCGCGACCGCTATCGCGCAGTAGCTGCCGTGGTCGTCGCCGACCGCGGACAGCACGGCGTGATAGGCGCTCTCGCTGCTGGCGCGGTCGTGCGCGTGCAGGGCTTGCGCCAGGGCGTCGCGCACCGCGGCGGCGTCGCTCCCGGCGGGACGGGCGTAGGCGTCCCAGTCGACCGCGGCGACGCGGCCTTCGAAGTCGTGCAGGGGCGAAGGTTCGCTCGCGCTCATGCCTGGCGGCGGCGCGGCCAGGCCGCCAGCGCGCCCAGGGTCGCCAGGAACATGTCGGTGTGCGCGTCCCAGACATCGCCCTGCTGACCGTTGTAGGACTCGGCCGCCTCCGGCGACATGCCCAGCGCGATCGCCCATTCGATCCATTCGTAGATCAGGCTGGTGCACATGATCGCGACGACCGCGAGCACGAACGCCTGGCGCGCGCTCAGGGCCGGCCAGCGCTGGCGGAAGTATTCGCGCACCGCCGGCGCGAAGCACACGCCGTAGAGGAAGTGGATCAGGCGGTCGAAATGATTGCGTTCGAAGCCCAGCGCACGGTCCAGCGACCAGCCGCCGGTCAGCCACTGGATCCATCGGTCGTAGGGCACGTAGGAATACAGCCAACGCGCGGCGACGCAGTGCGCGATCATGAAGATGCAGATGGCGACGAAGTGGCTGTCGCGCATCGGCCAGCGCCGATTGTGCAGCCACAGCCACACCAGGCCGACCACCGTCAGCACGCTGTGCATGCCCTGTTCGAACGGGCTGGTCGGCGCGATCCAGCTGATCGCGAACACGATCAGCGTCGCGCCCAGCGCGACCCGTTGGGCCGTGCTCATGCGTCCCCGCGCGTACGTCACCCGCGGCTCAGCCGATATGCACGCGTTCGCCATCGGCATGCGCGACTACCCGGCCGATGCGCCAGTTGGCCAGCTCCATGCGCTGCAGCTCGGCTTCGATCGCGGCGGCGTCCTGCGGCGCCACGATCAGCACGAAACCGATGCCGCAGTTGAAGGTGCGCCACATTTCTTCCTGCGACACCGCGCCTTCGCGCTGCAGCCACTGGAACACCGGCGGCAGTTCCCAGGACGCGGCGTCGATGTCCAGGCCGAGGCCGTCGGGCACCACGCGGATGATGTTCTCGGTCAGGCCGCCGCCGGTGATGTGGGCCATGCCGTGGATCTTGTGCTCGCCGTCGTTGGCGCGCAGCAGTTCCAGCACCGGCTTCACGTACAGGCGGGTCGGCGCCATCAGCGCGTCGATCAGCTTGACGCCGCCCAGGTCGGTGTCGGCCGGGCGGCCGGCGCGGTCGTAGATGCGCCGGATCAGCGAGTAGCCGTTGGAATGCGGGCCGCTGGAAGCCAGGCCGATCAGCAGATCGCCCTCGCTCACGCGGCTGCCGTCGAGCAACTGCGACTTCTCGACCGCGCCGACGGTGAAGCCGGCCAGGTCGTATTCGCTCGGCGGGTACATGTCGGGCATCTCGGCGGTTTCGCCGCCGATCAGCGCGCAGCCGGACTGCTCGCAGCCGGTCGCGATGCCGCTGACCACCGCCGCGGCGGTGTCCACGTCGAGCTTGCCGGTGGCGAAATAGTCGAGGAAGAACAGCGGCTCGGCGCCCTGCACCAGGATGTCGTTCACGCACATGCCGACCAGATCGATGCCGATGCTGTCGTGGCGGCCGAGCTGCTGCGCCAGTTTGAGCTTGGTGCCGACGCCGTCGGTGCCGGAGACCAGCACCGGCTCGCGGTACTTGCCGGACAAGTCGAACAGCGCGCCGAAACCGCCCAGCCCGCCCATGACTTCGGGACGGAAGCTGCGCTTGACCATCGGTTTGATGCGTTCGACCAGGGCATTGCCCGCGTCGATGTCGACGCCGGCGTCGCGGTAGGTCAGGGGAGTGGGAGCGTCGGGGATGGAAGCGGTCACGGCGGCTCCGGCGGGCGCGTTTGAAGAGGACGAGCCCGATATTTTAACAGTCGCGGAGCGTATGAATGGACGTTACGGCCCCACTACGGCACCATTTCCTCCATTACGCACCTATGTAGGGACAGCGATGGTTCGGGCAATCCGCGTTTTTCTGGTCGCGACCCTGCTGCTGGCGAGCTCTGCCGCCTTCGCGCAGCGTGTCGAAGGCGATCGTGCCAAGGCTGAGGGCGTCTATGCGGCCGAGGTGCCGGTCAACGGCCAGGGCGAGGCCGAGCGCAACGCCGGTTTCGCGCGCGCGCTGGCGCAGGTGCTGGGCAAGCTCTCCGGCGACCGCGGTGCGGCCGGGCGCCCGGGCGTGGGCCAGGAGCTGCGCCGGGCCAAGGACTACGTGGCCGGCTACGACTACCGCCAGGACGAGGGCGTGGGCCCGACCGGGGCGCCCAGCTACCGCACGACTTTGGTGGTCAATTTCGACCAATCCCAGGTCGACAGCCTGGCCTCCGTGCTGGGCCTGCCGGTCTGGCCGACCCCGCGCCCCAAGCCGGTGCTGTGGCTGGCCATCGACGACGGCAGCGGTCCGCGCCTGGTCAGCCTGGCCCAGGCCAATGCCGCCCGTTCGACCCTGAACCGCGCGATCGAGCGCGGCTACCGGCTCGGCCTGCCCACCGGCAACGCCGCTGAACAGGCCACGGTCGGTGCGATCTGGCGCGGCGACAGCGCCGCGGTGGCGCGCGCCTCGGCCCGTTACAGCCCGCCGATGCAGCTGATCGGCAAGCTCTATCGCTCCAAGGCCGGCTGGAAGGCCGACTGGATCTTCGTCGACAGCGGCAAGGTGCTGTCGACCTGGTCCAGCGAAGAGTCCGACGCCCGCCGCGCCATGTCCGGCGGCGCCGACGGTGCCGCCGACGCCCTGATGCGCCGCTACGCCAAGCGCGGCACCGCCGCGGGCCCGCCGGGCAACTACCGCGTCACCTTCACCGGCATCACCAGCAGCGACGACTTCATCCGCCTGTCCGGCTACCTGCAGCGGCTGGCCGTGGTGCGCCGGATCACCCCGGTGCGTGCGACCCCGGGCGGGGTCGAGTTCGAACTGGATCTGATCTCCGGCCTGCAGGGCTTCAAGCGCATGACCCAGGGCGACGACGTGCTCGAGGCGCAGGAAGGCCTGGAAGGCCAGCCGCCGGTGTACCGGCTGCGCTGATCGGCTGATTAACCGGCTGCGCTGAATCACGAACCGCGACGCGCCGCTCCACGGCGCGCCGCACGGTCGAACCGACAGGATCCCCGGATGGAAACCTCGCCCCTGCACGACATCGCCCAATTCCTGCGCCGCCTGCAATGGGCCGCGCTCGGCCTGGGCGCATGCTGGCTGCTGTGGCTGCTGGCGCCGATCCTGACTCCGTTCGTGGTCGCGGCCCTGCTGGGCTGGCTGGGCGATCCGCTGGTCGACCGGCTCGAACGCGCCGGACGCTCGCGCAACGTCGCCGTGACCCTGGTGTTCACCGCGATGGCGTTGCTGGTGCTGCTGGTGCTGGTGATCCTGGTGCCGCTGATCGAACGCCAGATCACCACCCTGATCGCCTCGCTGCCCAGCTACCGCGACTGGTTCATGAACACCGCGCTGCCGTGGGTGGAAGGGCGCACCGGTCTGGAAATCACCACCTGGCTGGACCTGGAACACATCACCCAGCTGCTGCGCAGCAACTGGGAGCGCGCCGGCGGCGTCGCCAGCACCTTGCTGGGCTATTTGTCGCGCTCGGGCTTCGCCCTGATCGGCATGGCCGCCAACATCGCCCTGCTACCGGTGATCACCTTCTTCTTCCTGCGCGACTGGGACCTGATGGTCGCGCGCGTGGCCTCGCTGATTCCGCGCAACCACCTCGACACCGTCGGCCGCCTCGCGCGCGAGTCCAGCGACGTGCTCGGCGCGTTCCTGCGCGGCCAGTTCCTGGTCATGCTGATCCTGGGCGTGATGTACGGCCTGGGCCTGTGGGCGGTGGGTCTGGACCTGGGCATCCTGATCGGCCTGATCGCCGGCTTGCTGACCTTCGTGCCCTACCTGGGCCCGGCCAGCGGCATCGTCCTTGGCACCATCGCTGCGCTGGTCCAGTACGGCGACTGGAAGTACGTCGCCGGCGTGCTGACGGTGTTCGGCATCGGCCAGCTGATCGAAGGCTATTGGCTCACGCCCAAGCTGGTCGGCGACCGCATCGGCCTGCATCCGGTGGCGGTGATCTTCGCCGTGCTCGCTGGCGGCCAGCTGTTCGGTTTCCTCGGCATGCTGCTGGCGCTGCCGGTGGCGGCGGTCGCCAACGTGCTGCTGCGCTACGCCCAGGAACGCTACACCCACAGCCGCCTGTACGCGGGTACGCCGTCGACGATCCTGCTGGAGCCGGGTCCGCACGTCGTGACGGCGCCGACCGAGCGCGAAGCCGAGTGAGCCTGTTGCGATCCGCGATGAGTCTGCCGTGATGAACCTGCAGCGATGAGCGTGCCGCAGCTGCCCTTGGCGCTGCGCTACCCGCCGGACCAGCGACTCGACACTTTCGTCGCCGCGCCGGCCGGGGCGATCGCGCAACTGCGCGCGCTGGCCGAGCAGCCCGGCGGCGACTGGCTGTACCTGGCCGGGCCCGCGGGTGTCGGCAAGACCCACCTGCTGCTCGCCGCCTGTGCCGCCGCCGAAGCGGCCGGACGCCGCGCCGCTTACCTGCCGCTGGTCGCGGCCGCCGGGCGCCTGCGTGACGCGCTCGACGCGCTGGAAGGCAACGACCTGCTCGCACTGGACGGCCTGGACGTCATCGCCGGCACGCGCGAGGACGAGGTCGCCCTGTTCGACGCCCACAACCGCGCCCGCGCCGCCGGCGCCGCGGTGATCTACGCCGGTCGCGACGCCCCCGACGGCCTCGCCCTGAGCCTGCCGGACCTGCGCTCGCGGCTCTCGCAATGCGCACGCATCGCACTGTCGCCGCTGGACGACGACGGCCGCGCCGAAGTGCTGCGCCAACGCGCGCAACGCCGCGGCCTGGTGCTGGAAGAGGCTGCGCTGGAGTGGCTGCTCAAGCGCGTCGACCGCGATCTGGCCGGCCTGACCGCGCTGCTCGACCGCCTCGACCGTGCCTCGCTCGCGGCGCAGCGTCGGATCACGGTGCCGTTCCTGCGGCAGACGCTGGAGCAGCGCTGAGTCCTCAGCGATGTCGGTTCGCGACGGAATCGGCGCCAGCCCCTGTAGGAGCGGCGTAAGCCGCGACCGCGACACCGGCTTGCGTCGAAAGCCGGTGTCCTCGCGCAAATGCAATCGCGGCTCACGCCGCTCCCATAGAGAGCAGGGCAGCCTGTGCCTGCGTGCGTTGATCGTCGTCGTGGTCGTCGCAAACCCCGCCATAGCGACGCACCCATCACTGTGGGAGCGGCGTGAGCCACGATTGCTGGTCTGCTTGCGTCGCGAGTTGGATGCTGAGTGCCTGTTGCCGCCGCCTGCGTCGTTGTTGAAGCGGCGCGGTCGCGGCCCGCGCCGCTCCTACCCCAAGGCAGTCCGCTGAGCGAGCGATTCAACGCCCGCAGCGCTGATAACCCGGCACGTTCAAGCCGAGCACGATGTCGCGCTGCACCCGCCAACCGGTGCGCGCGTGGCCCTGCGGCCGCGCGATGCCGCTGCCGCCGTAGGCCAGGCGCTGCCGCGCGCGGCGCGCGGCGGTCAGGCGCGGGTCGTCGTCGAACAGCACGTCGCCGAGGTAGTAGGTGCAGCGACCGGGCTCGATCACGTGCATGTGGATGTGTTGCGGCTCGTCGCTGGTCGGGTAACCGCCGGGGCGGATCGTGCGGAAGCTGTAACGGCCCTGGGCATCGGTCACCGCCCAGCCGCGCAGGCGACCGTGGCGTGCAGCGGCGTCGGACAGGCGCGCGTCGCGCGGGTACACGCCGCCGCGGTCGGTCTGGTAGGCGTACACGATCACGCCCGACACCGCCTTGCCAACAGCATTGCGCACCTGGCCGCTCACCAGCAGCGCTTGTCCGGGCTCGTTCGCGGGCGCGATCCGTGCCGCGCTGATCAATTGCGCCGGCTTGCCGTCGAACACTGCCTCGCAGCCTTCGCAGGGAAGGCTCACGATCGGTTCGGCGGCGTAGGTCGTGCTGATGACGCAGTACAGTGTCGCGGCGAGCAGGCAAGCGATGGCGATTTCGCGCACGTGGTCACTTCCAGTCAAGGGCGCTAGCCCGGATCCAACGGGTACGGCGACGCTGATCCTACCCGCTGGCCGAGTCCGAGTGTCGCTCGGTCTCCGCGGCCTGCAGCGCCGTCCGCAGCGCTTCGTCCCGCAGGTCGCCGCCCCAGACGTTGGCGTGCACCAGATCCTGCAAAGGCAGGCGCGAGCGCCAGCCGCGCGTTTCCAGTTCCGGCCGCTCCAGGAACTGGCTGACATAGCCCAGGCACAGATAGGCGAGGGGTTCGACGCCATCGGGCAGAGCCAGCACGCGCGCGAGCTCGCGTGGCTCCAGGATGCTGACCCAGCCCACGCCTATGCCCTCCGCGCGTGCGGCCAGCCACAGGTTCTGCACCGCCAGGCACGCGCTGAACAGGTCCGCGTCCAGCATGGTGTTGCGGCCGAGCACGTGTTCGCCGCCGCGACCGCGGTCGCAGGTGATGCACAGATTGATCGGGCTTTCGACGATGCCTTCGAGCTTGAGCTGGCGGTAGAGCTCGGCGCGTTCGTCGCGGTAGTTGTGCGCCGCTTGCGCATTGGCCTGCGCGTGCAGCGCCTTGACGCTGCGCTTGACCGCGATGTCGTCGATGACGATGAAGTCCCAGGGCTGCATGAAGCCCACCGACGGCGCGTGGTGCGCCGCGCGCAGCAGGCGTTCCAGTACCTGAGCGGGAATCGGATCGGTCAGGAACTGCGAACGCACGTCGCGGCGCTCGAAGATCGCGCGGTAGACGCCGTTGCGCTCGGAGTCGGTGAAACGGTGCTCGGTGCTCATGGAATGGGTCCGCTCCAGGTGATGCGCCGCAGCGCAGCTGCTAGCCGGCTGCCGTCCGTCGTCCGGCAACCGTTCCGCTGTGCGCTCAGCCCGACAAGGCCGCGTCGAGTTCGGCCAGCCGTTGCGGCGTGCCGACGTCGGTCCAGCGGCCGCGATGGTGTTCGCCGCTGATCAGGCCACTGGCCATATGCGCACGCAGGATCGGCGCCAGGCGGAAGCGCGGCGGCGTTTCGTCGGCGCCGGCATCGCGGCTGTGCGTGCGCCAACCGTCGAGCAGTTGCGGCCGGTAGATGCCCAGGCCGGCGTAGGTGAGGCGCTGTTCGCCGTCGCTGCGCACCAGACCGTCGGCGTCGAGCGCGAAATCGCCCTGGGTCGCCTGCGGTGGCCGGTCCACCATCACCAGATGCGCCAGACCGGCCGGTTCGCGCGGCAGGCGCGCGAAGTCGGCGTCGGTCCAGACGTCGCCGTTGACCAGCAGGAACGGCGCATCGCCGAGCAAGGGCAGGGCGTGCAGCATGCCGCCGCCGGTTTCCAGCGGCGTGGTGCCTTCGTAGGAATAGACGATGCGCAGGCCCCAACGCGCGCCGTCGCCGAGCGCCTGCGGGAATTGCTGCGCCAGCCACGAGGTGTTGACCACCACCTCGCGCACGCCGCAGGCCGCGAGTTTTTCCAGGTGCCATTCGATCAGCGGCTTGCCGGCGACGGCGAGCAGCGGCTTGGGTGTGGTGTCGGTCAGCGGGCGCATGCGCTCGCCCAGGCCGGCGGCGAAGATCAGTGCCTTCATGCCGGAACCCTCGCCAGCGCCGGGCGGATGCGGGTGTCCAGCAACTCCGCCAGCGGTTGCAGCTCGGCATGACGCGGCAGCACTTCGTCCAGGTAAGCGATGAAGCGCGGCGCGTCGGGCAGGTATTTGGTCTTGCCGTCGCGGTAGTGCAGACGCGCGAAGATGCCGAGGATCTTCAAGTGACGCTGCACGCCCAGCCAGTCGGCGTCGCGGCGGAAGCGCGCCAGCGGCGGCACCGGCACGCCGGCGGCCGCGGCGCGCTCGTGATAGCGCGCCAGCCAGCCGTCGACGCGTTGCAGCGGCCAGCTCAGGAATGCGTCCTTGAACAGGCTGACCGCGTCGTAGGCGACCGGCCCGCGCACGCAGTCCTGGAAATCCAGCACCGCCGGGCCCGGCTGCACCGGCATCAGGTTGCGCGGCATGAAGTCGCGATGGGTGAGCACCTGGGTCTGCGCCAGGGCGTTGTCCATCAGCCGGCGTTGCACCAGTTCCAGGCGATCGCTGTCGTCGCAGTCGAGCTCCAGGCCGAGGTGGCGGCGCAGGAACCATTCTTCGAACAGGCCGGCATCTCGCTGCAGCAGAGCCTCGCCGAACTCGCCCATGCCTTCGGGCGGCGCGATCGCCTGCAGCTTCAGCAACTGGTCGATCGCGGCCTCGAAGTGAGCGTCGGCGTTGTCGGCATCGATCACCTGGGCCAAGGTCGGGCCGCCGAGGTCTTCGAGCAGCAGGAAGCCGGCATCCACGTCCTCGATCAGCACCCGCGGCACGCGCACGCCGCCGCGTTCCAGCAGTTCGCGCAGACGCAGCCAGGGACGTACGTCCTCCAGCGCTGGCGGCGAGTCCATGACGATGACGCTGGCCGGCGCGCCGGCGGCGTCGGGCGCCGCGCGCCAGTAGCTGCGGAAACCGGCGTCGACCGAGGCGCGCTGCAGTTGCAGGCCGTCGTCGCCGGTGGCGGCGCGGGCCCAGTTCAGGCGCGCGTCGGCGCGGTCGGGTTGTTCGGGGTGGGACATGCGTGCTCCGGGCGGGGGTGGGCCGCCAGGGGCACAGGGTAAACGGTGAGGTGGGGGTGGGTGTACGTGGGGTGGCTCTGAGCCTCTCGCTACAGGTCTTCCCGAGTCCGTCTCTTCCTTTGCCTCTGCTCTGCCTCCTGCTTTCTGTGGGAGCGGCGTGAGCCGCGATCGCCGGCCCCGTGGCCGCGCCTGCGCCGATTCTCGTGGCCGCGCCTGCTCCGCTCTCGCTTTGCTTTGGGGCCTGCTCCGCTCTCGCTTTGCTTTGGGGTAGGAGCGGCGCAAGCCGCGACCGCGAACTCCGTCTGCCGGCGAAGGTTCCGCTTCCGATCCGTCCCGACCTTCTATGGGAGCGGCATCCCAGAGGGATTTCCTTCGGTCATAAGCCGCGATTGCCGGCCCCCGTGGCTGCGCCTGCTCCGCTCTCGCTTTGCTTTGGGGTAGGAGCGGCATAAGCCGCGACCGCGAACTTCGCCTGCCGGCGGTGGTTTCGCTCCGGGCCCGCCTCTGCCTTCTGTGGGAGCGGCCTAAGCCGCGATCGCGAATCCCTCGGTAGCGCCTGCTT
>CAMLID010000001.1 GCA_946480055.1 uncultured Lysobacter sp. | reverse complement strand
CCGTCATCGACCGCACCCGCGACGTCGCCATCTGGACCTGGGCGCTACAGGGCGAGGCCTTCGGCAACAGTCCGCCGAATCAGGATCCGGATCTGGACAGCACCGCGTTCGTGTTCGACATGCGGTTCCCGGGGCAGCGGTACGACGCGGCTACAGGGCTGAACTACAACTACTTCCGGGATTACGATGCGGGGAGTGGGCGGTATGTGCAGAGCGATCCGATTGGGCTCGCGGCGGATATAAGAGGCGAACAAGGACACCCATAGTTCCGCGCCAGCCTGACATCCAGATCAGACTTTTCTGGCTGTGCGGGCGAGGTGGGTCGGCGAAGCTGGTCGTATGCTCAAGCTCGTTTCTTGTTGATCCCTCCTGACCAGTCCGGGACCTTCCATTGCGCTTCGGCCTTGCGGTCGGCTGGGTCTACGGCAACGGCCGCACCCTGTCGCGCCAGCACGACCTCGACTATCGGCCTGCCACTATCCAGGACAACGCCAGCGGCGGCCTGTCGCTGCACTACGGTTACGACGCCGCCGGCCAGCTGACCGAACTCCAGGACGGATTGCAGAGCGCGTTCCTGGCCCGCTACGACTACGACAATCTCGGTCGCCTGACCATCCTGCGCGACGGCCCCAGCGGCACGCCGATCGAGACCTACACCTACGACGCCACCGGCAACCGCACCAGTCTGCTGCACGGCGGTGTCACCACTAACATTGCAGTGACCTACTTAGGGGGCTACAACGCTCGATATCAGATAAGTGGTAGCGCCCTCCACGTGCAAGTTACTAATTCATCCAATATCCAGTCCGCGACCCATCCGCCCGTCCTAGGCTATACGCGCTGGTGGGCGGAAAACGTGGGCGAACGGCTTGACAGTTGGCGGGCAACCGGCCCCATGTCTGAGGTTACTCAGACTTCCGATCTGAGTAATGACCTTTCCGAGTGCTTATGCAGAAAAAATTGAAGCGATCAATAGTCGTTGCCATAGCGGCCGTCGCATTGGCCTCATGCGGCGGCTCTGGCTCAGATGAGAGTCCGTCTGGGACGTGGATTGGGTCCAGCGACGATCACAAGCCTAGGCGGATCGTCTTGCATCGTGATGGGCGCTTTCAGGCGAGTTACTTCCCTATGGCTGCCGCATGTTCCGACTCCTCGTTAGCCGGGGGAGTCGACGGCGACGGTGCATGGGAAAACGACGCAGAGGGCGGGAGAGTCCTTCTTACTTTTCAGAAGCTCTCAAACGGAAAGTGCGCCGTTCCATACGGTTCGGTGATTTTCCGGACATCGAACGATGAGTTGACTGTTTTCCTGGATGTGGACCGGCCTTCGACTGCGGTTTCGTATGAGCGAGAACCATAGTGACGGATATGTAATGAACAGACCATTGCGAGGCCGATAGTCATGAAGATAAAGCGCGCGATTGCTTCATTATTGTTCGCCTCGTTGGTGCCGGGTCTGGTGTCCATCCTCAATTCACTCTGGGCATCCCCGCCGCCGGCGTTCATTGAATTAATTGTGTGGTTGGGTATTTGGTATATTTTTTCCTTGCCAATCGTTCTGGTTATGGGCTTTATTTCGATTTTTCTAGTTCGCAAGTTGGGCCGTGTTGAAATATTGCTTCCTTCTCTGATCGGTGGCGTGGCCGGGCTGGTGATTTCGACGGCTATGTATAAACAAGGAGGTGGCGGGGAAGGTATGGTTCTATTTGTGATAAGTGGGATTTTGACGGGAACAGTCGCTGCTTTGTTGTATTACCAGCCAAATTTCAGAAAATAGCTCCAGGCAGAGCGCCGGTGATTTCGCATGGCTCGTCATCTTGATCAGGTTTGTCTACGGGAAGCTTGATGATGACGTGCTGGCGTGGGACCGCCGCTACCCTCCAGCTACGACAATCAAGGCCTGTACGAGTGCCGGCGGTGGTGCGGACCACTGCGAGTACATCACCAGCCTGGAATGCCCCGGAATGAGGTAAGGGAAGGCCAGGTTGAGGGAGCTATAAGCCTCAGGCGCCGCACGGAGAAGCCCTGCCCATGTCTATGCCTATGCGGGGCTCCGACCGCCGATAAGCTGGACGCGGGCAGTAGATGCAAGTCTTCTGTCGTTCGCCACGACGCGCGTTGCAACGATGGCTCTCAGGCCACCTTGTCTGCCAGAAGGATTCTTGACGGGCGTGGTCGTCCGTTTCCTGCGTGTTCCTTTGATCGCATCACCGTACTAGAGATGTAAAAGATGAGAAGCGCACCAGATACGGAAACGCATTCACTGGAAAGCGATGGCGAGGCTTTTGACGTCACGGTTCTGCAGGCCGCCGCCGCCGCTCGATGCGTTCTTTTTTCCGCCGGGCGTGGTGGGAACCCCATGCGGCACTTAGGGCTGCTGCAGACATTGGCGGCTGACGGGGCGTTGGTCATTGCTCCGCATTTTGAGATGTTGGCGTCTCCCATCCCGACGAAAGCCGAGTTGATGGAGCGCGGTCGAAGGCTCACCTCGGCCATGAATCGGTATTGCCCACCCGATATGGCGATCAGCGGGGTTGGCCACTCGATTGGGGCGGTGGTGCTGTTGGTGCTGGCCGGCGCTGAGGCTTCGACTTTGGCCGGAGAGTCATTGGCCTTCAAAGCCGATCGATCGTTTGAAAAGCTGGCGCTCTTCACGCCTCCGACGGACTTCTTCAGGCGGCCCGGCGCTTTGGCTTCCATCGACATTCCGATGCAAGTCTGGGCGGGCGGCCAGGACACCGTCACTCCTCCTGCGCAAGCCAGGTTCCTGGAAGAAGCGCTCGAAGATCAAGCCACGGTAGATGTTCATGTGGTCGAAGATGCCGGCCATTTCACCTTCATGGACGAACTGCCGCCGCATGTCACGGACCCGCACCCGGACCGCGGGGCTTTCCTGCGATCGCTTGGCGAGGACGTCAGTCGCTTTCTGGCGGTGTGATCGTGGGCGCGCGTTGTCGCAGAAGTTCTGATTTGCAGTCCTGTCTCCTCTCCGGGGGAAGGCCAGGCTGAGGACTCAGGAAGCCTCAAGCGCTGCACGGAGAAGCCTCGCGTATGCGGGGCTCTTCTTTGTCCGACCGCCGACAGGTGGGGCGCTGGCAGTAAATGCACGTTTTCTGTCGTTTTCGCCACGACGCGCGCTACAACAATGACTCCCTGGCCTCCACTGTCTGCCATGGGGATTCTTGATGGGCGTAGTTGTGCGTTTCCTGCGCGTCGCGGCCGTTGCCGTGGCCTTTGCATCGGTCGTCGCGGCGGTCCCGGCCGCCGATGTGTCCGCGTCCTCGCCTCCGGCGCGTGGGGACACGGTGTCGCCAGCCGGGCGCATTGCGCCCTATCAGGCCAGGTTCGGCCGCAGCCGTCCGGTGGTGGCGGTGGTCGGCGAGAACGGCGGCACCGAACTCACCGACTATGCGATCCCCTACGGCGTGCTGACGCGGTCGGGCGTGGCCGACACGTTCGCGCTGGCCACGCGGGCTGGCCCGATGACCATGTGGCCGACGCTGCGACTGTCGCCGCAGGCCACCGTCGCGGAATTCGACGCGCGGTTTCCCGAGGGCGCCGACTACGTGATCGTGCCGGCGGTGGTCAACGGCAAGGATCCCACGCTGCTGGCTTGGATCTCGGCGCAGGGCGCTAAGGGGGCTACGGTCGTCAGCATCTGCGACGGCGCGCTGGTGGTGGCGGACAGCGGCCTGATGAAGGGGCGTCGCGCCACGGCGCACTGGGCGACGCAAAGCCTGCGCGCTAAGCAATACCCCGACACGCTCTGGGTCGACAATGCCCGCTACGTGGCCGATGGTCGGATCGTATCGAGCGCCGGCATCAGCGCCGCGATCCCGGTGTCGATCGCGCTGGTCGAGGCCATCGCCGGACGCGACCGCGCTGTGGCGTTGGCGCAGGAGCTCGGCATCGCGGAATGGGGCACGGCGCACAGCAGCGATGCGTTCCGGCCGCGCTTCGGCGTCAACCTGATGGCCTATATTCGAACGATGTACACCAACGCCCGTCTGCACAGGACGCAGAGCATCGGGGTGCCGGTGGCTGCCGGGGTCGATGAGATCGCGCTGGCGTTCACCGCCGATGCGTACTCCCGCACGGGCCGCAGCCGCGCCTACGCCGTGTCCGCATCCGCGGGGCCGGTGCGGACGTTGGGCGGTTTGAACCTGCTGCCGGATCGTGTCGTGGGGAGCGGCCTCTCCGTCGACCACACGCTGCCCGCGCTGGGTACTGCACCGGCGGCGCACGCGCTCGACACGGCGCTGGCCGGCATCGCCGCGCGCTACGGCCGTTCGACCGCTTACGGTGTGTCGCTGAGTTTCGAGTACCCGAACTTCAAGGAGTGAACGCGGTGACGGCTCAATCCACGCGTCGGGTGGTGCTGCTGGCCTACGAGCAGATGAATCTGCTCGATCTCTCCGGCCCGTTGCAGGCGCTGTACACGGCCAGCCGGCGTTTCTCCGGCAATGGGCCGGCCTTGTACGAGACGCTGGTCGCTTCCGTCGACGGTGGTTTGGTCGTCACCAGCGCTGGCCTGCCCATCGCGACGGTGCCCTTGTCCGCGCTGGCTGATCTGCCGATCGATACGCTCATCGTGCCGGGCGGCAGCAAGGACGGCGAGATGCGCGCGCCGCCGAAGCTGATCGCCTGGATCGGCGCGCGTGCGCCGCAGGTGCGGCGGCTGTGTTCGGTGTGCACCGGTGCGTTCCTGCTGGCCGCGGCCGACACCTTGACGGGAAAGCGGGTGGCCACGCATTGGGATTGGGTCGAGCGTCTGGAAAAACTGTATCCCGCGATCCAGGTCGATCCGGACCGGATCTTCATCCAGGACGGATCGGTCTGGACGTCGGCCGGGGTCAGCGCGGGGATCGATCTGACCCTGGCGCTGATCGAGGAGGACTACGGCCACCGCGTCGCCATCGAAACCGCGCGCCAGTTGGTGATGTTCATCAAACGCTCGGGAGGCCAATCCCAGTTCAGCGTTTCGCTCACCGCGCAATCGGATGCGACGGGCAAGTTCGCCGACTTGCACGCATGGATCGCCGAGCACATGGCCGACGATCTCAGCGTCGAACGCCTCGCGGCGCAGGCCGGCATGTCGCCGCGCACTTTCGCCCGTGCCTATTTCGAGACGCAGGGGCGTACCCCGGGCAAGGCCGTGGAAGCGATGCGCATGGAGGCCGCACGCCGCGCGCTGGAGGAGACCCAGCTGCCGCTCAAGGCCATCGCCGCGCGCATTGGTTACGGCAACGAACAAAGTCTTCGGCGTGTGTTTCAGCGCCAACTCGGAATCAGTCCCATCCAATACCGTGCGCGGTTTTCGGTTCACGCCCAGGGATGTTCGCCGGAACCGTGACGATCAGTGCCCGTCGACGGGCCTGCTGATCGATGTCGTACGGGTGTTGGTCGTGTCGCTGTGCGTGTGGGTTATCGGCTCAGGTGCAGGGGCGAGCGCTGCGATGCGCTCGATCGCGGACGGATTTTTGTGACTGTTCGCAAATAATTTTTGCGGGCGGCCGCTAGTCGAATCGCCACAGTCGGCAAATGGGTGCCAGGTCACGGCAGTGCCGTGTGCAAACGATTACATTCGTTCATGTAAACGTTTACATGGACATGTAAGCGGTTTACGTCCCCCAAAACCTAAGCACAAGGAATGGCAGATGAAGTTGAATTCGTTATTCGCAGCGATGGCGGTTTTAGGTAGCGCCTCGGCCATGGCATGGACGGTCTCTGGCGACGCCGAAGCCCCATCCGCCAACGCTCAAGCCAGCCGCATCGCTGTTGCAAGTTCGACCGTGGCGGCGGCCGCCGCCGATACGGTAGCCCCCAAGGTCCGCATCAGCGGTGGCGGCTGGCTCGTCGCCGGCAAGAGTTACACGCTCACTGGCTGGGCCAGCGACAACGTCGGGGTCTCGCGGGTGGTATGGCACAACACCCGTACCGCGCAGATCGGCCAGGCCACGTTGAGCGGGAACGGTACGGTCGCATCGTGGACGATCGGCAAGATCCCGGTCGTCGCCGGCGACAACCTGATCTACGTGGCGGTATTCGACGCGGCCGGCAACAAGACCCGTATCGAGACGACGGTCAAGACCACCGCGACGCCTCCGTCCGCCTCTGGGTTGAGTGCGGCTTGCCAAGGCTTCTATTTGCCATCGTTCGCATTGAACAGCAGCTCGACCGTGGACCCGATTCTGCCGCTGAACAAGCCACGCAAGGGCGTGGCGGTCGCAGAGCCCAACTACGGCACCTGTCTCGTGCGTGCGACCGACCATGTGGCCGACGGTGTATCGGACTTCGCCCGCAACGACTACTCGCGACGTCAGGCGTTCAATGCGGACGACACGAAGTACATCGCGAACGCCTTGAACGGCACTTGGCACCTTTACGACGTGAACACCCGCAGTCGCGTCAAGCAATTGGCCGGACTGGCCGGCGATGCCGAACCGCAGTGGTTTGATTCGAATCCGGACAAGCTGTACTACCTGCCGACCAAAGGCATTGGGATGAAAGTCAACGAGCTGACCGTTTCGACCAACACCACCCGGGTGATCGGCGATCTGGCCGCGCGCCTTAAGACCAAGTGGCCTAGCGCGAACTCGGCGTCGACGAAGTCGGAAGGTTCGTCGTCGAGAGACGGCCGCTACTGGTGCCTGACGGTGGAAGACGCCAACTGGAAGACCCTGGGCGTGGTCACCTGGGACCGCGATACGGACACCATCCTCGGCGCGATGAACACGAACGGCGACCGCCCCGACCACGTCAGCATGAGCCCCAGCGGCAATTACTGCGTCGTGTCCGGCGACGGCCCGCGCGGCACGGTCGCCTACTCGCGTGACTTCGCCACCAGCCGCAAGCTGCACCACAAGTCGGAGCATTCGGATATCGCGATCGACACCAACGGCGACGATGTCTACGTCTCGGTCGACTATCAGTCCAACGCCGGCGACGTCTTCATGCTGAACCTGCGTACCGGCGTGCGCACCAAGCTGTTCTCGACTTACGTGTCCGGTTCGATCACGGCGCTGCACGTGTCCGGCAAGGGCTACAACAAGCCGGGCTGGGTGCTGCTGTCGACCTACGCCGACAACGGCAGCCGGCAGTGGCTGCACCGGAAGATCTTTGCCGTCCAGTTGGCCGCCTCGCCGAAGATCTACAACCTCGGCTTCACTCGTGGCATCTATAACGAGTACTGGACGGAGCCCCATGCGACGGTCAATCGCGATTTCACCAAGGTCCTGTTCAATTCGAACTGGGGTAGCGGCAGCGCCACCGACGTGGATGCCTACACCATCGAGATCCCCGCCGGCGCGCTGCGCTAGTCGGTTGCGGCGCAACGGATGGCGTCGCCGTAGCCGGCGACACGCGGAGGCGGTTCGCAGCCGAGGCAGACACCGAGGCGCCGTGCGATGGGACTCGCGTCCGTAAACGGGCGTTCGCCGAGATCGCACCAGGCTGAGTCCCATCCGGCCGAAGGGCCCCTGCACTGACGGGGGCCCTTCAATTCGATCCTCGCGGATTTCTTCGCGACGGGGCGCGATGCGCCACGTGCGAAATGCGCCTCATCCGTCGATGAGCAGTGAAGGATGAATACTGGAAGCATCCGGAATGTCTGCGAGTGGTCGCCGCACATGTAATTGGTTTACATCCCCAAACCTCAAGCACAAGGAACGGCAGATGAAATTGAATTCGTTATTCGCAGCGATGGCGGTTTTAGGTAGCGCTTCGGCCCTGGCATGGACGGTCTCCGGTGACGCCGAAGTCCCTTCCGCCAACGCTCAAGCCAGCCGCATCGCTGTTGCAAGTTCGACCGTGGCGGCGGTAGCCGCCGACACGGTCGCCCCCAAGATCCGCATCAGCGGTGGCGCTTGGCTGGTCGCGGGCAAGAGCTATTCGCTGACGGGCTGGGCCAGCGACAACGTCGGGGTCTCGCGGGTGGTGTGGCACAACACCCGTACTGCGCAGATCGGCCAAGCCACGTTGAGCGGGAACGGCACGGTCGCGTCATGGACGATCGGCAAGATTCCGGTCGTCGCCGGCGACAACCTGATCTACGTGGCGGTATTCGACGCGGCCGGAAACAAGACCCGTATCGAGACCACGGTCAAGACCACTGTCACGCCTCCGTCCGCCTCCGGGCTGAGTACGGCTTGCCAAGGCTTCTATTTGCCATCGTTCGCATTGAACAGCAGTTCGTCCGTGGATCCGGTCCTGCCGCTGGGGGCGTTGCGCAAGGGCGTTGCGGTCGCAGAGCCCAACTACGGCACCTGCCTGGTGCGCGCGACCGACCATGTGGCCGACGGTGTATCGGGCTTCGCCCGCAACGACTACTCGCGACGTCAGGCGTTCAATTCGGACAACACGAAATACCTCGCGAACGCTTTGGACGGCGCTTGGCACCTTTACGACGTGAACACCCGCAGTCGCGTCAAGCAATTGACCGGACTGGCCGGCGATGCCGAACCGCAGTGGTTTGATTCGAATCCGGACAAGCTGTACTACCTGCCGACCAAAGGCATTGGGATGAAAGTCAACGAGCTGACCGTTTCGACCAACACCACCCGGGTGATCGGCGATCTGGCCGCGCGCCTTAAGACCAAGTGGCCTAGCGCGAACTCGGCGTCGACGAAGTCGGAAGGTTCGTCGTCGAGAGACGGCCGCTACTGGTGCCTGACGGTGGAAGACGCCAACTGGAAGACCCTGGGCGTGGTCACCTGGGACCGCGATACGGACACCATCCTCGGCGCGATGAACACGAACGGCGACCGCCCCGACCACGTCAGCATGAGCCCCAGCGGCAATTACTGCGTCGTGTCCGGCGACGGACCGCGAGGCACGGTCGCCTACTCGCGCGATTTCGCGACCAGCCGCAAGCTGCTGCACAAGTCGGAGCATTCGGATATCGCGATCGACGCCAACGGCGACGATGTTTACGTCTCGGTCGACTACTCCTCCAACGCCGGCGACGTGTTCATGCTGAACCTGCGTACCGGCGTGCGCACCGCGCTGTTCTCCACCTACGTATCCGGATCGACGACGGCGCTGCACGTGTCCGGCAAGGGTTACAACAAGCCCGGCTGGGTGCTGGTGTCGACCTACGCCGACAACGGCAGCCGGCAGTGGCTGCACCGCAAGGTCTTTGCCGTCCAATTGTCGGCCTCGCCGAAGATCTACAACCTCGCCTTCACTCGCACCATCTACAACGAATACTGGACGGCACCTGTCGCGACGGTTAATCGCGACTTCACCAAGGTCTTGTTCAATTCGAACTGGGGCAGCGGCAGCGCCACCGACGTGGATACCTACACCATCGAGATTCCCGCCGACGCGCTGCGCTAGTGGGGTGCGGCGCAACGGATGTCGTCGCCGTGGCCGGCGATACGCGGAGGCGGGTCTTGGCCGAAGCAGACATCTAAGCGCCGTGCGATGGGACTCGCGTCCGTAACCGGGCGTTCGCCGAGATCGCAGCAGGCTGAGTCCCATTCGGCCGAAGGACCCCTGTCCTGACGGGGGTCCTTCGATCCGATCCTTGCGGCTTTCTTCGTGACGGGGCGCGATGCGCGACGCGCGAAGGTCGCCCCATCCATCGATGAGGAGTGAAGTATGGAATCCTGGAAGCATCCGGAATGTTTGCGAATGGTCGCCGCGACGGCGATCCTGGCGTTACCGGCCCTTGGCGCCGGCGCGCACGCGGCCGAGCTGAGCGGATCGGCTCAGAGCGCCGCGGACAGCTACGTCCCACCGGGTTACTCGGTGGTGTTCAACGATGAGTTCAACGACGCGCAGCTGAATCGGCAGAAATGGGCGACGCGCTACATCTATGCCAACGGCACGCTCGATCGGCTCCAAAGCGAAGCCCAGGTCTATCGGGACAACGCCAATCATCTGATCTACGACGGCATGCTGAGCCTCACCGCGCGCCGCGTCGGGCAGGGCTACGAATCGGGCATGATCCGTTCGCGCTGGGAGTTCAAGCCTTCCCAGGGAGTCAGCTACTACGTGGAAACGCGGGCGCGCATGCCGGCCGGGAAGGGGGTGTTTCCGGCGTTCTGGCTGAATTCGGGTTACTCGCCCACGGGCAAGCTGTACTGGGGCCCCGAGATCGACATCTTCGAGTTCGTCGTGGATGGCATCGAAGAGAATCCGGAGTCGCGGCGCAAGAACATGGTGCACAGCGGTGCGGTCACACACGCGGGGCGGATCCCGAGCAAGATCACCTACCAACACCCGAACTACCAGCGGCAATGGAATCTGTTCTGGGCCCCGTCCGACCTGACCGCGGACTTCCACACCTACGGACTGTTGTGGACCGAGACCGACATTTCGTTCTATGTCGATGGTGTGCGGACCCATGCGCGCAGCTACCGCTGGATCTACGACAACGACGGGCAGCCGGCCGGACCGGCGCACGTCCTATTGAATCTGGCCATCGGAGGCGATTGGGCCGGCCGTCACGGCATCGACGACAGCGCATTCCCGCAGGCGCTGGATGTCGACTGGGTGCGTGTGTACAGGAAGACGACGTCGCCTTGAGCTTGGTGCCGCTCCGTCGGACGGAGCGGCCTCAGCGACCCAACGCGGCTATATCGCTATGCGGACGAGGGCATGGCCCCGCCTTGGTTCGCCCAGCTCCGGCACGCGCTATCGCTCGGCGCGGGCAGCGCCTTCCCGGCGCCGCCCGCGTCGCGTTCAGCGGCCTGCGGTGTTGGTGTGCCAGAGCCGCCGGCGCAGATGGTCGTACACGACCACGTTGCCGTCGTTCTGCACGAACAGCATCGCGCCGCGCTTGCCGCCCGTGTTGCTCGCCCATCGTATCTGACCCGCACCATCGCGAACGGTCAGATTGCCGTCGGTCTGCATGTGCAGCGTGTGGCCGCTGCCGTACACGTGGTTGGCCCAGATCGCGCCGACGTTCTTCTTGTACAGCACCAGATTGCCGTCGCCCTGGATCGCAAGCGTGAATCGCTGGTCGCAGGAGGTGACCGTGCCGTTGGTTTCGCGCCAGTCGCGCGGGTTCAGGCGGCCGCAGCTCGGTACCGTGCGCAGCACGAGGTCATAGGCATTGAGGATGGGCTGCAGCGGCTGGAAGTATCCCAGCGGGTCCGGGTCGCCACAGTTATCGTCCCTGCCTTCGAAGAAGTGGGCGCCGGAATGCACACCCTGGGCCTCGGCGCTCGGCGTGATCACCGCACCGCCTGAATCGCCGCTGCCGGAGCAGGCGCTGGATCGGGTCATACCGTAGATGACGCCGTATTGCGGGCCGTAATCGACCGTCACGTTCTTGTCCTTCACCGTGCCGCAGTGGTAGCCCGTCTTGTTCCCCGACCGGCACACCACCGCGCCGACCGGCGCTTCCAGCCCGCCGCGCACGTCGATGTCGACGCCGGCGTAGTTGTACACCCACGGCAGGATGTGCCAGAGGTTGGGTTGCGTGTTCTGCACCCAGGCATGGTCGGCAACGGGGAAGGTGGAATACGCGAAATGCCCGATGTGGGATTGGTTGGTGCCGCGGACCGCGGTATTGACCGTTCCGCAGTGGCCTGCCGTAACGAAGCCCGGCGTGTTGCCCTGGAATGCCGAGAGCCCCATCGAGCACCAGCTGTTGGGCGTCAGGTAACGATCGCCGCCGCGCAGGTCGTGCTGAGGCTTTGGCCGCCGCGCGGAAGTCACGATACGCACCATCTTGGCATCGACGCCGCTGCGCGCGATGAGATCGATCGCCGCCTCCTGCGCGCCGGGGTCGATCGTCACGGCGATGCGGTTGCTGGGCAGGTCGACGTTCCAGGACTGCACGCGGGGACCTTCATTGCGCATGCCGCTTGCAGTCAGTTTGCGATACGCCTGATTCAACTGAGATTGCGCCGTGTCCAGATCGGCCACGGAGTGACTCAGGACACGCACCTCGTCGCCGGCCTGGCGCATCCGACTGATCGATTTGCGATCCGTCACTCCCACGACCAATCGATAGTCGCCGGCCGCGTCGCGTTCCAGCCAGGTTCCGGCAAAATGCTCGCCGAGGGCGGCCCGCGCTTCGGCCTGCAAGCTCATCGCGCGGCGTTCGGTAGCCAGGTACGCCTGAAGTTGCGATGGCTTCAGGTCGAGGTCTCGCTGCAATGCCTGGCGCATGGCGGCCGATACTTGGTTCGTCTGGATTTCGGCAGCGCCGCCGACGACGGGTACGAGCATCGCGCACAGCGATACGACTAGCGCCGGGCCAGTATGAGTAGCATTCATGGGTTCTCCATCCTTCCTTAGTTGAGTGGGACGCACGCACGTCCTAAAGCGCCCGTGCCTATCCCTGTACGAGCGGGGGCGCTGAACCCTGACATCGACCTCGGAAGAATCTGCACTGTTGCCGCGTGCCCGGATCTCGGGACCGCTCGGCGGGACAGGGGGTGGTACGCGGTCTTGGGGCAATCCCTGACATCAGCCAGGGGGCTGCCCGCGCGCCTGGCATTCGGCCATCCAACGTCGGCTGAGCTGGCGGTGCCATGAGGACTCGTTGGGCATCGCTTCCAGTTGCCGCACCGCCGCGGCGAGCTCACGACGACGGTCGGCACCATTGCAGCGGGCACGTTCGAGCGCGACCAGTTCGAAGCGCGGTTGGGATTCGACGATGACTTCGTCGGCGCGCTGGGCGGCATTGGCCTCCAGTGTCGCGACGGCCTCTGCGATGTTTCCGCGAAGCAGCCACGCCACGGCGCGTAGACCGTCGATGTCCAGCAGCTGGCCATGGCCTTCCGCGTTACGCCGCGCCGACAGGCGCCGCGCCTGGTCCAGGTCTTGTTCGGCCAACGCCCATTCGCCACGCGCCAACCGCGTTTCGCCGCGACCCAGCAAGGCCGAGACGGTCGCTGGATGCTCTTCGCCATGAAATTCCAGGGAACGCTCCACCATATGGTCGTAAAGCCGCAGGGCTTCGTCGAGGCGCTGAGTTTGCAGTGCCGCGAACGCCAGGTTGCGGCCAATCAGCAGCTCTTCGTCTGGATCACGTGGTGTCAGTTGGCGTGCCAACGCATCCGCCTCGCGGAGTAGAGGATAGGCTTTGGCCGCATCGCCGTCCGTCAGTGCGATCCCGCCGCTATTCACCAGCGCGCGGACGTAGTCGCTGCGCGTCGTGGGGCCACCGGCTTTAAGCAGCGCAAGGCTGCGATCCAGGTAGGTCCAACCGCGGGCTTTGTCGCCGAGAGCGAAGTGGCCGAGGCCGATATTGCCGAGCAGGCGCGGGTATAGCGGGTCTTGCGTTGCGCCGGCGCGTTCCAGTCCCCGGGCGGCTTGCAAGGTGTACCGGAGAAACTGCTGCGGCTGACCCAGCCCGTAGTGCGCGGTCGCCAAGCCGCGCAGCGCATCGGCCAAGGCGAGCGGATCGTCCTGGTCGCTCAGCGCCGCGACCGCGCGCGCGTACGCGTCGCGCGCTTGCGCGGGCATGCCCAGGTCGGTGTAGACCTGGCCCGAGGCGTGCAGCAATGCGGCCAAAGCCTGCGGGGAGTGATCCCGGCCTTGCTGGTCCTGCAGTTGTTTCATTCCATGGTCGAGCAGTTCGCGGGCAGTGACTTCGCCGCCGGTGGTCGCCTTCGGAGTGGTGCTGCGGAACAGGCTGACGAAGTAGTCGGCCACGGCACGGGCTTTCTCACGCTCACGTTCCGTGCGTTCGAGCTGACGATCCAGACTGTAGATGTGAAACATGGAAAACACGACGCCTGCGGCAACGGCGGCGAAGACGGGCCAGCGGCGGCGCAGCATTCTGCGCAGACGGTAACCGCGCTCGTGGCGACGAGCGCGGATCGGAAGGTGCTGGGTCCAGCGCAGCAGGTCGTCGGCCAAAGCCTCGGCACTCGGGTAGCGTTCGCGAGGTTCCGCGGCGGTGGCATGGGCGACTATGCATTCCAGGTCGCCATGCAGGCGCGCCGTCAGGCGTGACGGCTTCAGAGCTCGCGTGGCGGCAATGTCTGCTGCCGTGGCTGGATAGTCGCGCAGCAGGGCGGTCCAGCGGATGCCCAGCCGCAGCGGTGCTTCCCCGCTCCGCGCCTGCGAACCGAGCAATAAGGCTTGCAACAATAGGCCCAGTTGATAGACGTCCGTGGCGGTGGTTACCGGCTCGCCGCGGCGCTGTTCCGGCGCCGCCCAGGCTGGAGTCATCGAATGAGTTTGGGTCTGGCTCGGATCGGCTTCGTCCAGCAGTTTGGCGATACCGAAATCCAGCAACTTGACCTGGCCGGTCGGGTCGACCAGGACATTGGCAGGCTTGATGTCGCGATGCACCACTAGGTTGCTGTGGGCGAACTGCACTGCGTCGCAGACCTGGCGGAACAGGGCGATGCGCTGCTCGAGCGTGGCCTTGCGGCCATCGCACCACTGGGTGATGGTTTCGCCGGGGACATATTCCATCGCGAACCATGGGTGGCCGTCTGCCGTCAGGCCTCCGTCCAGGAGTTGGGCGATGTGCGGATGCTGCAGACGTGCCAGAACTTTGCGCTCGCGCAGGAAGCGTTCGGTCAGTGGCGAGAACCCACCCCAGATTCGCTTCAGCGCCACTTGGCGCTGCCAAGCGCCGTCGGCGCGCTCGGCAAGGAATACCTCGCCCATCCCGCCTTGGCCGATGCGTCGCAACAGGCGATAGGGACCGATCACCGTTCCGCTAGTGTCCTCGACGTCGGGCTCCGCGTCGGTATCACGTTCGTTGAGATGCAACAGCAGTGCGCGCACGCGCTTGGCGAGATCGGCTTGCGTCGCACACGCTTCCTCCAAAAGTGCATCGCGTTGGTCCGGAGATGCATCCAAGAGCTGGCGCAGCAAGGGCAGCGCCGCGTGATCGAGAGTGTTCATAGGGATGGGGATCTGTTCGAACAGAAATAACAGAGCACGCAGGCGGGGTACGAGATCCAGCCCCGCATCCTGACACTAAGCCTCCAAGCGATCGCGCAGCCACGCTCGGGCCGCGGCCCAGTCGCGATACACCGTTCGCTCGTCCAGCTCAAGGACTCGAGCCACCTCAGGCACGCTCAAACCGACGAAGTAACGCAGTTCCACGACTTTGGACATGCGTGCATCGAGCTGTTCGAGGTCCGCGAGCGCGGCGTCGAGGTCGGGCAGATACGTTTCTTGGGGGATAGGCAACTGCAGCGCTTCGGTGAAATCGTCGCGCCGCCAAGCGCCCCCATGTTTTTCGCTCGCCGCTTTGCGGGCGCGATCGACGAGAATCTGGCGCATGATCCGGGCCGCCGCATTGAACAGGTGAGCCGCGTTCTCGAAAGCGACGCTCTCCTGACCCAACAACCGTACGAACACGTCGTTGACCAGCGCGGTGGCTTGCAGTGTGTCGTGCCCGCGGTGCCCCCGTAACTCGCGGGCGGCGATGGCCCGAAGGTCCGTGTAGATCAAGGGCAAGAGCAATTCCAGTGCGGCCGGATCGCCGTGTCGCCAGCGCTGGATCAGGGTGTGCGAGTCCGGGGCAATATCTGACATAGCGCTCTCTCCTTGAGCCCGTCATCGTTGTGGCTGCGGTCCATGGCAGTCAAGGGGCGGCCCAGTGGATCCCGCCGTCCATGGTCTGGCCAGGCGTAGGAGCACGGCAGGACGATGGAAGCGAGAGCGTCCGCGGTTCCCAGCTGGCCTGACCCCGAATCGATTCCATCCCAGGAATCGATCGATTAGGCTGCCGTCGCGCTACGACGCGCTCACTTGATGCGTCGCTTCTCCAGCTTGCGCGCCAGGGTGCGCCGATGCAGTCCGAGCCGGCGCGCGGCTTCAGAGATGTTGAAGTCGCTTTCGGCGAGGACCTCGTGGATGTGTTCCCACTCCAGGGTCTTGATCGAGGTCGTGCGGCCGGTGAGCTCGACCTCGGCATCGCCGGTGGCGCGCTGGAACGCGGCCTCGATGTCGTCGGTGTTGGAAGGCTTGGCGAGGTAGTGGCGCGCGCCCAGCTTGATCGCCTCGACCGCGGTGGCGATGCTGGCGTAGCCGGTCAGCACCACGATCAGCATGTCGGGATCGAACGCGTGCAGGTGCTTGACGCAGGACAGGCCGGAAGCGTTGGCAGCCAGTTTGAGATCGACCACGGCGTGGGTGGGCGGGAACTCCTCCAGCAGAGTCGGCAGGCCCGCTTCGCCGGGCAGGTGGCGCACCAGATAGCCGCGCCGTTCGAACGAGCGCACCAGGGTGCGGGCGAAGGTGGTGTCGTCTTCGACGATCAGCAGCCTGCGTTCATTCGTCATCGCCGTGCTCCTCGAGGGCAATGGCCGACAGCGGGAGCGTCACGGTGACCACCGCGCCGCCCTGCGGCCGGTTGCGTGCCGTGAGCCTGCCGCCCAGGGTACGGGCGACGTTGACCGAAAGGAACAGGCCCAGGCCGCCGCCGGGACGGCCCTTGCTGCTGTTGTAGGGCGTGCCCAGGCGTTCGAGGATGTCGGCCGAGAAGCCCGGGCCCGCGTCGCTGACCTGGATGACGAGTTCGCCGTCGCGGCAATCCGCGTCCAGCGCCACCCAGGCGGGCGAGGCCTCCAGCGCGTTGTCGAGCACGTTGAACACCATCTGCCGCAGGCCCTCGTCGGAGACGATGCTGGGGTCGTCCTCGCAGCGCCGCTGGTATTCGAACGCGGCCGGCGTGCGCGCCGCGCGCCATTCGTCGGCGAGGTCGTCGAGCAGTTCGTGCAGGGTGGTTTCGACCGGCGATTCGCCGCGGGTTTCGCCGGCGGACAGCAGGATGTTGGTGACGATGGACTTGCAGCGCGCGACCTGCGCCAGCATTTCGGCCACGTCGTGGTGCAGTTCGGTTTCCGAGGCGATGCTGGGCAGGTGCTGCCAGTCGCCGAGGATCACCGAGAGCGTCGACAGCGGGGTGCCCAGTTCGTGCGCGGCGCCGGATGCGAGCAGGCCCATGCGCACGATGTGCTCTTCCTCGGCGGCGCGCTGGCGCAGCTCGGCGAGGCGGGCGTCGCGCTCGCGCAGGATGCGGCCGATGCGGGTGATGAACACCACCAGCAGCGCCGCCACCAGCAGGAAGCAGATCAGCAGGCCCTGCACGTAGTGGTCGGCCAGGCCATTGCCGGGATCGGCCGCGATGTGCAGCGGCGTCGGCAGCACCGCCAGGGCGGTGAAGCACACCCCGGCCGCGGCGGCGAGGATCCAGTTGGCCGGGGAGCGCAGCAGGACGGTGCCCAGCGCGACCTGCAGCAGATAGAGGAAGACGAAGGGGTTGGTGATGCCGCCGCTGAGGTAGAGCTGGATACTCAGCGAGATCACGTCGACCAACAGCCCGACCAGCAGGGCGAGGTTGGAGACGTGTGCACGCCGCTTCCACCACTGCTGGCTGCCGAGATTGAACGCGACCAGCGCCGCCAGCACCGCGCACATCGGGCCCAGCGGCAGGGCGATGCCGATGCCGTAGTGGACGACGAAAATGGTGACGACCTGGCCGACCACCGCGATCCAGCGCAGCTGGATCAGCTGCTGCATGTTGCGCAGGCCGGTGCGGTCCTGCGAGCCGTTCACGCCGAGGCTTCGGGGCGTGGCGTCCGCGGCGGCCTCAAGGACTCTGGATCGGGCTTGCATGACCGGGGGAGCCTCCTCGCTGCGCACGATCTTGCCGCAAACAACGCTCCGAAGCGAACAGAAGGTAGCCCGCGACCAGGGTCAGGGCGGCCAGCCCGAACCAGGTCAGCGCATAGGACAGGTGGTGGTCGCGGAACTTCACCACGGTCAGGCCGCCGCGCGGCCAAGTGGGGTCGGCCGGGGCGCGCACGGCATCGACGAAGTAGGGCGCGACCGCATCGCCGGGCAGCTTGCGCGCATGCGCGATCGCGGCGACGTCGCGCGAGTACCAGCGCTCGTGGGCCGGATCGTTGCCGCGCAGGAAGCCGCCCTTGGGTTCGCTCATGCGCAGCAGGCCTTCGACCTGCACGTGCCCGGCGGGCGGCGCGGAGACGTCCTGTTGCGCAGGCACGAAGCCGCGGTTCACCAGCACATAGTCGCCGCCGTCGGTGCGCAGAGGGACCAGCACCCAGGCGCCCGCGCCCAGCTCCGTCACCGCCTGAGTGCGTGCTTCCAACGTGGGCAGGAAGCGCCCGGACAGATGCACGCGGCGATAGCCGTCGCGTTCCTCGGTGACCGCGGCCCACTGTGCGCGCTCGGGCGGAGCGGCGGGCGGGGCAGTGAGGCGCGCTTCGACACGCGCTATCAGATCGTGCTTCCAGGCCATGCGTTGGACCTGCCACACGCCCAGCGCCAGGAAGCCCGCGAACGCCACGGCCAGCGCGGCGGCGAACGCGGACAGCCGCATCGGCCGCCGACCGCGTGCCCGCTCGACCGCTGCGTGCCGCCGATCGCTCACGGCGCGTTCTTGATCATTTCTTGCATGTCGTGCAGGCCCGGCATCATGTTCGAGTTCATGTGGTGCATCACCCATAGCGAACCGGATAGCACGATCACCACCAGCACCACGGTGAAGATCAGCGCCAGTACGTTCCAGCCGCCTTCCGAGCGGGTGTTCATGTGCAGGAAGTAGACCATGTGCACCACCACCTGCACGGCTGCGAACGCCAGCAGCACGACGGCGACCAGGCCGGGGCTTGGGATCGCCTTGCCCATCATCAGGCCGAACGGGATCGCGGTCAGCACCACCGACAGTACGAAGCCGGTGAGATAGTCGCGTGCCGAAACGTGCGGGATGCCGTCTTCGAGCTGGTCGTCGTGGTGATCGTGCGTCTCGTGCTGGCTCATGGCAGCACTCCCATCAGGTAAACGAAGGTGAAGACGCCGATCCAGACGACGTCGAGGAAATGCCAGAACATCGACAGGCAGGCAATGCGGCGGCTGTTGGCGCGGGTCAGGCCGTGGCGTTGCACCTGCACGCACAGCACCGCCAGCCAGACCACGCCGAACAGCACGTGCAGGCCGTGGGTGCCGACCAGGGCGAAGAACGACGACAGGAAGGCGCTGCGCTGCGGGCCGGCGCCCAGATGGATCAGATGGGCGAACTCGTAGATCTCGACGGACAGGAAGGCCAGGCCGAGCAGGCCGGTCAGCAGCAGCCAGCGGATCATGCCGGTCTTGTTGCGCTTCTGCATCGCGATCATCGCGAAGCCGTAGGTGATCGACGACAGCAGCAGGATCGCGGTGTTGAGCGCGACCAGCGGCAGCTCGAACAGATCGGCGCCGGAAGGGCCGGCGGCGTAGCTGCGTCCCAGTACGCCGTAGGTGGCGAACAGGCAGGCGAAGATCATCAGGTCGCTGAGCAGGTACAGCCAGAAGCCGAACAGCGTTCCGTTCTGAGGATGGTGGTGCCCGGCCGTATCGATGAACACGGGCGAACCATCCTCGCGGGTCAGGGCGATGGACTCAGACATGGGAAGCCTTCAGCTGGGCGCTGCGCGCCTGTTCGGTCGCGGCGACCGTTTCGGCGGGGATGTGGTAGTCGCGGTCGTAGTCGAAGCTGTTGTAGATCGCGTAAGCCACGATCCCCAGCAGCGATGCGGCGGCCAGCCACCACACGTGCCAGATCAGGGCGAAACCGCAGGCGGTGCTCAGCGCCGCCAGCACCACGCCGGCGGGCGTGTTCCTGGGCATGTGCACGGCCAGGAAGCCGGAGGTCGGGCGCTGGAAGCCGCGCTGCTTCATGTCCCACCAGGCGTCGTTGTCGTGCACCACCGGGGTGAACGCGAAGTTGTACTCCGGCGGCGGCGAGGAGGTCGACCACTCCAGGGTGCGGGCGTTCCAGGGATCGCCGGTAAGGTCGCGCAGCTGCTCGCGCTTGCGGAAGCTGACGTAGATGCAGATCAGGAACGCGGCGATGCCGATGGCGACCAGGACCGCGCCGAACGCGGCGATCTGGAACCAGATCTGCAGCGAGGGATCGTCGAAGTGGCTCATGCGGCGGGTCACGCCCATCAGGCCGAGCACGTACAGCGGGGTGAACGCGAACCAGTAGCCGGCCAGCCAGAACCAGAACGAGACCTTGCCCCAGAAGTCGTCGAGCTTGAAACCGAAGGCCTTCGGGAACCAGTGGGTCATCGCCGCGAACAGGCCGAACACCACGCCGCCGATGATCACGTTGTGGAAGTGCGCGACCAGGAACAGGCTGTTGTGCAGCACGAAATCCGCCGGCGGCACCGCGAGCAGCACTCCGGTCATGCCGCCGACCACGAAGGTCACCATGAAGCCCATGGTCCACAGCATCGGAACTTCGAAGCGGATGCGGCCGCGGTACATGGTGAACAGCCAGTTGAAGATCTTCGCGCCCGTCGGGATCGAGATGATCATCGTGGTGATGCCGAAGAACGAGTTGACGCTGGCGCCGGAGCCCATGGTGAAGAAGTGGTGCAGCCACACCAGGTACGAGAGCACGGTGATGCAGACGGTCGCGTAGACCATCGACGAGTAGCCGAACAGGCGTTTGCCGGAATAGGTGGACACGATCTCGGAGAACACGCCGAACAGCGGCAGGATCAGGATGTAGACCTCCGGGTGGCCCCAGATCCAGATCAGGTTCACGAACATCATGGCGTTGCCGCCGAGGTCGCTGGTGAAGAAGTTGGTGCCGGCGTAGCGGTCCAGGCCGAGCAGCGCGAGCACGGCGGTCAGCACCGGGAAAGACACCACGATCAGCACGTTGGTGCACAGCGAGGTCCAGGTGAACACCGGCATCTTCATCAGGCCCATGCCGGGCGCGCGCATCTTGATGATGGTCACCAGCAGGTTCACGCCCGACAGCAGGGTGCCGACACCGGCTATCTGCAGCGCCCATATGTAGTAGTCGACGCCCACCCCTGGACTGAAGGCGACCCCGGACAGAGGCGGGTAGGCCAGCCAGCCGGTGGCGGCGAACTCGCCGAAGAACAGCGACATCATCACCAGCACGGCGCCGCTGACGGTCATCCAGAAGCTGAAGTTATTCAGGAACGGGAAGGCGACGTCGCGCGCGCCGATCTGCAACGGCACCAGGTAGTTCATCAGGCCCGTGACCAGGGGCATGGCCACGAAGAAGATCATGATCACGCCGTGGGCGGTGAAGATCTGGTCGTAGTGGTGAGGGGGCAGGTAGCCGAGGTTGTCGCCGAAGGCCATCGCCTGCTGCAGGCGCATCATCAGTGCGTCGGCGAAGCCGCGCAGCAGCATCACCAGGCCCAGCACCATGTACATGATGCCGATCTTCTTGTGATCGATGCTGGTGAACCACTCCTTCCACAGGTAGCCCCATAGCCGGTACTTGGTGATCGCCGCGAACAGGGCGAGGCCGATCAGGACCGTACCGACGAAGGTGGCGGCGACGATGGGCTCGTGCAGCATGGGCACGGCGTCCCAGGTCATGCGTCCGAAGATCGGAGAGGTCGGTATGGTGCCGCTTTCGAGGGACATCGGAAAACTTCCAGAAACGATACGGGGCGTCGTGCAGCTCGTAGGAGCGGGCTCGTCGTAGCAGGCGCCTCAGGGCGCCTTCATGCCGGCCGACAGGGGCGACGGCGACGGCTGGTCGACGGTGCAGACCTTCGCGGAGACATAGGCGCCCAGGCGCGGGTCGCCGCGGCGCGGCATCGCCAGCGAATTCAGGCCTTCGAGACCGAGGCCGCCGCCGGCGTCCAGCGCCATCATCTGGTCCATGCACAGGCGCTCGGCATCGACGCAGCGGTTGAGGATGGCACCGTACAGAGTGCTGTCGACGTTGGCGTAGTGGCGCACCGGTTCGCGTTCGCTCGGCTTCTCCAGTTCGAGGTAGGCCGAACGCGTCAGCGACTGCTTGCTGCCGCGCAGCCCGGCGATCCAGGTGTCGTAGTCGGCGTTGGACATGCCGTGGAACTTGAAGCGCATGTGCGAGAAGCCCGCGCCGCTGTAGTTGGCGGAGAAGCCTTCGTACTCGCCCGGTGCGTTGATCACGGCGTTGAGCTGGGTTTCCATGCCGGGCATGCCGTAGATCATTCCGGCCAGGTGCGGCACATAGAAGGTGTTCATCACCGAGGACGCGGTGATGTGGAAGCGGACCGGCCGGTCGACCGGCACCGCGACTTCGTTGACCGAGGCCACGCCTTCCTTCGGATAGAGGAACAGCCACTTCCAGTCCAGCGCCACCACCTGGATATCCAGCGGTTCGAGCTGCGCGGGGACCGGGCGCCCGGCCGCAATGCGATCGAGCGGACGGTAGGGGTCGAGCAGGTGGGTGCTGATCCAGGTGATCGCGCCCAGCGCGATGATGATCAACAGGGGTACGCCCCAGATCACCAGCTCCAGCTGGGTGGAATGGTCCCAGTCCGGCGTGTAGGTGGCGCTGCGGTTGGAGGCGCGGTAGCGCCAGGCAAACCAGAAGGTCAGCGCGATCACCGGCACGATCACGATCAGCATCAGCACCGTTGCCGCGATGATCAGCTGGCCCTGGCGGGCCGCGATGTCTCCGGCGGGGTTGAACACCACCAGGTTGCAGCCGGAAAGCAGGCTGGCGGCGGCCAGCAGCGCTGCGGCTTGCAGGAGTCTGCGTGCGATGGGCATGAGGGGGGCTGGGACGGAGTCTTATTTGATGCTCATCAATGTAGTCCGCACGTCCATTCGCGAGTATTGGACGTTTTGTCCTATCGCGTCGGGCCTCCGCCTCTGTCAGCCTAGGCTCGAACAATCCCTGCCTGAAATCGACGCGCACCCCCAGATGGCTACCGTTCCCGGCCCCACCGCTTCCTCGCACGACCATGGCGCCAAGGCGCATGCCGATGTCGCTCCCGGCGAAATCGCCGTCGGCGTAGTGGTGGGGCGCGCATCCGAGTACTTCGACTTCTTCGTCTACGGCATCGCCTCGGCGCTGGTGTTCCCGTCGGTGTTCTTCCCGTTCCTGGATCGGTTGCAGGGCACGCTGTGGTCCTTCGCGATCTTCGCGCTGGCGTTCCTGGCGCGTCCGCTGGGCACGGTGCTGTTCATGTCGATCCAGACGCGCTGGAGCCGTGGCGTCAAATTGACCGTGGCTCTGTTTCTGCTCGGCACCGCCACGGCGGGCATCGCCTTCCTGCCGGGTTACGGCACGCTGGGTGGGCTGTCGATCGCGTTGCTGGCGTTCTTCCGCGTGCTGCAAGGCATCGCGCTGGGCGGGTCGTGGGACGGCCTGCCGTCGCTGCTGGCGCTCAACACGCCGAAGGAGCGCCGTGGCTGGTACGCGATGCTCGGACAGTTGGGCGCGCCGGTCGGTTTCATCGTCGCGTCGGGCGTGTTCGCGTTCCTGTACGCGAACCTGGGCGAACAGGACCTGCTGAGCTGGGGCTGGCGTTACCCGTTCTTCGTCGCGTTCGCGATCAACGTGGTAGCGCTGTTCGCGCGGCTGCGTCTGGTCGTGGCCGAGGAATACCAGGACAAGATGGGCGAACTCGAACTGGAGCCCACGCCGATCCGCGAGCTGTTCAGCGCCAAGGGCCAGCACGTGGTGGTCGGCGCGTTCGCCGCGCTCGCCAGCTATGCCTTGTTCCACATCGTGACGATCTTTCCGCTGTCGTGGATCAAGCTGTATTCGGATCAGTCCATCGTCGGCTTTCTGATGGTGCAGATCCTGGGCGGTTTCATCGCCGCCGGCGGCATCATCGTGTCCGGCCTGATCGCCGACCGCGTCGGTCGCGCCCGCACCCTGGGCGGCCTGGCCATCGTGATCGCGATGTTCAGCGGTTTCGCCCCCACCTTGATGGGCGCGGGTTCGATGGGCCAGGACGCCTTCATCCTGATCGGCTTCGCCCTGCTCGGCCTGTCCTACGGCCAGGCGGCGGGCGCGGTTACGGCCAACTTCGGCCGGCGCTACCGCTACACCGGCGCCGCGCTGACCTCCGATCTGGCCTGGCTGATCGGCGCCGCGTTCGCGCCGCTGGTCGCCCTGGGCCTGTGCTCGCAGTTCGGCCTGGCCTGGCTGGGCGCCTATCTGCTGTCGGGTGCGATCGGCACGCTCGCCGCGCTGGGCATCAATCGGACGCTGAACTACAAGAGCTGAGCGCGGCCGACTCCCCGCCGGCCGCGACGCGGTACGGCTCGTTCCGCCTAGGCCTTGAAGTCGACCGTCACCGAAGCGGCGCTGCGATCGCCTTCGCCGTGGTAGACCGCCTCGATATTGTTGCCGTCCGGATCGAGCACGAACGCGGCGTAGTAGCCCGGATGGTAAGGGCGCTCGCCGGGCGCGCCGTTGTCCTGGCCGCCGTTGGCGAGTGCTTGCTTGTGGAAGACGTCCACGGTCGCGCGGTCCTTGGCCTGGAAGGCCAGATGGTGGCGTCCCGTCAGCTTGCCCTGCGCCGCCTCGCTGTCGGCGGTGGAGACGAACAGTTCATCGGCCCAGAAGAAATCGTCGCCGGTGCCGCCGATGGGTACGTCGAGCACCTTGAATACGGCCTCGTAAAAGCCCTGGCTGGCCTTGAGGTCCTTCACCACCAGTTGGATGTGATCGATCAGACGACCGCGGTGAATGCGCTGGGTTTCCATGCTGCGCTCCGAAGTGAGGAGCGCCGAAACTAACATCGAAGTTGGCAACGAATTGTGTATGGACCTGCGAGGCGAGTCCGAACTGTTGTCAGAGCACTACCGATGCGCCTCGGATGAAGTAGTGCGGTGCGATGCCGGGGGTGCGAAGTCGTAGGCAGTACAAGACGATCCGTGGATACCCGGTCGTACTCCCGTGTTTCCCGATCGGCTACGGCCCTCAGATCTCCTCGGGCGTGGCCTCGCGCGCGCAGCAATAGATGGTGACGCCGGTGTCCATGCCCTTGCGGTAGACCAGGTTGCCGTAGCGCAGGTGCGATTCGTTTTTGCAGGTGTAGGTGAACTTGGCCAGGATTTGCTCGCTGTCGGTGGCCAGCGGACGCGTTTCGTTGAGCTTGTCCAGTTGGCAGCCGGGGTACAGCCTGACGACGTCGGCGGCGACGGTGCCGTCGCCCAGGTAGCAGCCGCTCAACAGGCAGACCGCAAGCAGCAGTAGCATTCGGGCCACGGGTATCGCTCCATGTGTGTGCGATCTGACGGCGGTGCGCCAGGGTGGAGATGTCCACCCTGGCTACCGTAAACGATGGTGCGGCGATCAGCTCGCCTTGTTGGCGCCGCAGTCCTTGTTGAGCGTGTCGACCAACTGGGCGCTGGCATCGCCCAGGACGTCGGCCAGGGCCTGGTAGGCCTCTTTCTCCGTGCCGTTCCAGTTCATGGTCGCGGCCTGGGCGCGGATCACGAACGGGGCGGCGTCGCCTACCTGCACGCTGTACACGGCCACCGGGACCTTGGTGATCTGGTTCTGGGCCAGGTACAGCTGCTTGATCTGCACGGCCACGCGGCGGGCGTCGCTGTTGGATGCTGCGTCCGCGGTGGTCATGCCGACTTTCTGCAACTGGTTGCGGACCAGGGCGGGGGCGTCGTCCAGCAGCAACTGGTGATTGCCCAGGCCGCCGGCGCGATTGCCGGCGGCGCGGGCGTCGACGACGTCCGCCAGTTGGTAGGCGCAGCTCAGGCGCGGTAGTTTCTTCGACGGCGCGGTGGCCGGCAGGCGGTCCGAACGCACCACGACCTGATGCACTTTCTGGCTGCACGCGCTCAGGGCGAGCGTGGCGGCAACCGCCATTGCCAGCGCGAGTAGCGCGCGGCTCATCGGCCGCCTGCGCCTGCACCTGCGTCGGCTGCGGCCGGGGCGGGTGCGGCGTCGTTGGCGGCCGGTGCTGCGGGCGCGGCCACGGGAGCGGCGGCCGGTGCGGTCTCGACGACGGGCTGCGGGGCCGGCGCGGCGACGGCGGTCATCTTGCCGGCGTTGAGGGTGGCGTAGCCGTTGACGCTCTGCATCCAGCTGTTGCCGCTGCGCACCCAGACATGATCGGGCGTGGCGCGCAGGCTGCGGCCGCGGTAGATGCGGCCGTTGAACGGGATCTTGTCGTTCTTGACCTTGGTCGCGGCTTCGGCGCGGCCGGCGGCGCTGAAGTCGTAGGCCACCATGTCGGCGACTTCGGCGATGCCCTGGTCGACCAGGCCTTCCACGCCGGCCTTGCCCATGCCCAGCCAGCGGCGGTCGATGGCGCCTTCTTCGCCGGGGTAGTCGGTGACGGCGTACTGGTAGGCGTAGGGGCGGCTGAAGCGCAGCGTCTCCTTGACCTTGCCGTTGCTCTTGCGCTCGCGGTGCACGTAGCGCACGTCCACGCGCACGGTCAGGGCGTCCAGGGTGTGGGTGAAGGAGTAGCGCGGGGTCAGCACCAGCACGTCCTGCGGCAGCTTGGCGCTGTCCTTGGCGCTGGCGGCATCCCACGGCGTGGCCATCACCGCCACCTGCGGGTTGGGCGAGAAGCCTTCGCCGGCCAGCTTGGCGCGCAGCGCCTGTTCCATGCGCTCGTTGAAGCGATAGTCCAGCAGCAGGTTGCGCAGGTCGGCGACGCGCTTTTCGGCGGTCTTGGTCTGCGAGTTCTGCACGGCGCTGCCGATCAGCGCACCGATCAGACCGAACTGGGCGCCCATCGCCGAGGCGGTGTTGGGCACGTCGATGGCGACTTCCTGCTGGCTCAGCACCAGTTCGACCGGCAGGTCCTGGGCGATCGGCATGGGCAGCGGCACCGGCTTGGCGGCCAGAGCGTTGAACGAAAGGCAAAGCGCGGCGAGCGACGCCACGAGACGTACGAGCATATGGTTCCCCTGTGTGATTGCACCCCTGCGTCGCCTCCCCGGCGACGGCCGCGCTGGGCGGCGGCGCGAGTGTTTCATGGGTCAGGGCGGCCGTAAACCGCCCCTAGGGCCCCTTGCGACAGGGCGAGGGCGAGGCGGGATGGGGCCGCCCGGACGGGGATGCGCAGGCGGATTGCGGCCCGACGGGCGGGCGTGCGCGGGTCTCGCCTCTTGCGACCAATGGGTGTACAAATGTACACCTATGGATGCTATCGACTCCCTGCCGCCGCAACGCGCCGCCGTGCTGGCCTTTTTGCGCCGGGAACTGGCGTCCGGGCGCGCGCCCAGCCTGGCCGAGATCGCCGCCGCCTTCGGTTTCGCCTCGCGCAATGCCGCCCAGAAGCACGTGCAGGCGCTGGTCGCCGACGGCTGGCTGGCGCTGGCACCGGGCCAGAAACGCGGTTTGCGCCTGCCCGGCGGCGGCGCCGACGTGCTGCCCCTGGCGGTCCTGGGCCGGGTCGCGGCGGGTACGCCGATCGGTGCGGACATCGGCCTGGACCAGCAACTGTGGCTGGACCGCCGCCTGTTCTCGCCGGCGCCGGATTACCTGCTGAAGGTGCAGGGCGATTCGATGATCGACGACGGCATCCTGGACGGCGACCTGGTCGGCGTGCATCGCACCAACGACGCGCGCGACGGACAGACGGTGGTCGCACGCATCGACGGCGAGTTGACCATCAAACGCCTGCAGCGTACGCGCCGGCAGATCCGCCTGCTGCCGCGCAATCCCGCGCATGCGCCGATCGAGGTGGAAGCGGGGCAGGACTTCGCCATCGAAGGCGTCTACTGCGGCCTGGTGCGGCTGGGCTGAGATGGGCGCCGTGGTCGCCATCGAAACCCTGCTGGCCGCGCAGACACTGTGGCACGCCGGGCGCAGCGCGAGCATCGCCGCCGAGGGCGAACCCTCCGGCCATGCGGCCTTGGACGCGCTGTTGCCGCAACGCGGCTGGCCGCGCCGCGCACTGACCGAACTGCTGCTGCCGGCCGATGGCGTGGGCGAGTTGTCCTTGCTGATGCCCACCCTGGTGCGCATGACCCAGGCCGGCGGCACGGTGGCGCTGATCGCGCCGCCCTATCTGCCGTATGCGCCGGCGTGGCAGGCGGCCGGTGTGGAACTGGCGGCGCTGCAGATCGTCGACGCCTCGTCGCGAGACGCCTTGTGGGCGTTCGAACAATGCCTGCGCAGCGGCGCCTGTGCGGCGGTGATCGGTTGGCCATTGCATGCCGATGCGCCCGCCTTGCGCCGCTTGCAGGTAGCCGCCGACAGCGGCGATTGCCTGGGCTTCGCCCTGCGCGATCGCAAGCACGCGGCCAACCCGTCGCCTGCCGCCTTGCGGGTGGAGTACGCGCGCGATGCGCAGGGCAGGGACGCTTGGCACGTGCGTAAATGCCGCGGCGGTCCCGCGCCCGCGCAGACCTACGCACCGGGCACGGCGTGAGGCGCGCGCATGTTGTGGGCCTGCATACTGCTGCCGCAGCTGGCACTGGACGCCGTCCTCCGGCGTTTGCCTGATCCCGACCCGCCGCTGGCCCTGGTCGCCGGGCCGGCGCAGTTGCGCAGCCTGCATGCAGTGAACGCCAGCGCCGCCGAGGCCGGCTTGCGTCCGGGCATGCGCCTGACCGCCGCTCACGCCTTGCTGCCGGAATTCTCGATGGTGGAATACGAGCCGCAGGCCGAGGCGCGCTGGCAACGTTTCCTGGCCGCATGGGCCTACCGCCACAGCTCCCTGGTCAGCGCGCAATGGCCGGGTTGCATCGTGCTGGAAGTGCGCGCGAGCTTCCGCTTGCTGGGGCCGTGGCCGCGCATCGAAGCGAGGCTGCGCGAAGAGCTCGCCGCGCTCGGCTTCAACCACCGCATCGCGCTGGCCCCGACGCCGCGGGCGGCGCACGTACTGGCAGGTCTCAGCGATGGCCTGGCCTTGCCGCACCCGGGTGCGATGGCCGATTACCTGGATCGCGTGCCGGTGCGGCGCGCACGTCTGCCCGATGGCGACGGCGAGCGTCTGCAGCGCATGGGCGTGCGCGACCTGCGCAGCTTGCGCAATTTGCCGCGCGACAGCCTGCGCCGCCGTTTCGGTCTGCCGTTGCTGGAGCATCTGGACCGTTTGTACGGGCAGGCCGACGATCCGCTGGCTTACTACGCTCCGCCGGACCACTTCGATGCGCGGGTGGAGCTGGGCTACGAAGTGGAAAGCCACATGGCGCTGCTGTTCCCGCTGCGGCGTCTGATCGGCGACCTGTGCACCTATCTGTCGATCCGCGACGGCGGCGTGCAGCGCTTCGTGCTGCGCCTGGAGCATGAGGGCGCGCACACCGATGTCGAGGTCGGCCTGCTGGCCTCCGAGCGCGAGCCGGCGATGCTGTTCGAGCTCACCCGCAATCGTCTGGAGCGGGTGCAGATTCCGCAGCCGGTGGTGGCGCTGCGCCTGCTGGCGCGCGAACTGCCGCCGTTCGTGCCGGCTTCGCGCGATCTGTTCGACCTGCGCGCGCAGCAGACCCAGCCTTGGCCGCAGTTGCGCGAACGTTTGCGCGCGCGCCTGGGCGATGAGGCGGTGTACCGCGTGACGCCCTCCGGCGACCCGCGCCCGGAACGCGCCTGGCGACGCGTGGACGGCGACGAGACCCGCATCGGCAGCGCGCCCGCGCGACCGCCGCGACCGCTGTGGCTGTTGCCGCAGCCGATCCCGCTGCGCGATCCGCAGCTGCGCATCGTGTCCGGCCCGGAGCGGCTGGAAAGCGGCTGGTGGGACGGCGCCGACGCGCGCCGCGATTACTACCTGCTGGAGACCGGTCGCGGCCAGCGCGCCTGGGCGTACGCGCCGCCGGGCGAGCGCGAAGGCTGGATGCTGCACGGGTGGTTCGCATGAGCTGGGACAATGCCGTGAACGGCGTCGACCGCGACACGCCGGGCGGGCGTCCGCCGCGCGCCTGGGAAGTCGCACACCGGTTGCGCCTGCATGCGGCCAACGACGATGCCGACGGTGACGGCGATCTACCCGCCTATGCCGAGTTGCACTGCCTGTCGGACTTCTCCTTCCTGCGCGGCGCGTCCAGCGCCGAGGACTTGTTCGCACGCGCCGCGGACTGCGGTTACGAAGCGCTGGCGATCACCGACGAGTGCTCGCTGGCCGGCATCGTGCGTGCGCTGGAGGCCTCGCGGGCGACCGGATTGAATCTGATCGTAGGCAGCGAGTTTTCTCTGCACTGCGGACTGAAGCTGGTGCTGCTGGTGGAAACCCAGGCGGGCTACACCCAGTTGTGCCGGCTGATCACCCTCGCGCGCCGTGCGGCGCCGAAGGGCGCGTACCACCTGACCCGGCAGGATCTGGAACAGGTGTTGGGCGACGGCGAAGCGGGCGTGTTCGCGCTGTGGCTGCCGGCCAGCGTGCCGGACGCCGCGCAGGGACACTGGCTGCGCACGTTGCTCGGCGATCGCGCTTTCCTGGAGGTGGAACTGCGCCGCGAAGAAGACGATGCCGCGCGTCTGCAATCGCTGCTGGAGCTGGCGGCGGACTTGGACCTGACGCCGGTGGCGGCCGGCGACGTGCATATGGATCTGCGCCGCCAGCGCGTACTGCAGGACACCATGACCGCGATCCGCCACAACACACCGCTGGCCGATTGCGGCGCGCAGCTGTTCCGCAACGGCGAACGCCATCTGCGCACGCGTCGCGCGCTGGGCAACATCTATCCGTCCGAGCTGCTGGCCGCCGCCGTCCAGCTCGCGCGCCGTTGCCGTTTCCGCATGGATGAGGTGCGCTACGCCTATCCGGCCGAACTGGTGCCGGAAGGGCATACGCCCAGTACCTGGCTGCGCGCCTTGACCGAGACCGGCATGCGCGATCGCTGGCCGGAGGGCACGCCGGCGTCGGTCGTCGCGCAGATCGACGGCGAGCTGGAGCTGATCGCCGAGCTCAAGTACGAGGCCTTCTTCCTGACCGTGGAGGACATCGTCCGCCACGCCCGATCGCTCAACATCCTCTGCCAGGGCCGCGGCTCGTCGGCCAACTCGGCGGTGTGCTACGCGCTGGGTATCACCGCGGTCAATCCGACCGAGAGCCGGCTGCTGATGGCGCGCTTTCTGTCCAGGGAACGCGGTGAGCCGCCCGACATCGACGTCGACTTCGAACACGAACGGCGCGAGGAAGTGCTGCAGTACGTGTACGCCAAGTACGGTCGCGAGCGCGCCGCGCTGGCCGCCACGGTGATCCGCTACCGCGGCAAGAGCGCGGTGCGCGACGTGGCCAAGGCCTTCGGGCTGCCGCCGGACCAGATCGCGCTGCTGGCCGAGTGCTACGGCTGGGGCAACGGCGAGACGCCGATGGAGCAACGTCTGCGCGAGGCCGGTTTCGACCCGGACAACCCGCTGATCCGGCGCGTGCTGGCGGTGACCTCGCAGCTGCGCGGCCATCCGCGCCACCTCTCGCAACACGTCGGCGGCTTCGTCATCAGCGATGCGCCCCTGAGCACGGTGGTGCCGGTGGAGAACGCGGCCATGGACGATCGCACCATCATCCAGTGGGACAAGGACGATCTGGAAACCATGAGGCTGCTGAAGGTCGACTGCCTGGCGCTGGGCATGCTGACCTGCATCCGCAAGGCGGTGGACCTGATCGAACGCCACCGCGGCTATCGCCTGGACATAGCGCGCCTGCCGCCGGGCGACGGGCCGACCTACGAACTGATCCAGGCCGCCGACACGATCGGCGTGTTCCAGATCGAATCGCGCGCGCAGATGAGCATGCTGCCGCGGCTGAAGCCGGAGAACTTCTACGACCTGGTGGTGGAAGTGGCCATCGTCCGGCCCGGTCCCATCCAGGGCGGGATGGTGCATCCCTATCTGCGGCGCCGGCAGGGCAAGGAGCCGGTGGTCTACCCCTCGGCAGGCATCGAGGACATCCTCGGCAAGACCCTGGGCATCCCGCTGTTCCAGGAGCAGGTGATGGAGCTGGTGATCCATGCCGGCTACACGCCGGAGCAGGCCGACCACCTGCGCCGTTCGATGGCGGCCTGGGGCCGGGGCGGGGACATGGAGCCGCATCGCGAGCGCATTCGCGCCCTGATGGAGGAGAAGGGGTATTCCTCGGCTTTCATCGATCAGATCTTCGAACAGATCAAGGGCTTCGGCTCCTACGGTTTTCCGCAGAGCCACGCGGCCTCGTTCGCCAAACTGGTCTACATCAGCTGCTGGATGAAACGCCACGAACCGGCGGCCTTCGCCTGCGCACTGCTCAACGCCCAGCCGATGGGCTTCTATTCGCCCAGCGAGATCGTGCAGGACGCGCGACGCGGCCGCGGCAAGCGTGCCGGCGTGGAAGTGCGCCCGGTGGATGCGACCTGCAGCGACTGGGACAACACCTTGGAAGGCGGCGGGCATCGCGTTGACCTAGACGACCGCGGACAGGCAGCGATGCGTCTGGGGCTGCGCCAGGTAAGCGGTCTGTCGGAAACGATGGCGCGCGCGCTCGTCGCCGCGCGCGCGCAAGCGCCGTTCGCCGACGTGCGCGACCTGTGCCTGCGCGCCGGCCTGGACGAGAAGGCGCGTCACGCACTGGCCGAAGCCGGCGCCTTGCAGAGTCTGGCCGGGCATCGCCATGCCGCGCGCTGGGCGGTGGCCGGTATCGAGCGCCAGCGTCCCTTGCTGCCGGACAGTCCGGACGAGGATGTCATCGAGCTGCCTGCACCGACCCAGGGCGAGGATGTGCTGTCCGATTACCGCGCCGTCGGCCTGACCCTGCGCACGCATCCGATGGCGCTGCTGCGCAAACGTTTGCGACAGCACCGGGTGATGGACTCGCGCCAGTTGCGCGAACAGCGGCATGGGCGTGGTGTGCACGCGGCCGGCATCGTCACTCAACGCCAACGTCCGGCCACGGCCGGCGGCACCATCTTCGTCACCCTCGAAGACGAACACGGCATGGTCAACGTGGTGGTGTGGCAGGACGTGGCGCTGCGTTCGCGCAAGGCCCTGCTGGGGGCGCGCCTGCTCGCCGTGCGCGGGCGCTGGGAGCAGGTCGACGGCGTGCAGCACCTGATCGCGCGCGAACTGCAGGACCTCAGCCATCTGCTGGGCGATCTGCAGACGTCCTCGCGCGACTTCCATTGAAGGACGCCACATGAAAGCGCTGTGCGCCCACGCCGACGACCTGTTCGCGACCGGCTGCCAGACCCTGGTGGACGATGCCGAAGGCGGCGTGCGCTACTGGCCCGGCTTCGTCGACGCCGCCACCGCGGACGCGTGGTTCGAAATCCTGCACGCGCGGGCCGCTTGGACGCATCTGCAGCGGCCGATGTACGAACGCATCGTCGACGTGCCGCGCCTGCTGGCGCACTACGACACCCAGGAACTGCCCGATACCCTGCCGTTGGCGGAGATGCTGCAACGGGTGCGCGCCCAGGTGCCGGCGCCGTACAACCGCATCGGCATGAACCTGTACCGCGACGGCCGGGACAGTGTGGCCATGCACCACGACAAGCTGCCTACCCTGCTGCCCGGCCGCCCGATTACGCTGGTTTCGCTGGGCGCGCCGCGCCGCATGCTGATCCGGGCCCAGCGAGGCGCGCGCGACACCCTGGCCGTGGACCTGGCTCCGGGCAGCCTGCTGAGCATGAGCCACGCGTCCCAGCTCAGCCACGAGCACGGCATTCCCAAGACTCGGCGTGCTCAGGGGCCGCGCATCAGCGTGGTGTTTCGCGTGCGTCGCGAAGGCTAGCGCTGCGCGATCGCGGCCGGGATCGTCCGCGCCGGCGCCAACGGCAGCGCGCGCCGTGTAGCATCGCCGGATGCCGCGCGCCTGCGGCGCCCCTCCGCTTCGTCATCGCATCCCGTGTCCCGACTCCAACTGCTGGACCTCACCGTCGACCTGCAGCGCCAACGCGTCGAACGCGAGGGCGCGGCGCTGGACGTATCGGGGCTGAGCTTCCGTCTGTTCGCCTGCCTGCTCTCGCACGGCGACCGGGTGCTGGGCTTCGATCAGTTGGCGCGCGAAGTGTGGGCGCCGGCGGTGGTCAGCGAGGAGACCATCACCCAGCGCATCAAGTTGCTGCGGCAGGCGCTGGGCGATGACAGCCGCGCGCCGCGCTATATCCGTTCGGTGCGCGGGCAGGGCTATCAATTGTGTGCGGTGCCGCAAGCGTTGGCGGACGCGGAGCCTGCGGCGGCCGAGGCAGCATCGCTCTCCAGCGGGAGGCGATGGCTATGGGTGGGGGCTGCGGTGCTGGTCGCGATGGCTGCGGCCGCTGCACTGTGGTGGCGGCACGGGACGCAGCCGCCGAAGTCGCCCTTGCTAGCACGCGCTGACTACTACGCCGGCATCGGCCAAGCCGACGACAACGAGCGCGCGATCGCGCTGTACCGGCAGGCCTTGGCCGCCGATCCTGACGACGCCTCGGCGCTGCTCGGCCTGAGCCGCCTGTCCAGTGCGCGTACCTGCCTGTACAACGGCGGCCGCGACGACGCCGAGCGCGGCCTGGCCCTGGCCAGGCAGTTGCTGCGCCGCGACGGCGGCAGCGCCAAGGCCTGGTCCGCGCTGGGCTACGCGCACGACTGCCTGGGCGACATCGGTGCGGCCGTGGCCGGTTACGAGCGCGCGCTGAAGCTGGACCCGGACGCCGACAACACCCGCTCCTCGCTGGCGTATCTGTATCAGGAGCAGGGCAAGGTCGCCGACGCCTTGCGCGGCAACATGCAGCTGCGCGGCGATCCGGCGCGGGTACGTTTCCGCGATGTGCAGGTCGCGCGCGAACTGGAACTACTCGGCTTCGTCGAAGCCGCGCGCCGCCGCCATCAGACCAACTTCCGTCTGTTTCCCGACAACGTGTTCTCCAACATCGCCTGGCCGCGAAGCCTGTTCGGCGAGCGCCGCTACGACGAGGCCGCCGCTGCCCTGGCCGAGGCGCTGACGCGCGGCACGCCGCATCCGGACCTGTACATGCTGCAAGGCGAACTGGCCCTGCAGCGCGGCGACCGCGCGACGGCACGGGCCGCGTTCGCGCAAGCGCTGCGGCTGCGACCGCAGAGTTCGCTGGGACTCACCGTCAACGGGCTCTACGCCGAACCCGCACCGACGCCGGCCTGGATCGCCCGGCGCATCGCCGAGCTGCGTCCGTTGCCGACGCAGCCCGCGCCGTGGCCGGGCGTGCACCTGGAGCTGGCGATGCTGGAACTGGCGCGGCAGCAACCGGCCGCTGCGGTGGCCGCGCTGGGCGCGGCGATCGATGCCGGCTATCGCGACCGCGCCTATCTGCAGGCCTCGCCCTTGTTCGCGGCGCTGCGCGGTGACCCCGGCTACGCCCACGTGTTGGCACGCATCGACGCCGACATCGCCAAGCAACGCGCGCAGGTGACGTCGGCCGCATGGAAGCCGGCCGACGTGCCCTGAGCCTCAGCGCAGTGCGGCCAGCAGCTCGCGGAAGATCTCGCGCGACTGGGTGTGGCCGTTGCGCTGGTTGTAGGCGGTGCTGGTGATCACCGCCACCAGTTGCCGCTCCGGCACCACCAGCACGTAGTTGCCGCCGTTGCCGGACATGGCCCAGGCCGCGACGTCGCGGCCGCCGACGTCGAAGTGCATGCGCCACCACTGGTAACCGTACTCGGCGTCGTCGTCGGCTTTCGCCTGCTCGCTGGTCATCGCCGCGATGTAGTCGGCCGAAATCACCTGACGACCCTGCCAGCGGCCGCGGTCGACCACCAACTGGCCGAACTTGGCCAGATCACGGGTGCGGTAGCGGGTGCCGCCGCCGCCCATGCCGATACCCTCGGGCGAGCGGTTCCATTGGCTGCGGGCGATGCCCAGCGGCCGCTCCAAGGTTTCCGCGGCGAACTCCGCCAGCGGTTTGCCGGCGGCGCGTTCGACCACGGCACCGGCGACGAAGGAACCGGCCGTGCAATACGCGAACGCTCGCCCGTGCGGGCTGTCGGCGGGCTTGCGCATCCATGGCGCGTAGCCCTTGACCGGTAGCGCCAGGGCGAAGTCGAGCCAGCGTTCGGTGACGTACATGCGTTCCTCGTTGCCGCTGGAGAACGGGTTCTCGTCGTTGCACTCCCATTGCGAGCTCATGGTCAGCAGGTCGGCCAGGGTGGTGGCGCGCAGGCGCGGGTCGAGGTCGTGGCGGGCGGTGAACTCCGGGAAACGGTCGTAGACGCGGTCCTGCACGCCGGGCAGCAGACCGCGGTCGATGGCCGCCCCGACCAGCAGCGCTGTCACGCTCTTGGTCGCCGAGCGCACGTCGTGCAGGGTGCCGGCGTCGGCGCCGTTGAAGTAGCGCTCGTACACCGGCTGACCGCGCTGCACCACCATCACGCTGGTCACCTGCTTGAGGCTGCCGTCGCCGAGGCGGGCGTCCAGCGTCTTCAGCTGCGCCGGCTCGAAGACGGTGTCGGCGGCGCGCGCCGTGGGCCAGCCGTCGCTGGGTGCGCCGTCGTCGGGCGCGGCGAGCGCGGCCGGGCTGGCCAGGGCGAGCAACAGCAGGAGGCGGGCTAGGGGCATGGGTCGGCTCTCGTTGATGGAAGGAGCCGAGATCACAGCCGCATTGCGTATGAAGTGCCTGATCGGCGAGTGAAGAATTCTGAAGTTGCGCCTGCAGGCCTTATTGCCGCCGGCCCGACGCCTGTCATGGCGCGATGCGCGCGGTCGGCGACCTCACTTGTCACCCGGATGGGGCATCTATAGGCTCCGCCGTTCTCCAACCCACTGGGCTCGTATGAACCGTCTCGCCGTAGTCGCAGCTGCCTGGGTATTGAGTGCGGTCGTGGGCCCGGTGGGGGCGGCGGAGCCGCAGGCCACGGCGCCCGCGCCGAGCAAGGCGGACGAGGTGGACGACGTGTTCCGGCGCCTGGGTGCGGAGTTCGTCGCGGCCGACCGTTCCGACGGGCTGTCGATCGCGGTGGTCGAGAACGGCCACACGAGGTTCTACAACTTCGGCACGGTGTCGCGGCAGAAGCCGCAGGTGCCGACCGAGCAGACGCTCTACGAGATCGGTTCGATCACCAAGATCTTCACCTCGCTGGTCCTGGCCAACGCGGTCGGCGAAGGCAAGGCCGGACTGCAGGACGACATCCGCCGCTATCTGCCGGGCGAGTACCCCAAACTCGCGTTCGAGGGCGAGCCGGTGCGCCTGATCCACCTGGCCAACACCAGTTCGGCCTTGCCGGACAACCTGCCGGCGCTGCCGGCCGACGCCGAGCAGGCGCCGTTCCAGGCCGTCGCCACGCTTAAACGCATCACCGATCAGGACGTGTACACGGCGCTAGCCTCGGCCAGCCTGATCGATCGGCCCGGACACGAGCCGCGTCACTCGAACCTGGCCGCCAACCTGATGGGCGGCATCCTCGAACGCGTTTACGGCCAGCCCTACGAGATCCTGCTGGCGCGCTACGTCGAGCAGCCGCTGGGCATGAGCGCGGGCACCGGCGATGCGCGCGCCGCGCTGCTGGCGACCGGCTACAACAAGGAGCGCGCCGTGATGCCGGCGCTGGATGCGCGCTCGGTCCTGGCCGGCGGCGGCCTGCGTTACAGCGCGGCCGATCTGGCGAAATTCTTGAGCGCGCAGCTCGCCGCCAAGGATGCGGCGATCCGTCTGAGCCAGACCCCGGCCTGGGGCGATGCCGACAACATCGCGGTCGGCTTCAACTGGATCATCAGCAAGACCGTCGACGACCAGCTGCGTCTGCGCCACTCGGGCGGGACCTTCGGTTTCTCCAGCTATATCGAGATGTATCCGCAGCGCGGCTACGGCATCGTCCTGCTGGCGAACCGGCCGGGCGAGGCGCAGGGACAACTGCAGGAACTGGCGAATCGCGCATCGGAAGCCATGTGGGGCAAGCCGCCGGTGCTGAGTGCACTGGAAACGGCGCTGCAGGCCGGCGACTACCGGGACGTCGCCGGCACGGTGGCGCAGGTCAAGCGCGAGCACCAGGCCTTGCACCTGACCGAGGAATATCTCAACCAGTGGGGCTACCGGCTGCTCGCGGACAAGCAGATCGCCCAGGCAGTGGCGCTGTTCGGCTACGCCGCGCAGCAGTGGCCCGATAGCTGGAACGCTTTCGACAGCCTGGGCGAGGCCTACGAACTGGCGGGCGACAGCGATCGCGCGATCGCCAACTACCAGCGCTCGCTGGACTTGTCGCCGAGCAACGGCAATGCGGTCGAGCATCTGCGCAAGCTGCGACAGCAGCCGTAAGCGCGGAGCTATTCGTCGCATCGTAGGATGGGCGAGGCGCATCGCGCGCATGCCGGACGCCTTGGTCTCAGCACCGACCGGCTGCCGGGCTTGCTAGGCTGGCGGCAGCCGCCGTGGGGACGGGTGGCGCCGTTCGCATTCGGAGATCGCATGAAACACCTGGAAGTACTCGCCGCGGTCTGCCTGGCCTGCCTGGCACTCCCCGCGTCGGCGAAGGATGTGTCCAGCGAACTGGTCGAGATAGTGCGCTTGGCGAAAACTCGCTACCCAAACCGGCCGATCGCCGAGGCAATGCAGACGGTCGCACAGGAGCGTGCAGGCGCGCAGGACGCGGTATTCAAGAACATCGGCCAGCTCGCCAACGCGGTCGCCGACAACTACTCGCTCTATCTACGCGTCAACACCGACACCTATGTCGGCCATTGCCGCAAGCAGGGCGTCGACATCGCGCCGTACGCTCGACGTTTCAACGCCCAGCATACCTCCGAGGCGGAGGCCACCGCCATCGTCTACGCGCGGCTGCGGATCGACTATGAGCCGATCTGGGCGAGCATTAAGGCCAATGCGGCGCAGACCGCGGAAACCAACCTCAGCCAGGCCGCCGAGCTGTTGGGCGTGGGACCGGCGGATGCGTGCAAGCGCATGGCCTCGGTGCCGGACGCTTCGGTGAAGGCACTGTCGTTCGCTGCGATGTTCCCGGAACAGGATCAGTTGCTGTTGAGTTTCGGCAAGTAAGGCCGCAGGCCGAGCGCGCGATCGAGCATGGCCAATGATCTGTACTGCTGGCGTTGCCAGAGCGTCGTGCCGATGCTCGACGAGCGCGAGTGGACGCTGCTCGAGCCAGCGTTGCTCAAAGGCATCCAGGACATACAGGACTACCGCGTCCGAGACGGTTGCTCGTTCAAGGAAGCGATGGAGCGCGCGCCTGACGCGTCAGCGCTGCAAGTCTACGAAAGCCTGACCGGCCTCCGCGAGGCCAATGTCAATGCGCTGTGGCATCACCGAATAGCCATGTATGGCCCGCCGTGCCCGGCCTGCAGTAAGCCGTTGCGCACGCAGCATGCGAGCTTCTGCGCCGCTTGCGGCGAGGTTCGGGCCACCGACGTTCCGGACGCATCCTGATCTCGCCCTGGCTTCGCATAAACTTGCCGCATGTGCCGCTTCATCACCGCCACCCTCCCGGTCACCGCCGATGCCGCCGCCCTGGACGCCATCGCGCGTCGCCATGGCCGGCAGTTGCAGCCGATGTCGAACGAGAGCATCGAGCGCCAGATCGGTCCCGATTTGCGCTACTTCCTGACCACCCTGGGCCATTGTGATTGCGATACGCCCTTGGGCAGGCTGGCGCCGGAGCGTTTGCGACATCAAGCCGACCCGGCCGAAGCCGCACAGCGGATGCGCCGCAAAGGCTGGAGCGAGGCCAAGATCGCGCGTGCCCAGGCCCAACAGCAGGCCAAGCGCGAAGCCGACGGCACGGTGCGTGGGGCCCTGGCATCGTGGATCGCCTTTATCGGCGAGGCGCTGGCCTACGACAGCCGCGCCCGGATCGGCTTGCTGCTGCACGACTACCACGGCGCCCTGTACGCCGACATCGCGCTGCAGGGCCGCCAGACCGTGTCGGTGCAGGCCTTGACCGGCGACTGGCTCGAGCGCATGCGCGAAGACGTGCTCTACGAATTCCGCCATTAGTCCGTCCGCGAGATCGCGGCGCGGGCGCGACTGGCCCTACACTCGCGCCTGGACCAGCTAGCGCGCGACAGCATGACCGCCACCGGTTTTCTCTCCGTCTTCGCTCCTTCGTTCGCGCTGGGCGGCCCCTCGCTGCTGGGCCTGGCCGGGCTGCTGCGCCGTCGCGACCGCGCGGCCACACCGGCGGAGCATCCGATCTGGGACTGGAAGCTGATCCTGGCCTCGATGCTGCTCTACGCGCTGTGCTTCAGCCTGATCTTCTTCATCCAGGAACTGTTCCTGGTGCTGCCCAAGGCGTTCACGCCCGGGCTGCGCACGACGCTGTTCCACAACAACCACCATTGGGACGGCGACGACCCTCTGGCCAAACTGTTCCAGGGCACCGGCGCAGTGGCGACGCTGATCGTCGCCGCGATCTGCGCGTACTGGCTGCGACGCTGCCCACCGCGCTCGGCGCTGTGGCGCTTGTTCGCCCTGTGGATGGTCTTCCACGGCTGCTTCCAGGCGCTGCCGCAGTTCGTGGTCGGTGCGATCTTCCCCGGCAACGACGTGGGCATGGCGATGGAGTACCTGCAGTGGAGCGCCGCGACCAAGACTGCCACGGCCTTGCTGGTGATGGCCTTGATCGTGTGGATCGCGGTCCGCTTGCTGCGCCCGCTGCTGGCCTTGGCCACACACGCGGAGCAAATCGCCACGCCGGGCCGGCGCAACGGTTTCGTGTTCCGCGTCGCGACCCTGCCGGGATTGTTGGCGCTGCCGCTGATCCTGGCGATGCGGGTGCCGGGCAGCCTGGATCAGGTCGCGATCGTGCCTGTGGCCGAATACGTGATCGGCGTGGCGTGGATGCAGGCCGCGGCCTGGTTCGCGATCCCCTCGCGTGCAGGCGAGGCCGCACCGGTGCGCTCGATCACGGTTCCGCTGCTGGCGCTGATCGCGCTGACTCTGGTGTTCCATCTGGTGCTGCGTCCGGGCATCGCATTCTATTGAATCGCGACCGGCGGGCAGTCGCGCGGCCCGCCGGTCGATCCGAATCACGGGTTCTGATCCAGCGTCCATTCCAGAGTAGTCAACGACGTCAGGAAGTCCGCGGCGTCGAAGGCCTGGCCGGGGGCGACCACGCCCACGGCTTTCGCACGACCGTCGAGTATGCGCACCAGCGCCTCCACGATCAGCGGCGCGCTGACCGCGTAGATGTCCTGGCCCTGCGCGGTCGCCCGCTGCGAGCGGCCATGCCGGCGTACCTGCACGTCGACGACGTAGCGTTGCGCCGATCGCCCGCTTTCATCGACTGCGGTCGGCGTCGGTGTGCCGGGATCGCGCACGTCCTGCACGGCGGTCAGGTTCATGTACGAGTCGACTTGAGCGCAGCGCAGATGCCGCGACAAGATGGCGATTTCCGAGAACGGCAGGGCCAGGGTCGCTTGCACGCCGAACGGGGGCGGAAACGTCCATTCGCGGGTCGCCGGCGGTTGCGCCAGCGGAGCGAGCCGGCCATCGGCGATCACTAATCGCGGACGCTGGTTGCGCTGACCGGTCACGCGCGTGCCCAGGGTCGGATGCCAGCTGTCCAATGCGACCGCGATCTCGACCGCGTCCGCATCCGGCGCACCGCCCAGCGCGGCGGTGGTCAGCAGATCGGCCAGGCCGCCGAAGAAGGCCATGGCCGGAATCGCGACGACGCTGGCGGCGCGCGCCTGCTCGTCGTAGTCCGTCACCAGATCGAGTACCGCGCCTTGCTCGGCGCACAGGTCGAGATAGGGCAGCCCCGCGCGCAACGCCGCTTCCAGCACTGGTGCGGCGGTGTCGAGGAACGGGCCGGCGCAGTTGAGCACCGCGAAGGCGCCTTGCAGCATCCGATCCAGCGATCGCGGGTCTTCGATCGAGGCCTGGCATCGCTGCAAATGCGGATAGGCGTCGGCTAGCTCCGCCAGCTTGGCGGCATCGCGCCCGCACAGGCGCGGCACCAGGCCGCGCCGGAGCAGTTCGTCAATCACGAAGCGTGCGGTATGACCGTAGGCGCCGTAGACAGCGACGGCCTTGCCTGCCGATGCCGCGGCACGGATCTGAGTGCGGCTCATGCGGTGGCCGCCTGCGCGTCCGCGGTTTCGACGGAGTGCGTCTGCCAATGCGCGCGCAGTTCGCGATTGAAGTCCTGCCAGCGCTCTTCGGGGAAGAAGATGCGCGCGCCATCGAACTCGACCCGTCGCACGGTGCCGGGGATGGTCTGCTGCAGCCAGACCGACCAGGCCAGCGGGAAGTAGATATCGTCGGTGCCCCAGGCGATCAGGGTCGGTGCCTGCAGGCGGCGCAGTCCGTCCTCGATCGCCAGGGTGTGGCGGCAATCGAAGGCATTGACGAAGCGTTCCAGTTCGCCCAGACGTCGGGCCGGATCCAACAGCGGTCGCAGGTAGGTGTCGATGGTCGCGTCCGCGATTTGTTCGGGTCGCTCGTAGGCCGGTGCCAACGCGGTGCGGAACACCGCCTTGTCGGCCAGCATGGCCCGCAGCGTATCGCCCAGTCCGCCCGCCGCGACCATTGCGACGAAGGGCTTGAAAGCCTCCGGCGGCCAGTTGTCGTGGGCGTCGCAATTGCTCAGCGCCAGGCTGCGGATGCGCTGCGGGTAAAGCGCGGCGAAGATCTGGCAAACGCCGCCGCCGCTGTCGTTGCCGACCAGGTCGACGCGGTCGATGCCCAGCGCATCGAGGAACTGCGCCAGCATGTGCGCGTTGGCGGTGACCGACACGTCCTGGCCGTCGCCGGCCTCGGTGTAGCCGTGCGCGAGCAGGTCGACCGCGATGCAATGTCGGCTGTCGCCCAGTTCCGCGAGCTGATGGCGCCACAGATAGCCGTTGAGCAACACGCCGTGAACGAACAGCGCGACCGGGCCCTGGCCCTGTTCGACGTAGCTGATCCGGCCCGAGGGTGTGGCGACCGAGCGGCGCGCGGCGAAGTAGGTCTCGCCGTTCATAGCCGCACGTCCGCTTCGCGCAGCTTCTGCGCGCATTCTTCGCAGCAGACTTCGACGGTATGGCCGCCGACGCTGACCGCGATGGCCTGGTCGTCCAGCTCGCAGTCGCAAGCGGCGCAGGTGTTTTCGTTCATGAGGTTCTCCGATTCTGACCCGTCGTCCGGGCGTCATCAGGAGACCATCGGGGCGGTGCGGCCGCTGTCGGAATCTTTAGCGTTCGGCGATCCGCCCGCGCACCGGAATCAGGCGCTCTTGGCGTAGGCCGAGCGCCGGAACGCCGTGGGCGTACGGCCGTAGGCCTGCTTGAACGCGGCGCTGAAGTGGCTGTGGCTGGAGAAACCCAGGTCCAGGGCCAGCGCCGACATGTCCTGGCTGTGCGGAATCAGGTCCAGGGCGCGCGCCAGGCGCAGTTGCAGATGATAGCGATAGAGCGGCAGGCCCTCGACCTGCTGGAAGGCCTGGGTCAGGTAGACCGCCGAACCGCCGATGTCGGCCGCGATCTCCTCCAGGCTCCAGCGCCGGGTCAGGTTCTCGGCCAGCAGCACTTTGACCCGGTCCACCAGGCGCCGGCGTGAATGAGTCGCGGCGGTGGCGTGCGCAGTGCGCGGTCCCAGGCTGCGGCAGACCAAGGTCAGGGCCAGGCTCTCGGCTTCCAGCGCTTCGATATGGCCGATCTGCAGGCTATGCCGCAGCAACGCGACCAAGGCTTGTGCGCGCGCGTCGATGCGCAGCGACTGGCGGTTGAAGCCGAGCTCGTCGCGCTTGTGCAGCAGCTCAGCCGGAGCCAGTTCGCGCAGCAGCGGCGCCGATATCGCCAGCACCAGGCTGGAGTCGCCGCCGAGCACAGGGTGGCTGACCTGATAGGCCTCGCCTGCGTTGAACAGCAGGGCATGGTTGGCGTCGGCGACCGATTGGTCCTGGCCGACGTGGCGCAGATAGAGGCCGCGGTAGGGAAACACCAGATGGGTCGAGGACGCGCATTCCTCGGCGCTGCGGTGACGGCAATGGCCGGCGCACAGCACGTTGCGCACTGCGACGGTGCCGCTGTCGAACAAACGGGAGACTGCGAAATCCGTCATCGTGCTCGTGCGGCCTCGTACGGCCTCATGGGCTAGGCGTTCGCTGCCGATGATAGGCAGGGGCGGGCATGCCGGCCATGACCTCGCAGGTCATGGCGCAGCCACGCGCCGGCCGCAAGCACGTCAGTTCTCGGCCGAAAAGCGCGCCGGCATGCGCTCGTAGTAGGGGAACAGTTTGAAGTAGGGCCGGGCCTCGGCCAGCACGCGCGCGTACGAGGGGCGTTGCAACAGCCGTTCGAAATAAGCCGACAGGTTCGGGAGGCCCTCGCCGAACGGAGTCACGATGCCGGCGTAGAACAAGGCCGGTGCGGCCGAGCAATCGGCCAGGCCGAAGCTGTCGCCGGCGGCCCAGAGGCGGCCGGTCATGCGGCGCTCGATCATGCCGTAGGCGATGCCCAGGCTGGCATGGGCGTCGGCTACGCCACGCGGGTCGTGTTCGCCTTCGCCGCGCAGGCGGTCCAGCACGATCTTCTGCATCGGCACGCTGACGTAGAGATCGAAGAAGCGGTCCCACAGGCGCGCGTCGAGGTTGGCGGCCGGGTCGGCCGGCAGCAGCGGTTCGGGGCCCGGGTAATGGCGGTCCAGGTACTCGATGATGATGCTGGTTTCCGGCACGGTCATATCGCGCGCTTCGTCGCGCAGCACCGGCATCTTGCCGACCGGCCACAGGTCGAGGAAACGCGCGTGCTCGTCGGCGGCGGCGCGTTCGATCAAGCGCGGCTCGAAGGCGGTGCGGTTCTCGTACAGGGCGATCAACACCTTGTGGCAGAACGAAGCCAGGGGATGCTGGTACAGAACGAGCGCCATCGCGGATTCCTCGAACCGGTCGGAACGACAGGTTAGCCCGATACGGGCTGTATCGCGTGGTTGCGTCGATCCGACGTCGATCGGCGCGTCTAGCCGGCCAGCGCCGCGCCGGCCGCGCCGACTTCGGCCGACGGTACGGGTTGGGACCGGCCGACCTGAGCGTCCAGCATCGCCGTCAGCGCGTCGCGCAGGGCCTGGGCGCGGTCCTGAGTGATACAGCGCTCGTCGCCCATGCAGTAGAAGCGGATCTGGCCATGCAGGGCATAGACGATCAAGCCCAGGGCACGGACCGAACGCGAGTGCACATAGACGCGCAGATCGCGCAGGCGGAACGGAGCGTCGTCGCCGAGCAGGTCGAGATTGCCCAGGTTGGACAGGGTGAAACGGTTCCAACTGCCGTTGAGCCCGAGCGCATTGCCGAATCGGATCAGCGCGTGCAGCTGCGCCGGCGCAGGGGGGCGGATCAGTTCGCAGAAGTGGTAGCGGCCTGGGATGTCGCGGGTCTCGCGTTCGATCTGGCCCTGCATCGAGCGATGAACTGTGCGGGCGCGTTCCCAGAAATCGGCAGCGGCGGCTTCGCCGGTGCGGAACTTGAGGCCGCCGCCACCGTAGAACAGCATGTCGTCGGCCAACGCCGGCAGACGGCCGCGGCGGCCGTCCATCGGACTTTCGATCCAGGCCGGCAGCCGCTCGCGGCCCAGCGCGCTCAGCAGGGCGCTGTCCAGCGCTACCACCAATGCCGCATGCACCGACACACCCTCACGCTTGCAACGCTGCCGCAACGCGGTCGACAGAGCCAGGCCGGCACTCCATTCCAGGTGATGTTCGCGGTTGCGCGGGGCCGGCAGCGGCGGCAGCACCCGCAGCAGCAGCCCGATCAGGTGCGCGGTCCAGCGCCGGCGCCGCGGATGTTCGGGGCAGTAGTCGCCGACGATGTCGGTGGCGCTGAGCGCCGCGTAGGGGCGTAGCGGTTCGTCGTCGTACAGAGCCAGCAGCGTTTCCCGCACCAGAATCAGCAGGCTCATACCGTCGCAGATGCGGTGCGAGGCGACGAACAGCAGATCGCTGGCGCCCGCGCCGCGTAGCCAGACCAGACGCAGCTGCGGCTGGCCGTGCGCGAACGGGGTCTCCGCTTCGTTCACGGATTCACGTCGGCAATCGTCGTCGCCATGCCGATCGAGCACGCGCAGCGGGATGGGCCCGGCGCTGTCTTCCACGTAGTGCAGGCCGCCACGTTGCGCCTGCAGGGTGGCGCGCAAGGCCGGATGCTTGCGCTGCACGCGCGCCAGCGCCTCGCGCAGGCGCGTCTCATCGATCTCGCCTTCGAGCCGGACCGCATAGGCGAGGCTGCCGTCGATCAGGTGTTCGATCGTGGACAGCTTGCGGCTCACGAGGCGTCTCCCGGCGCCGATCTTGAGCTCGCGGGTGCGGCTGCTGCCGCGCCGCGTGCGGCGCCGGAGCAATAAGCGTGGATACGCGGATGCAAGCGTTCGAAAGTGCCCAGCCTGCCGCGCCGGCCGTCGAAGTAGCCGCAGGCGATGGCGGTCAGCTTGCGTAACTTGTCCGGCTCGAACAGCGCCACGCACAGGCCCTGGTGCAGGGCCAGCGCGCCGCTGAGCCAGTGCAGGCCCCAGTGGGCCTTGTACAGGCGCAGACAATGCACCGCGTTGCGCGCGCCGTAGTAGCGTCGCCAGGCGACGTGATGGGTGGTGTAGAGCTTGCCGTGGCGGCGGATCTGGCCGGTGGTCTGGTTCATCACCACGTCTGCGTTCATCAGTACCGGCACGCCCTGGCTGGAGGCGCGCAGGCCGTACTCGATATCGATGTACTCGATGAAGTAGTCCTCACGGAATGCGCCGAGCTTGCGATAGGCGGAGGCCGAGATCGCCGAACCGGAGGAAATCACGAATAGGGTCGGGAACAGACCTTGACTGCGCTCGGTCATGCGCACCGGCCGCGGGAAGCGCCGGCCCGGCGGGAAGGTCGGCATGCATTTGCGCAGGTTGATCTCGTACACGCGCGGCCCGAGCACGAAGCTGTCGGTACCCAGCGTGGCGCAGGCCTGCATCATCTGTTCGAAGAACGAGGCCTCGATCTTGGAGTCCTGGTCGAGCAGGAAGATCACCTCGCAGCCGCGCGCCAGCAGCACTTCGGCGCCGCGGTTGTAGGCGCCGGCCAGGCCGCCACGGTTGCGGTTGACCAGCACGTCGATGTGTTCGTCGTGCAGGGCCCGGTGCAGAGGCGCATCCGGTTCGGGCGAGTTGTCGATCGCGACAAGGTCGGCGCAGATCGCGCGCGCACGGCGCAAGTTGTCGACGAACTCCGGGTCCGGCTGGTACAGGACGAAGATCAGGCCGTAGCGAGTCATAAGGCGCGTACCGATGCGGCCGAGGGCGCGTGCTGGGCGGCCTGCGTCTGCGACGCGGTCATCGCCTCCAGCAGCGCCATCGCGTGTTCGCGGATCCGCTGCGCTTGCGCGCGCGGCAACGAGTCTTCGTCGGAGGCGAGTACGAAGTCGTAGCGGCCGGCGTAGCGCGACATCACCACCAGATGCGCCGGCGTCGCGCCGACCAGGCCGGAGACGCCGCGCACCGCGCGCAGGCGGTAGCCGTGATAGTCCTGCGCCAGGGACAGGCGGCCCAGATTGCTGAGCGTCAGCTCGCGCCCGGCGCGCCGCGAACGGCCGTAGGAGGCCATGCGTTCGAACACGCCATGCAGGCGTTCCAGGCCGAGGAAGTTGCGGTAGACCTTGGGCGCCAGGACTTCGACTTTGGCTTGCAGGTCGGCCTGCAGCGATCGCGCCTGCTCCCAGAACTCGGTCGGCGAGAATTCGCCCGAACGCGCCTTGCCCGGCTGCAGCGCGATCGTCGGCGCGATCCCGAACAAGTCGTCGTCGGCGAGTGCGGGCAGCAGGCTGCGCATGTCCACCGGCGCGGTGTAGCGCTGAATCCAGCGCGGGCCGCAGACCGCGCGGAACGCAGCGATGAAGGCCAGGCTGACGGCGACGTAGGCGCTGACGCGCTCGTGGCGGCAGTGCTCGGACAAGCGTCGGCTCGCGGCCTCGTCCAGGGTCCACAGTTCGCGATAGACCTCGCCGTAGCGCTGCGCCGGCTTGGATCTGACCAGGAGCCGGAGCGCCAGGGCCAACGCAGCCGCGCGCCAGCGGATGCTGCGTTGCAAGCCGCGGTCGCTGCGCACCGAGTCGGGCAGCAGATCGATGAAGCTCGCCAGCAGATAGCGGGGTTCGATCGCGTGTTCGGAGCCGTCGGACCAGCGCAGCAGCTCGCCGAGCAAGGTCATCAGCGAGCGCCCGTCGCAGATCGCGTGATGGCAGACCAGGACCAGCTCGCTATGGTCCTCGCCGCGCAGCCAGGTCAGCCGCGCCAGCGGTTCGCTGCGGCCGTCGAAGCGCCGTTGCAGCTCGCGCGCCGAGGTCGTCATCCAGCCGTCGTCGCCGTTTCGGCCGAGGATGCGTAGGGCGATCGGCGGGGGATGCTGCTGCATTTCGAACCACGGCCTACCGTCGCGTTCGACGATCAGGCAGCGCAGCAGCGGGTGACGCGCCTGCATCTGGGTCAGTGCTCGCTGCAGCGCGGTCTGATCGATGCGGCCTTCGACGCAAGCGGTGGCGATGACGTTGCCCGGCAGGCTGCCGTCGCCGTACAGGGCGCGTTCGAACAGGGTCAGCGGACGTGCGGAGGCGGTTCTCATGCGACGCTCCGCAGCCGCCGCGCTTCGGGTGCGATCGGATCGAGCAGGCCCCAGGCGCGCAACTGCGCCAACGCCGTGCCGATGCCGTCTTCGGCGCGCACTGTGCGGCCCAGTTGTGCGGCCGCCTGCAGCATCGGCGGCTGCTGGGTGGCGAGGATCGCCTCGGCCAATTGCGCGGCGTCCAGGGTCTTGCGTTGCAGCGCCGGCGGCGCGACGCCGCGGCGTTGCAGGCAACGCGCCCAGAACGGCTGATCGCCATAGAACGGCACCACCACCGAGGGGATGCCGGCGCGCACCGCGGCCGCGGTGGTACCGGCGCCGCCGTGGTGCACGGCCGCGCACATGTGCGGGAACAGGGCGTCGTGCGGCGCGTGGCGCAGGAAGTAAGTGCGTGCGTCGCGCGCGCCGTCGGCGCCGTCCAGGCCGCCCCAACCGGTGGCGAGTACGGCACGCAGGCTGCTGCGTTCGACCGCGTCGAGCACGGTGCGGGTGAAAGCGACCGCGTCGGCGTTGACCATGCTGCCGAAGCCGACATAGACCGGCTTGTCGCCGCCGGTGAGGAAGCGGCGCAGGTCCTCGCTGGGCTGCCACGAGCTCTGTTCGGCGAACCAGTAACCGGTGATCTGCGAACTCTCCGGCCAGTCCGCGGGCCGCGGCAGCAGGGCTGCGCTGTAGCCGTTGAGGGTCTTTTCCTGCTGGGCATTGCGGCCCAGATGGGGGCCGTGCCAGGGATAGCGCGGCAGACCCAGTTGCGGCCGCACCAGGTCGTTGATCGCCGGCTTCATCACGTACCACACCAGCAGATGGATCAGCTTGTACAAGCCCAGGCTGAGCGCGCCCGGCAGACGCTCGCGGGTTCCGGCCATCACCATCGGCGGCAGGATCCGCGACGGCGTCAGCGGCTGCAGCCGCGCGATCGCGAACGGCAGACCGCGTGCTTCGGACAGAGCCTTGGCCAGCTGAATGGCGTTGCTGACGCCGATCAGCAGGCCCGCGCCGTCGCTGGCGGCCAGGCCTTCCGCAGCCCAGTCCTGGGCCCAGTGCGCGTAGCGCTCACGGAAGGTGCGCGCCATCGCGTACAGATTGAGGCCGCGGTCGGCGATGCTGCGGTCGGCGTCGAGCATGGCCTGGAAATCCGCGCTCAGCGGGTAGTGCTCGAGGCCGGCGTCGCGCACCAGCGTGGCGAAGTTGGCGCTGGTGGCGATACGCACGGGATAGCCCGCGCGCTGCAGGCCCTGACCCAGCGCGACGCAGGGCAGCACGTCGCCGAGCGTGCCGATGGTGAAGATGACGATGGGCCGGGCGGTGGGCATGGTCGGCTCAGGCATGGATCACCGACCACGCCTGCCTGTCGTCGTCGAGCGTGTCCACGGTCGGTCGTTGCAACAGGTCCAGGCGTTGGCGCAGCACCTGGCCGATGCGCGCGGCGGGCGCGTTGTCGAGCACGCTCTCGTGATGGCAGTCCAGCGCATGCAGTTCGAAGCGGCCGCCGACGTAGGACCGCCAGGTCTCCGGGTCGTGCTCGATCAGCCCCGACGGGTCGCCCAGGCGTTGGGTAGCGTGGAAATACACCAGGTCCAGGTCGAGCTTGCGCGGCGCATGCCGGCGCGCGAGCGTCAGGTTGTTGCGCATCACCGCGAACGCATGTTCGACGAAGCGTGGGTGGTCGCGCGCGATTTCGCGCAGCAGCGGCATCGAACGCGCGTTGTGGGCGAGCAGGGCTGGGGCTAGTTCGTCCAGGCTGCGTGGCGTCGGGCCGCGATCGGCGGCGATACCGAGGAACCCCAGCGCCGCGCGCACTTCGTCGGCCGGGTCGTGCGTCTGCGTCGGCGTCGAGAACAGATAGCTGTCGATCATCGCCAGCAGCTCCACCTGCTCGCCCTGCTCGTTCAACTGCGCGGCGATGGCGTGGCCGATCAGTCCGCCCAGCGAACGTCCGAGCAGGCGATACGGCCCCTCGGGCTGGATGCGGCGGATCTGGGCGAGATAGTCGGCGGCGATTTCGTCGATGCTGGCCGGCAGCGGCTCCATGCCGCGCAGCCCACGCGACTGCAGGCCGTACACCGGTATCGCAGGGTCGAGGTGGCGGAGCAGGCTGGAATACCCGAGGCTGAGCCCGGCGATCGGATGGATGCAGAACAACGGACGCGGCGACGCCGCGGCGGAGGACGTCGGCTTGCGCAAGGACAGCACCGCGCCCAGCGGATCGCCGTGCTCGTGGTCGGTGCGCTCCAGCAGTGCGGCCAAGCCGGCGACGGTCGAGGCTTCGAACAGGCTGGCCACCGGCAGGCGCTTGCCGAAGCGATCGGGCAGGCGCGCGATCAGCTGCGCGGCGATCAGCGAATCGCCGCCGAGCTCGAAGAAATTGTCGTGGACGCCGATGCGCGGCAGGCCCAGCAGTTCCGCCCAGATCGCCGCGAGCTTGCGCTCCACCGGAGTGCGCGGTGCGACGAAGCCGCTGCGCTCGCCGCGTTCGGGCGCGGGCAGGGCCTTGCGGTCGAGCTTGCCCGTGGGCGTCAGCGGGAGCGCGGGCACCGGCACCAGGGCGCTGGGAATCATGTAGTCGGGCAGGCGCTCGGCGAGATGGCGGCGCACCGCATCGACCTGCAGCGCGGTGCCGGCGACGGGCACCAGATAGGCGTTCAGACGTACGCCGCCTTCGCCGCCGGCGGCATCGGCGATCACCGCCGCGTCCGCGATATCGGCGTGTTCCAGCAGCCGGCTCTCGATTTCGCCCGGTTCGACCCGGATGCCGCGGATCTTGATCTGCTGATCGCTGCGGCCCAGGTACTCGAGCACGCCGTCCTCGCGCCAACGCACCACGTCGCCGGTGCGGTACATGCGGCCGCCGTCGCGATCGAAGGGGTCGAGCAGGAAGCGTTCCGCGGTCAACTCCGGCCGATGCAGATAGCCCTTGGCGACGCCGGCGCCGGCGATGTACAGCTCGCCCGGGCAGCCGGTCGGAACCGAACTGCCGCTGGCATCGAGCACGTAGAGGCGGGTGTTGAGAATCGGGCGCCCGATCGGCGGCGCGGCCAGGTCCGCGTCCGACAACTCGATCGCGGTGGAGTAGACGGTGGTTTCGGTCGGGCCGTAGAGATTGCTGACCTTGTCCGCCAGCCGCGCCAGCCGCTGCGCCAGTTCGCCGGACAGGGCCTCGCCGGCGGCCAGCGCGTGCACGCCGGACAGGTCGGTCTCGCCGCTGGACAGCAGCATGCGCCATAGCGACGGCGTCGCTTGCATGTAGCCGATGCCGTGCTCGCGGATCAAGGCCGCCAAGCGCGGCGGGTCGCGTACGATGTCGCCGCCGGCGATTACGGTCTGCGCGCCGACTATCAGAGGTAGGAACAGTTCCAGAGCGGCAACGTCGAAGACCACCGTGGTGACAGCGAGGAAGCGGTCGCTGGCGATCGGCGCAAGCTGGCGGCGCATCGCTTCGAGCAGGTTGCCCAGGTTGCGATGGCTGACCTCGACGCCCTTGGGCCGGCCGGTGGAGCCGGAGGTGTAGAGGATGTACGCGGTGGCCTCGGGCGTGGACAGGTCGAACGCGCGTGGCGTCGCCAGCGCGGCGACGACATCGGCCGGCGCCAGTGTCGCCAGCGGCGTGCCCAGGCGCGCGAGCCGTGGCGTGAGTACCTGCGAGGTCAGCAACAGTGCCGGCTTGGCGTCGGCCAGCATGCTCGCCAGACGTTCGTCGGGCGTGTCGGGATCGAGCGGCAGATAAGCCGCACCGGCGAAGCCGATCGCCAGCATCGCCACCAGCAGGTTCTCGTCGCGCGGCAGCGCCATCGCCACAATCTGGCCCGGGGCGACCCCGCGTTCGATCAGCCGGTTGGCTTCGTGCAGGCAGCGCACATGCAGGTCGCGATAACTCAGGCGACGCTCGCCGTAGCGCACCGCGGTGGCCTCGGGACTGCGCCAGGCCTGTTCGGCGAACAGCGCCGGCAGCGTCGCCGCGGGCACCGGCGCGGCGGTGTCGTTCCAGCGCCGCAGCAGGCGTTCGCGTTCTTCTTCGCCGAGCACGTCGATGCCACACAGCGTCGCGTCGGGATCGGCGAGCGCGGCATCGATCAGGCGCTGCATGCGCCGGCGGTGCTCGTCCAGTTCGGCCGCGTCGTACAGCGCCGGGTTGGCGTCGAAGTCGAAACGCAGGCCGCCGTCGTCGCCGCGGTCGTAGACGAACACGGTCAGGTCTTCGGCCGAGCCGTTGGACAGATTGCGCGGCACACCGGTTGCGCCGCCGAAGTCGAGCGCGTAGTCGAAGGGCTCGATGTTCACCCCAAGCCAGGCCACGCGCTGGCCCTGGCCGACCAGGCCGAGTTCGCGCCGCAGGTCTTCGTAGCGGTAACGCTGATGGCGCAGCGCCTGGGCGACCACACGTGCGACCTGGGCGATCAGCTCGCTCATGGTCTGGGTCGGTGTCATCCGCAGGCGCAGCAGCACCGCGTTGGCGAGCATGCCCGGCGTATGCCGCAATTGATGGTTGACCCGGCCGCTGACCGGCATGCCCAGGACCAGGTCCGCAGCGCCGGTGGCGCGGAAGTAGTAGGCGGCGACCAGCGCGATCAGCACCTGCGGCAGGCTCGCCGAGCGCTCCTTGCCCAATGCGCGCAGCCGGCGCGTGCTGTCGCCGGACAGAAAGCCGCTGCTGCGCCGGAGCCCGCCGTCGCCGCGCGAGCGGCGGCGCGACAGCGTCACCGGCTCGGGCAGTTCGGCGAGTTGCTCATGCCAGTACTCGCGATCGCGGCGGCAGCGGTCCGAGGCGCGGTAGGCGTCTTCGGCTTCGAGCAGCGAGGCCAGCGAATGGAAGCCGCTGGCCCCGGGCTGGCGGTTGAGCGCGTAGGCCGAGTAGATCTCGGCCACGCGTCGCGCGATCAGGCCGCCGGCGTAGCCGTCGATGACGATGTGATGGGCGCGGTGGTACCAGACGTGGTGTTCGTGGCCGAGCTTGAGCAAGGCGCAGGCCCACATCGGGCTGTCGTCCAGCTCGACCTGGGCCGACAGTTCGGCGGCCATCCAGCGTTCGGCCACGGCGGCCGGATCGCTGTCGTCGCTGAAGTCGAAGTAGGGGAAGTCGTCGATGCGGGTGCCGACGATGCGTTGACGCGGAACGCCGTCGACATCGATCAGGCGCAGGCGCACGGCCTCGGCTTCCGACGACACCTGGCGCAAGGCGCGCAGGAACAGTCCCGGGTCGATCCAGCCGCGGATCTCGATGGCTTCGGCGAGATTGAAGTTGGCGCCCGGCCCGGCGAGCTTCTGGCTGAACCAGAGACCGAGCTGGGCCACGGACAGGGGCAACGAAACTGTACGCGCATCGTTCATCGCACCGCTCCTTGTGCGCATCGACGAAACGGCTGCGGCTTGTCTGCCGCGCCCGTTGCGATGTCGTCGTCCTGACGTGTTCGAGAGGAGTCCAGTGCCGGACTCGTTTACAGGTTGCCATTACTGCGCAAGCAGAACTGTGAAGCCGATTGTGGATTCGTTGTGCATCTGCAGTACGTCACGCCGGCGTCACGCGAGGCTTGCGAAATCGGTCGCGTCCTGAGTGAAAACCACTAGCGATCCGCATCGTGTTGCGGTCGGCAGATGCGGCCGTGCGCGCGTTTCGTGCATCGTCGCTGCGTTGGAACAAGGTTTCAACGAAGCCGAAATCGACCGATGCGCTCGTTCGCGCACGGCCGTCTCAGCGTCGCTAAGACAAGGCCAGCGCAGCACGAATTTCCGGCGCTTCGAAATCGCCGATGCCGAGCGCCACGCCAGTGACGGATCGGGCTTCCCGGTCAACTGGTCGATGCCGGCATATCTTGGTCGGTACCTGTGCGGCATGCGCCCCAGCCGAACCGCGAAGTACGATATCGCCGATCCCGCCGCCGCCCGAGCGTTGGGCCCGAACTTGAAGAACAACGGATTACCCACGTGACGACGACGATGGAATGGCGGTTGGACCGCGACCGGATCGACTGGGACGAACTGTCCGAGCTGTACCGGATCGCGCCGCTGGGCGAGAAACCCGCGCGCGACCTGGAAGTGGTGTTCGGCAACAGCCGTTATGTGTGCTTCGCCTACGACGGCGACCGACTGGTCGGCGCCGGCCGCGCCCTGGCCGATGGCTTGGATTGCTCCTATCTGTGCGATATCGCGGTGCACCCGCAGTACCAGGGCAGCGGGCTGGGCAAGGCGATCATCGAGCGCCTGACGACGCTCTCGGCCGGCCATCGCAAGATCATCCTCTACGCCAACCCGGGCAAGGAGGGCTTCTATCGCAAGCTCGGCTTCCTGCGCATGCGCACCGCCATGGCGATCTTCCAGAACCGCGAGCGGGCGCTGGCGACGGGACTGGTCGAGGAAGACTGAGCGCGCCGGCGCGGGGCAAAAAAATCGCCGGCCGCATGTCGATTCGTGCCTGCTTGGTTCGTCGCTCCAGTGAGACCTGGATTCCGGCGTCAATCCGACGCTGGACCTCATCGGAGACCGATCATGAAGTTCGCAACGCTTGCCCTGTGGGCCTATACCGCTGTCGCCGTCCTGCTGCCCATCGCCGCGCCGGCGGCCGAAGCGCAGCCCATCGTCAACATCAGCGCGGAGGTCATCAAGGGCCGCCAGATCATCGATGGCGTCGACTACTACTACGAGATCCGCGGCAAAGGCGAACCCCTGCTGTTGCTGCACGGCGGCCTGGGCTCGATCGAAATGTTCGCCCCGCTGATGCCGAAACTGAGCGAGCACCGACAGGTGATCGCGGTTGATCTGCACGGTCATGGCCGCACCCCGCTGGGGCAGCGCCCTTTCAGCTGCCAGTCCGGCGGCGACGACATGGCCGCGCTGGTCGCCAAGCTCGGCCACCAGCAGGTCGACGTGCTGGGTTACTCGCTGGGCAGCTGCGTGGCGCTGCGCATGGCGATCCAGCGGCCGGCGAGCGTGCGCCGGCTGGTGCTGGTGTCGGGCGCCTATTCCGACGACGGCTACTACCCCGGCATCCGCGCCCAGCAGAAAGGCCTGACCGGCGCCGCCGCGCCGATGATGAAGGACACGCCGATGTACCTGAACTACGCGGCGGTAGCGCCGAACATCGGCGAGTTCCCGCGTCTGCTCGACACCCTCGGCGATTTCATGCGCGGTCACTACGACTGGTCGGCCGAGGTCAAGCAGCTGCAGATGCCGGTGATGCTGGTCTACGGTGACGGCGACATGTACCGCCCCGAGCACGTGATCAAGTTCTACCAGCTGCTCGGCGGCGGCCAGCAGGACGCCGGCTGGGGCCGCGAGACCCTGTCCAAGAACCGTCTGGCGATCCTGCCCGACCTGACCCACTACGAGATCTTCGCCGCGCCGCGCCTGGCCACGACGGCGCTGCCGTTCCTGGACGGTACCAGCGACTTGAAGAGCTGGGCGGAGCAGGTGCCGGCTGCGAAGTAAGTCGTGCCTCGCGCTCCCGACGATGTCGTGTTCAGGAGCCGGGAGCCCGAGCGCTCCCAGCCTGCCCCGGGGCGCTGGCCGGCACCCGCGCCCCGGCCCCGGCTGCTGTATCGTTCGGCCTCCGCCGCACTCTTCCCGATGGCCGAATGAACTCCCAGACCGAGACCGCCCGCCCCGACGAAACCCAGCTCGGCTACGCGATGAAACCGCGTCAGTTGGTGATGATGGGCTTGGGCAGCGCGATCGGCGCCGGGCTGTTCCTGGGCTCGGGCGTGGGCGTGCAGGCGGCGGGACCGGCGGTGCTGCTGTCCTACCTGATCGCCGGCGTGCTGGTGATCATCGTGATGCGCGCGCTGGGCGAGATGGCTGCGGCCAAGCCGGCCAGCGGCGCGTTCTCGGTCTACGCCGCCGACGCCATGGGCGCCACCGCCGGCGCGACCCTGGGCTGGTTGTGGTGGGCGCAGCTGGTGATCGTGATCGCGGCCGAGTCGGTGGGCGCGGCCGGTCTGCTGGCGACGGTCTGGCCGGGCTTGCCGGTGGCGATGATGTCGCTGCTGTTCATGGCCGTGTTCACCGCGATCAACCTGCTGGGCGTCAAGAATTTCGGCGCCTTCGAATTCTGGTTCGCGATCCTCAAGGTCGTCGCGATCCTCGCCTTCATCGCGATCGGTGCGGCTCTGTTGCTGGGCTGGTTGCCGAACGTGACCTCGCCGGGCCTGTCCAACTTCGTCGATCACGGCGGCTTCGCGCCCAAGGGCTGGGCCGGCGTGGGCGCGGCGCTGCTGGTGGTGATCTTCGCCTTCGGCGGCACTGAGATCGTCGCGGTCGCGGCGGCCGAGACCCAGGACCCGGCGCGCAGCATTACCCGCGCGATCCGCACCGTGGCCTGGCGCATCCTGGTGTTCTACATCGGCTCGGTCAGCGTCATCATCGCGGTGGTGCCGTGGACGAGCGAGTCGCTGAAGTCGCCGTTCGCCGCGGTGCTGCAGGTCGCCAATATCCCGGGCGCGGCCGCTGCGATCACCCTGGTCGCGGTGATCGCGCTGCTGTCTGCGCTCAACGCCAACCTTTACGGCGCTTCGCGCATGATCTATTCGCTGGCCGAACGCCGCGAGGCGCCGCGCTTCCTGGCCGGCGTCGACCGCCGCCAGGTGCCGGTGGCCGCGGTGCTGGCCAGCGTCGCGTTCGGCTTCTTCGCCGCGCTGCTGGAGCTGTGGTATCCGGAGCGCGTGCTGCCGGCGCTGCTGAACGTGGTCGGTTCGACCTGCCTGCTGGTGTGGGGCATGTCGCTGCTGTCGCAGTTGATCCTGCGCCGTCGCGCCGACCGCGAGGGCACGCCGCTGCCGTTCCGGATGAACGCCTTCCCTTATCTGACTTGGCTGGGCCTGGCGATGCTGGGCAGCGTGATCGCGCTGGCCCTGCTCACCGAGGGGCCGCGCATGCAGCTGCTGTCGACGATCGCGCTGACCCTGGTCATCGCCGCGATCAGCGAGATCGCGCGGCGGATGCGCACACGCGCCTGAGTCACGGCGCCGGTTTGGCCCGGCCCGCTTCGGCCTGACGCGCCTGGATGCGCTGCGAAAGTTCGCGCATCGCGCCGTCCGACTCCGCCAGCATCGCGTCGATCCTGGCCGCCGGCAGCCAGCGCCCTTGCGCGAACACGCCGTTGATGCGTGCGACGTTGCCGATATCGGCCAGCGGGTCGGCGTCCAGCAGCACCAGGTCGGCGCGTTCGCCCACGCGTATCGCGCCGCTGCCGCCCTCGCGGTCGAACAAACGATGCGCATTGATCGTCGCCGCGCGCAGCACTTCCAGCGGCGACAGACCGACCTCGCGCAGTTCGATCATTTCCTGATGCACCGACACGCCGAACGCCAGGCCGGGCATCGGCGCATCGGTGCCCACGGTCAGCGGCACGCCGCGTTTCCACAGTTCGCGGGTGAGCAGGCGCGAGAAGTCGTAGCCGGCCGAGAAGGTGTCGGCGCCGTCCTGGCTGCGGAATTTCTGGCTCAAGTAGTTGTTGCCCGCAGGCGCCCAGTCCAGGCGGGTGACCGGGTCGACCAGCGCGCCCCAGTCGCCGGGCGTCGCGGGCACTTCGCGATTCACGTACATGTGGACGATCTGCTTGAGCGTGATCAGGGTCGGGGTGACGCCGACCTTGTTGCGCGCGACCAGATCGGCGAGCGCATCGATATCGCGCGGGGCCAGATTGGATTCGCGGCCGTAGCGTCCGAGTTCCTCGCTGTGGGCGATGTTGTCCAGCGGATGGTCGAATGCGAAGGTGCGGTCGGCGCAGACGCCGCAACCCAGTTCCGGAAGATGGCCGGAAGTGACCATGCCCAGGCGCCTGGCCTCGTCGACGACGGCCTGATAGGTCTCGCGGTTGAGGAACTGGTAGGGCTTGATGAAGTCGTAGCCGCGTTCGTGCGCGGCGCGCACGGCGGCGATGCCGTCGGCGGCGGTGGTCGGGGCCGTGGGCTTCGACGCCGGCACCTCGACCGGGCGCGGCGAGGCGACTTCCGCACGCGGTCCGTTGATGCGCTTGGCTACGTACAGGCGCGGTCCGACGATGCGGCCGGCGGCGATCTCGTCGCGCAGCCACAGCAGGTCTTGGTCGCTGCTTGCGCCGCCGCCGAGGTTGGCCGCGCCGGTCACGCCGGCCTTGAGGAAGCTCAGCAGAACGCGGCGATCGTAGACGTGATCGGGACCGGCATCGAGCCCGGACAGCAACGGGCTCTTGCTGTCGCGCAGCGCGCCTTCGGTGGCGATGTGGACGTGGGCGTCGACCAGACCTGGGATCAGGAACTTGCCGCGGCCGTCGATGTAGCGCGTGTTCCTGGGGTGGCTTGCGTCTTCCGGCACGCGGATGTCCGCGATCCGCCCCTCGCGTATCAGCACGTCGCGATGGGTGAGCACTTCGTCGCTATCGGCGGGGATCACTGTCACGTCGCGGATCACCCAGACGCCGTGTTCGGGCCGCGGCGAGGCCGGTTCGACCGCGAATGCCGGGGCGATGCTTGCGAGGACGAGCGCCGCCGCCACTATCCAAACCTTCATTCGATACTCCACGCATTGCCGGGGCCATGATACGGGCGCAGCCGATGCCGGCGCCCCTGGATGCGATGCGTGGTTGCGCTGCGGGGTTTACAGGGCGGCGGCCGTCTCCGAACGGGCGAGGGGTGCGATGCGCCCCGTTACGCAGCGCGGCCCCCCGACCGCGCTGCGTCGCCTGAGGAGAGGATCAGGCGTGGACCCAGAACGCGCTTTCGGCGAAGCGCTCGTCCTTCCACCAGTTGGCGGTGCTGGTGCCGTAACGGAAGTTGCTGACGCCGGCCTGGCTCTGCAGCGGCCTGTCGACCTCGCCGGAGGCGGTGCGGTGCGCATGCTCGGTTTCGGTCTCGGGCACCACCGGCAGGATGTGGCCGGATTTTCCCTCGATCTTGCGCCGCGCCACGATCAACGCGACCGCGCCCTGGTTGGCTTCTTCCTGCAGGCGCGTGGGCGTACTCACCTGGCGCCAGCCGAACTCGGGGCCGAAGTCGCGCAGCCAGCGGAACAGGTCGTTAGCGCGCATCTCGAAGATGGTGTCGGCGATCAACGGCTCGACCGTCTGGCCGCGGCGCAGCTTTTCGATCGCCGGCGAGCTCCACCAAACCCGCGGCAGGTAGACGCCGGCCAGATGGCAGTAATCGTGGGCGTAGATATTGCAGAAAGTCAGGCCCGAGTGCGGCTGGTAGCGTTTGTGCGAGGCCTTGTCGACCGCGAGCCAGTCGATGATGGCGCCCAGGTCGTCGCGCAGATCCGGCGCGGTGGAACCGGAGCGTTCGGGCTGGCCGTCTTCGTTGAGCGAATGCGCGCCGGCCGCGTCACGGCGCCGGGTCACCCGGCCCGGCCGGCGCGGCATGAACACCGCGACCACGCCGGTACGCGGCGGATCGCGCGCGGGTTCGACGATAGGGATGTCGACGATGCCGTTGTCGCGGACCAGGAAATCGGTCGAGCAGAACCCGCGCAGCAACGCGCCGAACAGGCTGGTCTCGACTTCCATGAAACCGTTGACGGCGCGCCCGGTCACCGCGCGCACCGGATGCCCGTCGGGCAGTTCGGCCTGAACATTGGCGGTGGGTGGGCGGCTGATGCGCGGCTCGCGGCGTAGGCGCAGGGTCGAAACGCGGGTGTCGACGCGGAAGAACGGGCCGGTCGCGGCGATCGGCCTGGGCGGCGGCACCGGCGCTTCGCCGGGCAGCGGCGTGGGCAGTGGCGCCGGCGCGTCGGGCGTCGGCACGGTCTGGGCCTGGCGGATGAAATCGAAGATCGCCTGGCCGTAGAAGCGGGTGCCGTCGAAATGGCCCTGACGCAGGCCGCGCTCGGGGCGGAAGCCGCCGGTGTTGTAGACGATCGCGACCGAGGCCAGCTCCATCGTCGTCAGCGATGCGCGATCCTGTAGCCGCAGCTTGCGCAGCCCGCGCTTGAGTTCGGCCACGCACATCGCCAGGGTCTGCTCGAACCGCTCGTAGCGGCGCTCGAGAAAGTAGTCGGGATCGTCGAGGAAGAACTGCAGGTCGCGCTGGAACATGCCGAAGCCGTGGCAGAACTTGTTCGGCCGCGATGCCGCGCCCTGGTAGGCCTCGATGTGCACCGCCATGTCGACCAGGGCCTTGCGCGCGATCGCGAACATCTCGTCGCCGCGCGAGGCGGCCACCAGTTCGGTCTTGGTCTTGGGGAAGGCGCTGCGGCCGGCGTTGGAATCGAGCGTGTCGCCCACGCACAGGGCCAGGATGCGCTCCTCGCTCATCGACTTGCGCCGCAGCACCGGCCAAACCTCGCCGGTTTCCTGGCAGGCCAGCGCGGTGATCAGGTCCAGGGTGAGCGGGGTGCCGGCCAGTGCAGGCACGACGCGCGCTGCGAAACGGGTCTTGAACCACAGCATGTCCGCGGTGTTCGGCATGGCCAACCTCCTTGTCGTCTTATGAATCCGTCCTGCGTCGCCAGGGGCGGGCGCCACTCCCAAGAGACGAACGATTCGGAGACGGAGGATCGGCCAGGCGAGCGACGAACGGTCGGCGGCTGCGCGTTCATTCTCTTGCGCGGATGCGACGCGCGGGGCGGGCCACCCTTGGCTCGCCAGAAGCGATGCGGCCTGGGCGATCAGCCCAGCAGCTGTTGCGGCAGGGTGTTGAGCACGCGGCGGAACGGATCGGGGTTGTCGATGCCGCGCGAAACGATCAGTGCGCCCTGGATGCGCACCACCGCATCTTCGGCACGTCGCTGCGCTTCGCGTGCGGATACGCCGTCCTTCTCGCGCGCGAGTCGCGCGAATCCGTCGATCAAGCCACGCAGCGAAGCGCTGAGACGATCCTGGAACAGCGCCTGCGCATCGCCGACGACCAGGTTGCCGAACAGGCAGGCTTCGGTGCCGCCGGCGTAGAAGCTATCCAAGGCTGCGATCACCTTGGCCAGCCTGCGCTCCGGTGTGCCGGCGGCCTGCATCGGCGCGAGGATCTCGTCGTGCGCCCATGCGTCCACGCGATCGAATACGGCGCGCGCCATGTCCTCCTTACCGCCGGGAAAGTAGTGATACAGGCTGGAGCGCCCCAGGCCGGTGGCCTGGGACAACTGGCCCAAGGACGCGGCGTCGTAGCCATAGCGGCGGAACGCGCCCAACAAGCGGTCGACCACGGCGTCACGGGGCAGGAGGGGAGCGGGCATGGCGGCAAGTCGACTGGAACGTTCGGTCCAATATGGCTCGGGGCAGGGGCGCGGTCAACGCATCCATCGATGCAACGCTGCGTCCGCATCGGCGTCGTTGACGGCGCGAGGCATGAGATCTATTGTACCGATCGTTCGGTACAAGAGCGCCCCATCCTACCCGGAGCCACCCCATGTCCGTCCTATCCGCACGACCTCCCTCGCGCCTCCTGCGCGCCAGCGCATCACTGCTGCTGGCGGCGGCGACCGCCTTCGCGGCTCCGCTGGCGCTGGCCAACGACCCGGCATCGTCCGCCAGCACGCTGCGCCACGACACGGCTGCCATCCACTACCGCACCACGACCGTCGATGGCGTGGAGATCTTCTATCGCGAAGCCGGCCCGCGCGATGCGCCGGTACTGCTGTTGCTGCACGGCTTCCCGACTTCCAGCCAGATGTACCGCGATCTGATCCCGCGCCTGGCCGACCGCTACCGCGTCATCGCCCCCGACTACCCGGGTTTCGGCCGCAGTGCCATGCCCGCACCCGCGCAGTTCGACTACAGCTTCGACCACTACGCCGCGCTGATGGACAAGTTCACCCAACAGCTGGAGTTGCCGCGCTACGCGCTCTACGTCATGGACTACGGCGCGCCCGTGGGCTTCCGCCTGGCATCGCAGCACCCCGAGCGCGTCAGTGCGCTGATCGTGCAGAACGGCAATGCCTACAGCGAAGGCATCGGCAAGTTCTGGGATCCGATCAAGGCCTACTGGAACGACAACAGCGCCGAGAACCGCGAGCATATCCGTCAGGCCGCGCTGACCCTGGATGGCACGCGCTGGCAATACCTCCACGGCGAGCCGGATCCGACCCTGGTCAGCCCGGATGCCTACGCGCTCGACCAGGCCTACCTGGACCGGCCCGGCAACACCGACATCCAGTTGGCGATGATCTACGACTACCGCAACAACCTGCCCAAGTACCCGCAATGGCAGGCGTACTTCCGCAAGCACCAGCCGCCGACCCTGGTGATCTGGGGCAAGAACGACCAGATTTTCCTGGTCGCGGGCGCCGAGCCCTATCGTCGCGACAATCCCAAGACCGAACTGCATCTGCTCGATGCCGGTCACTTCGCCCTGGAAACCCATGGCCCGCAGATCGCCAAGCTGATCCGCGACTTCCTCGCCAAGCACTGAACCACCCCGCAGCGCTTCGGAATTCCGGAGCGCCGCCATCCAGGAGACAGCCATGAACCCCACTGAATCGCGCCCGCCGCTTCCGCCCTTCACCCTGGAAACCGCGCTCGCCAAGGTGCGCGCCGCAGAAGACGCCTGGAACGGTCGCGATCCGCAGCGTATCGCTCTGGCTTACAGCGAAGACAGCCAATGGCGCAATCGCTCCGAGTTCTTTCGCGGCCGCGACGCGATCGTCGATTTCCTGACCCGGAAATGGGCGAAGGAACTCGACTATCGGCTCATCAAGGAACTCTGGGCCTACAGCGACAACCGCATTGCGGTGCGCTTCGCCTACGAATGGCGCGATCACGCCGGCCGGTGGTTTCGCGCCTATGGCAACGAGAATTGGGAATTCGACGAGCGCGGCCTGATGCGCCAGCGCCACGCGTCGATCAACGACCTGGCGATCGACGCCGGCGAGCGCAAGTTCCTCTGGGACTCCGCTGGCCGCCGCCCTCTCGATCATCCGGGCCTGAGCGATCTGGGGCTGTAGGCGTCGGCCGGTCTTCGCTATCGGCCAAAAGAGCGCGCCCGCCGGACACCCGGTGGGCGCGCAGGGCCGATCGCAGCCCAGGTCAGGGGATGTACACCAGCGTCGCTTCGGCGACGGCGGGGCAGATCGCGTTGCTGTTGAACAGATCGTCCAGGCTCGGGGCCGGAGCGGTGGCCAGCGCGGTGGCGATGCAACCGACCACCTTGATCACGCGCGAGTTCTCCAGCCAATCGCAGGACGTGGCCTTGACCGCGCCGAAGCTGTGCTTCTTCCAGTTCACACGCACGCCGCCGCACTGGGTCGCCGCGGGGAAGGAATACCACTTGCCGCCGCTGTCCTGTTTGACGTTGAAGCCGGTGCCGGTGCAGGCCAGATCGCCGCGACGGCAGACGCGCGAGCACTGATGCAGTTGCAGCGGCGGCAGGTTGGAGGGACAGCCCTTGGAGTTGTGCTCCAGGTTGCACTCGCAGTAGTCGTTCGGCGGATCCTCGATGCGGGTGACGTTGTAGCGGATCGCCAGCGCCGTCGAGGCGGTCTGCCCGCTGACGGCGACCTTGAAGGCCTTTTCGTCGGCACCGTTGGCTTCCTGGATCGAGATCAGGGGGCGGCCGGCGGCGTCGAACTGGATCGTCGGCCACGACTGGATCCGATAGACCTGGATGGTTTCGCAGGGGCTGGCGCCCGGACAGGCCGCCAGGGCCTGGCCGCTCCAACCCAGCAGGGCCAGCCAGAACGTCGCACCCAGCAGTGCATGGGCGAACTTGTGTGTTGCAAGGCTCATGTCGCTTCTCCGTGCGCACGTGGTAGGGACGGCGGACGCGCGCACGGGTCCGCCTGTCGTTACCAACGCGGCGCGGCCACGGCTGTGAGCTTTGCGGGCGGCGCGGCGACGAATGCGAGGTCCGGCGACGTCACGCCGGCGCACGTCGGATCGTCGTATCCGTGTCCGCCGACCAGGGCGGTCGCGCAGCGCGCGCTTGATCGCACCGCCGCGGTCTCCATGTCGCACGGCACACCCCCCGCATCAGGACGACCATGACCACCTTCCGACAGACCCCGGTACTGACCCTCTCCAATCCGGCCGGCTTGTACGACCCCGCTCCCAACGGCTATTCCCATCTGGCCAGCGTCAGCGGCGCGGCACGCTGGCTGCTGGTCGCGGGGCAGGGCGGCGAAACCCAGGACGGCCGCCTGTCGCCCGACTTCCGCGATCAGGTACGGCAGGCGCTGGAGAATCTGAAGATCGCCCTGGCGTCGGCCGGCGCGGGCACCGTCGATGTCGCCAAGCTCACCGTGCTGATCGTCGACCACAGCGAGGAGCGGCTGCATGTGTTCGGTGCCGAGCTCGAGGCCGCGTTCGGTGCTGGCGCCAAGCCGGCATGCACGCTGATCCCGGTGCCGCGCCTGGCCCTGGACGGGATGCTGTTCGAGGTCGAGGCGATCGCGGCCCTGGCCGCGTAATTCGCGCGACGGGCCAGAGCGCGGCCTGCCGTGGCCTGGCCCGTCGCCGGCGTCTGCGCCGTTGGACTCCAAGACCGGGCCGCACCGTTCATGGAGAGGACGACGATGAAACGCGAAGCGCAGCCGGCATACGCCGACCCGGCAGATTATCCGCGCTTGCTCGACGAAGCGCTGGTCGTGCACCAGCGCACGCCGGTCAGCACCAACGACAGCCTGCTGGTGTTCGTGCACGGACTGGGCGGCAGCCGCTACGGGCCGGGCGCGACCTGGGGCCGCTTCCCGGCGTTTCTGTACGACGACCTGCCCCAGGTCGACATCGGCATGTACCAGTACCGCACCGCGGCCGGGCGCTTGGGCTGGGGCAAGTCGATAGAACTGGAGGACGAGGCGCGCGTGTTCGCCGACCTGATCCGCGACCAGCTCAAGGGCTACAAGCGCGTCGTCCTGATCGGCCACAGCATGGGCGGCCTGCTGTGCAAGGCCACGATCCATCGTCTGGTCGAGACCGCAGAGCACGATGCGCTCAACCGCATCGCCGGCCTGGTGCTGATGGCGACGCCGCAACTGGGTTCGCTGCGGGTGCCGCGGCTGCTGAGCGCCCTGTCCTTCGACGCGCGCGCACTGCAGTCGCACGGCAGTCTGGTGCTCAAGATCAACAACACCTTCGAGAACCACATCGCCCTGGACGAGCGCGTCAGCACCTTGCGCAGGACCACGATTCCGACCTGGGCGGTGGAGGCCGTCTACGATCGCTGGGTGGATTCGCTGAGCGCGGGCATCGGCCTGACCTCGTCGCGGATCAAGGTGGTGCGCGGTTCGCACACGTCCATCGTCAAGCCGGCCGACCGCGACAGCGACGTCTACCCGTGGGTCAAGGAACGCATCGAGATCGCGCTCAACCGCTACAAATACGACGTGTTCGTGGCTGCGGCGATGGCGGGCCACAGCGGCGATGCCGAATACGCCGATAATCGCAACACCGTGCTGGCGATGATCGAGGTCTTGAAGCAACGCTGCGGATTCGGCTCGGTGTTTTACGCCGGTATGAAGATGGCGACGAAGGAGGAGTTCGATCCCGAGGAGTTGGCGCTGCGCAAGGATATGGCCGCCTTGCGCGAAAGCCGCTACTTCATCCTGTTCTATCCGAAGAAGATCGTGTCCAGCGTGATCTACGAAGCCGGCTGGGCGCTGATCCTGGGCAAGCCGTCGATCTACATCGTCGGCGACGACCAGGATCTTCCGTTCCTGATGCAGGAAGCCTCGCAGGCCTTCGTCGAGCGGCGAGTGCGCATTTTCGAATGCGCTAGCCAGGCCAGCCTGCTGGAGCGCCTGACCGCCTACGGCACCGAGTTGTTCGACGCCAGCGCCGCCTAGCCGGCGACCCCGTCGTCCTCCAGCACCAGCCCGCGCGCGGCCAGCATCGCCTGGACACGGTCCAGCGCGTGCGCATAGTCGTCGGCGGCAGCCGCTTCGAGGATGGGATTGGCCGACAGGGCGAACCGCGACAGCACGTCGTGGCGGTCGGCCTCGCGTTCGATCTCGGACAGGCGCGCCTCCAGCGCGGCGAGTTCGGCGTCGAGTTGTGCGCGGGTCCAGGGCATGTGCATCTCGCCGGGAGTGTGGCGCCGAGCCCGTGGCGGCTCGCGCGCATTCATCATAGTGGCGGGGCGTGTAGGAGACGTCATCTCGGAGCTGCGGGGCGATTCGCGGCCGCCCTGGCTGTCGAAACCGGCGCTAAGATGCGCGCCATGGACCGCAACCGACGCGAGTTCGTGCTCATGGCCGGCGCCGTGGTCGCCGTCGTCACCGTCGCGCCCGTGCGCGCGAGCCCCGCAGGAGCGCAGACGATGTACGGATTGATCGGAAAGATGACCGCCACCGCGGGCAAGCGCGACGAACTGGTCGCGATCCTGCTCGAGGGCGTGCACGAAATGCCCGGCTGCCTGAGCTACATCGTCGCCCACGACAGCGGCGACGCCGACGCGATCTGGATCACCGAGGTCTGGGACAACCAGGCCAGCCACGCCGCCTCGCTCAAGCTTCCGGCCGTGCGCGAGGCGATCGCACGCGCACGGCCGTTAATCGCGGGTTTCAGCGACGGGACCACGACGGTGCCGGTGGGTGGGCACGGTCTCTAGGCCGCGCCGCCGCGCTCACCACAGGTTCTTGCCGTCGAGCACCGTCACCGGCACCGCATCCAGGTCGAAGCCGTCGAGCAGGCGCGCATTGACGCCGATCTTCGGGTGATCGAAGTCGGGCTTGAAGTCGACCCAGCTCGGGCTTTCGGTGTAGGTGCTGCAGCCGCATTGGTCGCAGTAGTGGTTGGCGATCATGCGGCTGTTCCAGCGATAGGTCGCCACGTCGTCCAGCGGCGTCAACAGGCGGAACTGGTCGGGCGTGTAGTAGGCCCACAGCGCGCCGCGCTTGCTGCACAGCGAGCAGGTGCAGCGGGTCAGTTCGGTGGGAGCGAAGCTCAATTCGAAGCGGGTCTTGCCGCAGTGGCAGCTGCCTTGCAGGGTCATCGGGACGTCCTCGGTGGGCCTGGGGGCATGATCGCCCAGGGCGGCGTCAATTCCTGTCAGCAGCGGCCGCGCACCGCAGCGTTGCGCGATCCGGCGTTGCAAGCGCGAGCTTGGGCGCCAACACTGCGGGTACACGCCAACAGGAGCGAGCGATGGAACTGGGTATGGTCGGGCTGGGCCGGATGGGCGCGAACATGGCCGAGCGCCTGGTGCGCGGCGGGCATCGTGTGACAGGCTACGACCCCGGGGCCGCGGTGCGCGAGCAGGCAGCGGCGCGCGGCATCGTGGCGGCGACGTCGTTGGCGGAGCTGGTCGCGGCGCTGCCGGCGCCGCGCGCGGTGTGGCTGATGGTGCCGGCCGGACAGATCGTCGACGACACCCTTGCCCAGTTGTTGCCCTTGCTGGCGCCGGGCGACAGCGTGATCGACGGCGGCAACTCGAATTACAAGGACACGATGCGGCGCGCGACCATGCTGGCCGAGCATGGCCTGCACTACGTCGATTCCGGCACCAGCGGCGGCATCTGGGGTCTGGCCGAGGGCTACAGCCTGATGATCGGCGGCGACGAGGCCGCGGTGGAGCGGTTGCGGCCGATCTTCGAAACCCTGGCCCCGGCGGCGGACCGCGGCTGGGGCCGGGTCGGGCCCAGCGGCGCCGGGCATTTCACCAAGATGGTCCACAACGGCATCGAGTACGGCCTGATGCAGGCCTATGCCGAGGGCTTCGCGATCATGCAGCGCAAACCCGGGTTCGACCTGGACCTGCACCAGGTCGCGCAGATATGGCGTCACGGCAGCGTGGTGCGGTCCTGGCTGCTGGACCTGGGCGCCGACGCGCTGGGCAAGAACCCGGCCCTGGACGGGATCGCGCCCTATGTCGAGGACTCCGGCGAGGGCCGCTGGACCGTGGCCGAGGCCATCGACCTGGACGTGGCCGCGCCGGTGATCACCGCCTCGCTGCTGGAGCGGCTGCGCTCGCGCGAGAGCGATTCCTTCGCCGACAAGCTGCTGGCTGCGATGCGCAACGAGTTCGGCGGCCACAAGATCAAGGCCGGCTAGCGGATACGCAGAAAGTTACCTCCGGCACCTATCCGCGGCGACGGCGCCGGCGCAAAGTGCGCCTGAATTCAGGAGCGCCGCCATGCAAATGACCCTGCCTGCCATGACTCCGATCCTCGCCACCGCGGGCATCGGCTGGTTCTACTACCGCCGCATCCGCAGCCAATTCGGCCGCCAGGCCTATCGGCCGACGCGCGCGCTGGTGCGCCTGGCGATCCTGAGCGTGGCGATGCTGGCGCTGATCTTCGGCGCGGTCATGCTGCCGCATGTGTGGCCGGGCGTCCTCGCGGGCAGCCTGATCGGCGCCGCCATCGGTGTGTTCGCGCTGCGCCATACTCATGTCGAGCCCTGCCTGAAGGCGGCGTACTACACACCCAATCCCTGGATCGGCGGCGCGCTGTCGCTGCTGCTGATCGGGCGTCTGGCCTGGCGCTGGGCCGGCGGCGCGTTCTCCGGCGGTATGCCGATGACGCAGAGCAGCCCGCTGACGATGGCGATCGCCGCGACCCTGGTCGGCTATTACCTGGTCTACGGCATCGGCCTGCGCCGGCAGATCCGCCGGCCGGCGCCCATGTCGCAGCCGGAGCCGAACGCGTCCGCCGAATAAGCGCGTCGCCCCGACCCGCTAACGCGCCGCCGCCATCGAGGTGGCGGCCTCCGGAACCGTGGCCTGTGCGCGTCCTGGCCGAAGGCCGCGACAGGTGGGCGCCGGAGGCCGCCGTGGTCGTGGATTCGCAGGTCCCGGCTCGCCTGCATGCGGCTATCGTGCGACGATCCGCCGGCGATGCAATCAGAGGCGCGACAGTGCAGTCGTTATCCGATCTTGGAAAGGTCGTCTGTGAAAACGCCGGCGGCGCAGGTGCTGTGAATGCGACGCGCTGGCTGCGCTTGGTGTTTGCGGGCCTGCTGCTCGCCAGCCTGTGCGCCTGCGCGAGCGCACCCGCGCGCAACCCGCTCGCCGAATGGCGCGGTTCGCCCAATTACGGCCCGCGCCGGGCGCAGCTGATCGTGCTGCACCACACCGAGATGGACAGCGCCGAGGGCGCCTTGCGCGTGCTCAGCGCGCGCGATCCCGAGCGTCGGGTCAGCGCGCACTACCTGATCGGCACCGACGGCCACCTGTACCAACTGGTGTCGGAACAGGACCGCGCCTGGCATGCCGGCACCGCGACCTGGGCCGGTATCGAGGACCTCAACTCGGCCTCGATCGGTATCGAGCTCGACAACGACGGTGCGGCGCCGTTCGCCGAAGCGCAGATCCAGACCCTGCTGCAACTGCTACAGGACATTACCCGACGGCTGTCGATTCCGCCGCAGTTGGTGATCGGCCACGGCGACATCGCGCCCACGCGCAAGCACGACCCGAGCGCGCTGTTTCCCTGGCAGCGTCTGGCCGAGGCCGGCTACGGCCTGTGGCCGCGCGCGCAACGCGTCGCCGCGCCACCGGGCTTCGACTGCTGGGCCGCCCTGCGCACGATCGGCTACGACCTGCGCGATCCCGCCGCCGCGCGCCGCGCCTTCCATCGTCACTACCGCGGTCAGGAGAGCGACGCCTGGCTGCCCGACGACGACGAGATTCTCTACGACCTGCAGCTTCAGCTGATGGCCTTGCCGCAGTCCGTTCCGCAATGAGCGCGCTGCGCGCGCCGTCGCGCGTCCCAGTACCCACCGAACCGTTCGCGACATCGCAAGGCCGCCTCGCGACCTGAAGTCGGTTTGGGATAGTGATTCCCAGAACGCCGCGTAGGCGCGAAACCCAATGCCGGCGCGGCCTGGCGGCGATTGATCCGTTTTCGGAACGCTGAGCGCGCTTGCTTCGCGTTTATCGAGGCCGAAGCGCCGATTAGCCTGTCGTCCGGCTCACCGATCGCACAGCGATCGGCCACACCTCTCCCATCCCCGCCGCGCCAACCGCTTGCAGTCGCGGTGGCATGCGCGTCGCCCACTTTCCGGAGCTCCCCGTGCTGTTGCCCATCTTCCTGTTGTCGGCCGCCGGCTTCACTGTGCTGACCACCGAATTCATCCTGGTCGGCCTGTTGCCGCCGCTCGCCCGCGACCTGGGAGTGAGCATTCCGCAGGCCGGTCTGCTGGTGACCTTGTTCGCGTTCGCGGTCGCCGCCAGCGGTCCGTTCCTGACCGCCTACTTCTCGCGCTTCGAACGTAAACGCTTGTTCGTGATCGTGCTGCTGCTGTTCGGCCTGTCCAACGTGGCGGCGGCGCTGGCGCCCAACATCGGCGTGATGGCGTTCGCGCGTCTGATCCCGGCGCTGGGGGTACCGGTGTTCTGGTCGCTGGCCAGCGAGACCGCGGTCGATCTTGTCGGACAGGAGCGTGCCGGCCGTGCGATCTCGATCATTTCCTTCGGTGTGATCTGCGCTACCGTGCTCGGCGTGCCGATCGGTACCTTGGTCTCGGACGCGTTCGGTTGGCGGGTCGCGTTCGGCGCGCTGGCCGCGGTCGCATTTGGCAAGGCTGCATTGCTGATGCTGTTCCTGCCGTCCAGCCGCCTGGACCGTCCGCACCTGCCGCTGGCCGAGCAGTTCCGGGTACTGCGCGATCCGCTGCTGGTCGGCCACGTGCTGCTGTCGACGTTGCTGTTCACCGGCATGTTCACCGCCTACACCTACTTGGCCGATCTGCTCGAGCGCTTGGCCGGTTTCGACGGCAGCTGGATCGGCTGGACCCTGATGGCCTTCGGTGCGGTCGGCTTGATCGGCAACACCATCGGCGGCCGTCTGGTCGACCGTAACCCGATCGGCGCGTCTTTGCTGTTCAGCGCGCCGATGGCGCTGGGCTTGCTGGCCGTCGTGCCGGCGATCCGTTCGCCTTGGGGCCTGACCGTGGCGCTGACGGTCTGGGGCGTGACCCAGGCGGCCTTGTTCATCGTCAGCCACGTGCGGGTGATGAAGGCCGCGCCCGGAGCATCGGCGTTCGCGGCGTCGTTGAATATCTCCGGCGCCAATCTCGGCATCGGCGTGGGCGCGCTGATCGGCGGCCGCGTGATCGACGCGGTCGGCGTGGGCGCCTTGGGGTACGCCGCGGCGGCGATCGTCGCGGTCGCCGTCGCATTGTCGTTGTGGCTGATGTCGGCGCAGGCGCGGGCGACAGAAGCCGCCGTGGAGAACGCCATCTGAGCGACTTGTCCGAATTTGGCGAAATCGCGCTTGCGCGTCTGCGCGCTAGCGAGCTCCCTTAGCATCGATCGCGCCGGCCGCTCACGCGCGTCGGCGTGGGCGACCGGGGACGCGCGCGCCCGCACACACACGAGACGGGCGCGAACGGTCGTCCGGCCTCTCAGCAGGCAAAGGAAACCATGCGCGCAATTCGTTTGAGTTTGATTCTGGTCGCGGCCTTGTCCGTCGCACCGATCGCCGCCGCTCAGGACGCGGCCACGTTCGACCCCGTTGCGGTAGTCGCGCAACAGCAGCGGATCCGCAGCGATCTCGATGCCGGCGCCGGCCGCTACGGCGGCCTTCCGGCCGACGCCCGCCGCGAAGTGGCGGCGCGCCAGGACGCGTTGTTCAAATTGCTGGAAGGTCGCAGCTACGAGGACCTCAGTGCCGCCGAACGCAGCCAGGCCAGCGAAACCCTGGCCTGGATCGAAGCCGCGCCGCAACGCAGCGGCGAGGAGCGCCTGGTCTGCGAGCGCGTCAAAGCCATGGGCAGCAATCGGGTCGAGCGCGTATGCAAGACCGTGGCGCAGCGCCAGGCCGAACGCGACTCCGCGCGCAGCCGCGCCAACAAGAGCGGCGTGGATCGGGCGTTGGAGCAACGCAACGTTTGCGCCAACGCCACCTGCGGCGGCGCGCGCTGAACGACCGCTTTAGAGAAGAACCCCGGCTCAGGCCGGGGTTCTTCCTGGCGACGTATGGGTGTGTGTCCGTTTTCTGTTTTCGGTGGGGCGGTGAGCCGAGATCGCCAGTCCGGCGGCCGAGCCTGTCCGCTCCAGCTTTGGGGTAGGAGCGGCGTGAGCCGCGATCGCGAACTTCGAGGTTCGGCGAAGGTTTCGATTCTTAGATCAAAGGCTTCCGCCCGCTGCGCGTACGGGTCACTTTCTCTTGCTAGCCCAAGAGTCCGCCTGGATTCCCTTCGGTCAAAAGTAACCAAAGAGAAGGGCTAGCGGGACCAAACCTCCCGTGCGAGCTCGGGGCATGCGCGGGGGTTTTTCGACGGGACATCCTTGTCCCTTCGAAAAACAGCGCGCATCCTGCGCGCCGCCCTTCGGGTCTACGGTTGTTCGTCGTAGTGCGCAGCAATGGATTCCAATGCCGCGGCAACTGCAACTGCCGTGTGGGCCATCAGGCGTTCCGCGATCCCGCTTCCGGCTTTCGTCGCAGCAGATAAACCACTGCGCCCACCGCCAGCGCGATGGCTGCGGCGATCAGGTTCTGCGCGCTCGCACTGGCCAGCAAACCCAGCGACAGCAACGTCGCCAGAATCGGAATCAACGGCCCACCCGGCAGCTGCAGCGCTTCGGCACGATCCCCATGGCGGCGGCGCAATACCAGCACAGACACCGCAGTGCCGAGGTAGGTGCACAGTCGCGACACCACCGACAGCAGCGCCAGTTGCACGAACGAGCCCGACAGCGCCAAGGCCAGCGATACCAGGCCGATGGCGAGGATGGCGACCACCGGTGTGCGGAAGCGCGGATGGATCGCGGCCAACGCGCGCGGGCCGTACCCATCGGCGGCCAGCGCTAGCAGGTAGCGCGGGGCCATCATCACTGTGTTGTTGTTGGTGCCCAGGATCGAAACGCTGGCGCCGACGGTCAGGGCCAAGGCCAGCCACCAGCCGCCGAAGCGTGCGGCCGCCTCGGCCAGTGGGGTCTTGGATTCGGCCAGGCCCGGCAAGGTGCCCAGAGCGACCCATTGCACCGCGAAATAGATCGCGGTGACCGAAGCGATCATGGTCAGTAGTGCGAAGGGAATATCGCGGCGCGGGTTGCGGTACTCGCCCGCGGCGGCGGGCAGGTTTTCGAATCCGGCGTAGGCGAACAGCAGCAGCAAGGCCGCCTGGCCGAAGTTCCGCAACGGAATCGTGCCTACTGGAATCGCATCGCCCGGCAGCGCCCCGGCGGCGTCGGCCAGGCTGGCGTCGAAATGCGCGGCGCCGATCGCGACGAACAGAAACAGCGGTAGCAGCTTGGCGATCGCCAGCAGCACTGCGGCGCGCGCGGCGGTACGCACGCCGACCACGTTGATGACGACCAGCAGCGCCAGCGAGCCGACCACGACTGCGATGCGCCCCGGGCCTGCAGCCGCGCCCGGCCAGAAATGCGCGACCGCCTCGGCCAGGCCGTTGCTCAGCGCCGCCGCGGTGGCGATACGAGTGAGCAGCAGCATCCAGCCGACCTCGAAGCCGATGAAGGAGCCGAATGCTTCGCGCGCATACAGGTAGCCGCCGCCGGGCTGGTCGAAGTAGCTCGCGGCCTGGGCGTAGCACAGCACCAGCAGGCTGACCGCCGCGCCCGCCAGCAGCACCGCCCATAGACTGGCCGGGCCCAGCAGCGCAGCCGCGGTCGCCGGCAACAGATAGATACCGCTGCCGACGACGTCGTTGATCGACAGGCCCAGTAATTGCCAGCGGCTGACCGCGCGCAGCGGGGCGGGAGCGGCGTCGGCGGGCGGCGCGCCGCTGCGATCGGACGAGGACGGTTCCAAGGCATCACCCGGCGGGAACGTGAGGGCCAGAGTGCCCCGTCGGACGCCGCGAATCCAGCGCGGACCCGCCGTATCGCGACCGCCTCCGCCGGTTGGGCGCCCGTTACGTTGGAAATCACAGTCGCGGCGCTACTATCCGCACGCCTCGTGCCGCCCCGGGCGGCCGCCCCCAAGGAGATGGACCCGAATGAGAGCGTTGATCCTGACCGCAGCCGTCGTGTTGCTGGCCGCCTGCAAGCCGGCGCCGACCGACACCGCTGCGCCCGTGGCCGCCACGCCCGCCACTGCGCCCGCACCGGCGAACCCGGAGGCGCCCGCGCCTGAGCCGGGGACCGCCGCTACGCCGGCTGCGGCCGGAACCGAGTCCGCGCCGGCCGCGCCCGCCAGCGACGAAGGCAGCGCCCAGGTCAACCAGTCGATCGAAGAAGTGCTCGGCGATCCGGCGATCTACGAGCCGGCGATCCGCGCGTTCCAGAAAGCGGTCGCCGCGCACGATGCGGTCGCGGTCGCCAGGATGGCCGACTACCCGTTCAACGCGACCATCGACGGCAAGCCGACCAAGATCAAGGACGCTGCCGCGTTCGCCGCCGCCTACGACAAGATCGTGACCCCGGCGATCGCCAAGGTCGTGTCCGAGCAGAAGTACGCCGAGCTCGCCGTCAGCGGCAAGGGCGTGATGTTCGGCAACGGCGAGGCCTGGATCAACGGCATTTGCAAGGACAATGAGTGTAAGGCCGTCGACGTGCGCGTGGTCGCGATCCAGCCCACCGAGGCGGCCGCGCATTAAGACGCGCGCGCCCCTGCCGGTGGTGCTGGCGCTGGGCGCCGCGCTTGCCCTGGGCGCGATCGGCAGCGCGCACGCGCGCAAGGTCTATCGTTGCGTCGGACGCGATGGCACCGTCAGTCTGGCGACTGCGCCGGAGCCGGGCTCGCGTTGCGAAGTGCGCGAGTTCGACGACAACGTCGCCAAGGTGCCCAACTTGTGGGGCTCGATGGGCGTGATCAACGGCACGCTCTACGAACGCCAGCAGGACGGCAAGACCGTCTACAGCACGCGCAATCTGCCCGGTTCGGTCAAGGTCCTGTCGTTCATGGTGGAAACGCCGCCGGGCGAGCCCGCGCATGTCGGTTTGGGCCGGGTCGGCAAGCCGCAACTGGACAAGTTCGCCGCGCAGTTCCGCTCCGCGGCCAAGGCCACCGGGGTCGACGACGCCTGGCTGCGCGCGATCGCCCACGCCGAAAGCGGCTTCAACGCCGCGGCGGTTTCGCCCAAGGGTGCGCAAGGTGTGATGCAGCTGATGCCGGCCACGGCCAAGGAATACGGTGTGGTCGATCCGTTCTCGGCCGAGGATTCGATCAACGCCGGTGCGCGGCATCTCAAGCAACTGATCCGGCGCTACAAGGGCGATCTGACCCTGGTCGCGGCCGCGTACAACGCCGGCATCGGCGTGGTCGCCCGCTACGGTGGCGTGCCGCCGTATCGCGAAACCCAGGCCTACATCGCCAAAGTCCAGGCCTTGCACGAGAACTACCGCCTCGCCCTGGCGGCCCAGCCCAAGCGCGGCGCGAAGAAGCGCTGAGCCGCGCGGCCCAGGCCGGTGCAGTTGGCTTCAGGCCACCGCGGCTTTGTGCGCTTCGAAAGGTAGTGGAATCGCGCCGCTCTGGGCGACGATGCGCGGTTCGGCCGCGGTCAGCAGTTCCTTGCTGCCGTCGACCACGACCAGGATGCGGCCGGCTTCGATCTCGTCGTGGAACTTGCGCCGGATCGGATCCGGCAGCGACGAACCCACCAAGGCTGAGGCCCAGCAGCCGACCATGGCACCGGCCATGGTCGCCGCGGCCGCGCCGGCCAGGGTCAGCGCGATCGGTGTCGCCGCGACCACCGCCAGGCCTGCCGCCAAACCTGCGGCGCCGCCGATGCCGGCCCCGCGCAGCGCGGCAGGCATCAGGTCGGTGTCGGCTTCCCTGCGTTCGTTGGGGATCGACGCAAGCTCGATGTCCGAGCGCGCGATCAACAGGATGTCGTCGTCGTTTACGCCGGCTTCCAGTGCGGCGTTCATCGCGGCCTGGGCGCTGTTCAGATCTGGCGTGCTGAACACGTGTCGGATCTTCATGCTTCCTCCTGACGCGGAGTCAGGTGCGCATCGCCACGCCGCGCACCGTGCGGGTGGCGACCAGAGCGAGCGCGCTCCTCGTGCGTTATCGCCCGGCCGTCGCGACGAGCTTGGGCGCGTCCGGGTTACCGCCACGTGACGGGCGTCGGCACCTGCGCTTCGCCTTAACAGTGCGGTGCTAATGTTTGCTCGATTCGATACCGCATTACACGGAGATCCCGCATGCGCACGCAGTATCCCGCCTACGCACTCGCCGTCGTCGCCGCGTTGACGCTTGCGGCCTGCAAGCCGGCACCGGAAGCGCCGACGCCGGCCGAAACCCAGACCACCGCCGACACCTCGACTCAGCCGGCGATGTCCACCGACACCCCGACACCGGTCGCTGTCGCGCCGGCGCCCAGCGCGACAACCGCTCCGGAGGCTTTCGTCGGCAAGGTCTGGCAGGTCAAGGATTCTTCCGCGGTCGAGGCCGGGACCACCTACGCCTTCCTCGCCGACGGCACGCTGGTGGTCGATTCGGACAGCGGCACGCCGCTGTACGGGCAATGGAAGTTCGATGCCGGCAAACTGACCCTGATCGAGGAAGGGCAGTCGTATCCGACCGACATCCTCAAGCTCGATGCCGGCGAGTTCCGCATCCGCAGCCACAACCCCGGCGAACCGGTCGAAACGCTGCTGGTGCCTGCGGCCGACCAGACTCTGCCGAAGGCCAAGCCATGAACGTGGCGGCAAACGATGCGGGCGTCGACCTCGCCGACCCGCCCGGCATGTGCAGCGTCGAAGGGCTGCGGACCGATCGCGTCCGCAGCGTGGGTCGGTAGCCATGGCCATGCAACCTTTCGTCGACGTGACCTGCCCGTATTGCGGGGAGACGATCAGCCTGATGCTGGATCTCTCGGCCGGCGATCAGAACTACATCGAGGACTGCCAGGTTTGCTGCCGGCCCATCGTCGTCGCCGTCGCGGTCGACGAAGACGGCGAGCCGCAAGTCGCCGTGAGCGGAGAAGACGAAGCGTAAGCGTCAGTCGGGGCGCCCGCATGGTGCACGCTCGTCATCGCGCGAGGGCGGCAATCCGGTGACTTTGGCGTTTCGCCTGCATGGCCGACCGCATGGCAGCGGTGCAGCCACGTTTCCCGTCGTTCGGGCTATCGTTCGTCCTACGTAAACCACAGCGACGACCATGCCCGCAAGGAAATCCGCCGCCGTTCGCGGCTCCGATAGCGACACGCTCGATCCGCGCGCGCTCAATCGCGCCCTGCTGCATCGACAGGCCCTGCTGCAGCCTTCGTCGGAATCGGCTTTGGCGATGGTGGAGCGCCTCGGCGGCCTGCAGGGACAGGCACCGAATCCACCGTACCTGGGCCTCTGGACGCGGCTGACGGCTTTCCGCCCCGAGGATCTGACCGAACTCATGCAAACGCGGCAGGTGGTGCGCGCCACCATGATGCGCGGCACCCTGCATCTGGTGAGTGCGCGCGACTACCTGGCCTGGCGCGGGACCCTGCAGCCCATCTTGCGGCGCTTGTCCCTGCAGAGCGATCAGGGACGCGCGGTACACGACATGGACCTGGACGCCTTGAGTGCGGCCGGGCGTGCGCTGCTAGCGCGCATGCCGCTCAGCGCGACCGCGCTCGGGCCGCTGCTGCGGGAGCGGTGGCCGGATCGCGACGCCGCGGCGATGGCGCGTTGGGTGCGCGGTGTCGAGCCGCTGATCCACGTGCCGCCGGCCGGGGTATGGGACTCGCACCAGGCTGCGGCCTTCGCGCCGGCCGCGGACTGGCTCGGCCAGCCGTTGTCCACAGACGATGCAGCCGAAGCCATGGTGCTGCGCTATCTGGCCGCGTTCGGACCGGCCTCGGTAAAGGACATCGCGGCCTGGTCGGGCCTGCAGGGCGTGCGCGCGATCGTGGCGCGCCTGCGTCCGCGGCTGCGCGCCTACCGCGACGCCTGCGGTAACGAGCTGTTCGACCCCGCCGACATCGACCTGCCCGACGTCGGGCAGCCGGCGCCGCCGCGTCTGCTCGCGGACTTCGACAACGTCCTGCTCGCCCATGCCGACCGCAGCCGCATCTTCGAGGAGCGCTACAAGGCTTCGATCTTCACCCGCAACGGCATCGTGCGCGCGACGATCCTGATCGACGGATTCGTGCGCGGTACCTGGAGCATGGAGCGCGGCAAGGACACGGCGACCATTGCGATCGTGCCGTTCGCGCGGCTGTCCAAGGCCGATCGCGCGGTGCTGGGCGATGAAGCCGCGCGCTGTCTGGCGACCTTCGCGCCCGGACTCGCACACGACGTGCGTTTCGAGGCCGGCGACAGCTGAGTACGCCGCGGAATCCGCGCATTCAGCGAAACATCTCGGCGCATGTCGCTAGCGGCTGGCGCGAGTGCATCAAAAAGGCAGGCGAAAACGCCCATCGACATGCGATTTCGTAAAGGTTGTGTTGTGTTCAGCCAATCGCCGTACAGCGCAACCCGGCGCAAGGCCGTCCTGCGTCACGTTTTGACGGGTTTCGGCGGGCGGTCCTAACGTCATTCGCGGCAAGTGTGGTTAAGCGAACGTAGCTTTAACGCTTCGTGCCTGAGATCGGTTCAGATGCGCATCGGCAAGGTGCAGTCGTGCGGTGGCCCCCAAGCTTTCAGACATCCGCGCAACACATCTATCCAGGAGAGAACGCATGAACAACCTGTCCCGCAAGTCGCTGATCGGTGCCTTCGCCCTCGTCGCCACTCTGTCGGCTCCGCTCGCGTTCGCGCAGCAGGCCGAACAGGCTCCGCCGACCGAACAGAGCGCCGACGCGGCGGCTGCCACCGCGGGCGATGCCGCCGCCCAGGCCAGCGAACCGGCAGCGACCGCCGCCGCGCCGCAGAAGAAGAGCTGGAGCGACGTCGACGTCAATAAGGACGGCAATCTGAGTAAGACCGAGGCGTCCTCGGTGCCCGCGCTGGGCCAGGTCTTCGACAAGGCCGACTCCAATGCCGACGGTTCGCTGACCGCCGCCGAATACAAGGCCTACGTGGCCAAGGCGCAGAGCGGCAAGCCGGCCAAGCACGGCGGCTGATCGGGTTCGAAACCAAGGGGTGTGGACTCCCTGCGGAAGGAAGGGCGGCTAGGGCCGCCCTTCCTGTTTTTTTGTGATCTGTTTTTAGCCGGCCCGCGGCGCGGCATAATGCGCGTATGAATTCCACGCACGCGGCCGGCATCCGGCTGGTCGGCTTCGACGCCGACGACACGCTCTGGCGCAGCCAGGACTACTTCGACCAGGCCCAGCTCGATTTCGAGCGCATCGTCGGCGCCTACGTCGACCTGCACGACGCCGGCGTGCAGGAGCACCTGTACGAAGTCGAGAAGCGCAACATCGCCCTGTTCGGCTACGGCGTGAAGGGCATGGTGCTGTCGATGATCGAGGCCGCGGTCGAAATCACCGGCGAGCGCATCAGCGCAGCCGACCTGCATCGCATCGTCGGCCTGGGCAAGGACCTGCTGCGTCACCCGGTCGAACTGCTGCCCGGCATCCCCGAGGCGGTGCGTGCGATCGCGGCCGAGTACGACGTCGTGCTGATCACCAAGGGCGACCTGTTCCACCAGGAAGCCAAAGTGCGTCAATGCGGCCTGGCCGAACTGTTCCGCCGCATCGAGATCGTCAGCGAGAAGGATGTCTCGACCTACGCGCGCCTGTTCGACGAATTCGGTCTGGCGCCGGATCAGTTCGTGATGATCGGCAACTCGCTGCGTTCGGATATCGCGCCGGTGCTGGAGCTCGGCGGCTGGGGCATCCATATGCCGTACCACGTGACCTGGGCGCACGAGAACGAGGCCGAAGTCGCCGCCGACGCGCCGCGCCTGCGCCGCGTCGACGGCGCCGCCGCGTTGCCCGAGGCGGTGCGCGAACTCGCCCGCGCCGCCGCCACCTGAACAGCGGCCGGCATTATTCCCAACGCCGGCTGAGCGATTCCGGGCCGGGCCCGGAAAATTAGGAAGTCGTTCACCGTCGCGGTCGCATCGTCTGCTCATGCCTGCAATGGTGCAGGCGCTGAGGAGAACGACATGACCGCACTGTCCCGATGGCTCGCCCCGGTGGTAGTGGCCGCCGGCTTCGGCGTGGTCGCGATGGCGCCGGCCCCGGCGATGGCGCAGAGCAACGATGACCTGGCTCGCGTGATCGTCGATGTGGCCGACGTGATCATCCGCGGCAACACGCCGTATTACCGCTACGGCAACTACGGCTACGACGATCGCCTGATCGTGGTCCGCGACCGCTACGGCCGCCCGACCTACTACCGCAACGTGCCGCGCCGCAACTACTACTCGCAGCCCCCGTACGGCAACGCCTACGGCTATCGCAATCAGTACAGCCGCCAGCGGGTGACCTGCAATAGGTACGGCAAGTGCCGGACCGAGTACTACGACCCGCGTTACGACGCCCGCTCCGGCCGCCGTTACGACAATCGCTACGACAACCGTTACGACAACCGCTACTACGACGGCCGTACCGACTATCGCTACGATCGCCGTCGCTACGACGATTGACCGCCACCCGGCGGCGGCACCGCTCCCCGCGGTGCCGCCGTCGTCTCTGCTGCCGCGCACCGCGTTCGGTGCTAGCCTGCGGCCCTGCCCGCGAGGAGTCGTCCCGTCATGAAATCGCTACTGCTGTGCGCCAGTCTGGCCGTCGCCGGCCTCGCCTCCGCTTGGGCCCCCGCGGCGCAGGCCGCGGGCAACGTCGACTGCAAGCTCCACTTCAACATGTCGGGCTGGTCGGTGTTCTACAAGACCTCCTCCGGCAGCGGCACCGTCCGGTGCAGCAACGGCCAGAGCATGTCGGTCAAGATCAGCGCCAAGGGTGGCGGTCTCACCGTGGGCAAGTCTCGGATCGAGAATGGGGTCGGCGAATTCTCCGGCGTCCACAACATCTCCGAGATCCTGGGCACCTATGCCACCGCCGAGGCCCATGCCGGCGCGGTCAAGTCCAGCAAGGCCCAGGTCATGACCAAGGGCGAGGTTTCGCTGGCGCTGGCCGGTAAGGGCGAGGGCTGGGACCTGGGCGTGGCCTTCGGCAAATTCGTGATTTCCCGCTGAGCATGGACCGCAGCATCGCGCCGCCATCGAGTTCGCCGCGCTCCCCGGTTCGGGTGCGCCTGCTCGCCCTGGTGGCTTCGATCGCGGCGGTGCTCGGCATTGGTCAGAGCTGGGCCCAGGATTTCGCCTTTGGCTGGGATCCGCGCAGCGGCGACGCCTGGGTCGATACCTGGCTGGGCGACGTGAACCGCTACGGCACGCGCTACCGCGAACCCTTCGTGGACGAGATGGTGCGCAATTACGGCGCGCCGCGTGAATTGGTGTCGGAACTGCTGGCGACGCGGCGTTGGGCGCCGGGCGACGTCTACTACGCCTGCGCGATGGCGCAGGTGCTCGGCCGTCCCTGCCGCTACGTGGTCGACGAGTGGGAGCGCAGCCATGGCGAGGGCTGGGGCACGGTCGCGCAGCGGCTGGGGATGAAGCCCGGTTCGCCGGAATTCCATCGTCTCAAGCGCGGTTTCGTGCCGACCTACGACCGCTGGGGCCGCCCGATCGCGATCGATGCCGAGCTGCGTCGCGATTTTCCGAACCGGCCGACGGTCAAGAGCAAGCGCCCGCTGCCGCCGCAGGCCCACGAGGCCGGCAAGGCAAAGGCCAAGGGGCAGGGCAAGGCCAAAGGCAAAGGCAAGGACTGATCGCGCGGACGGCCGGTGGGCCGCTTCATAAGCGATCCGTTCTTCGCCGCTGCCCGGCCGCTGCGCTGGCGCACGGTCGTATCATGGTCACATGACCGACGCCTCTCGCGCCTCCGATATCCGCATCGTCGATTTCGCGCCGCAGTGGCGCGACGATTTCGCCCGCCTCAACCTGGAATGGCTGGAACGCTGGTTCGCGGTCGAGCCGATCGACCGCGAAGTGCTGGGCGATCCGGAAGCTCATCTGCTCGCCAGCGGCGGCCAGGTCCTGTTCGCGATCGACCGCGACGGCCGCGCGGTCGGCACGGTCGCGCTCAAGTACGAGGGCGACGGCGTCTACGAGCTGACCAAAATGGCGGTCGACAGCGCGCAGCGCGGCGGCGGCATCGGCCGCCTGCTGATGCTGGGCGTGCTGGACAAGTTCCGCGCCCTGCGGGGTCGTGAATTGTTCCTGGAGTCGAGCACCAAGCTCGCGCCCGCGCTCAAGCTGTACGAGAGCGTCGGTTTCCGGCACTACCCGGCGCCGCGGCCGGGCTCGCATTACGCCCGCGCCGACGTCTACATGATCTGGCATCCGCCGGAGTAGGCGCGGGCGCGGGGCATAGCGCTGGAATCAGTCCTTCTTCTTGTTGTCCATCGGCCGTTCGTTCGGCGGCGGATCGTCGGCGTTGGCCTTTTTGGCGCCGTCGCCGCTCATCATGGCCTGATGCGCGGCGTCCATTTCGGCGGCGGTGACCTTGCCGTCGTGGTTGGCGTCCATGCGTTCGAACATCGCGCGCGCGCCGGCGGCATGCTCGGCGGCGGTGACGATGCCGTCGTGGTCGCTGTCGATCACGGCGATCTTCTCGGCCGAGCTCATCGCCTTCGGCTTGGTGGTTTCCTGGGCCAGGGCCGGCGTCGCCGCCAGCGCGGCGGCCAGACCCAGGGCATAGACGCAGGTCAGCGGTTTCATGGTGGGCTCCTGTGATGCGGCCCCCTGTAAGCCGGAGCCTCCGCCGCGCCCGGTGACGCGGCCGTGGATGCAGGCGCATTCAGGCGCGCCGGTGCGATTTCGGTTCAGTCCCGGGTCGGGCACGCGGCTTGGTCGGACCGGTTCCATGAAGCTCGGGGAACTGGCGCATCCATGGAACCTGTTGCGGCGATAGCTTGGTCACCTGGGCCGCACGGCCCGTCACGCCATCGGAGCCGCCGCCATGATCCCGCCCGGCGCGATCCTCGATCACCTGCCCGCGCGCCTGGTCGGCGCCGACACGCCCTGGATTCCGGCCTCGCCGGTCAAGGCCTTCAAACCGCTGCGCTTCTTCTCCGGGGACCGCCTCCCGTTTTAGGCGCGCTGCGGGTCGCGGCGCGTGGCCCTGGATCAGGATGTCCCGGCTTCACGCCGTTTACTGGACCACGAAGCTTGCGTAGGCCTGGGTCGTGAGGCTGCCGCTGGTCGCAGTGGACGTAAGCTGGTAGGTGCCAATCGAACTCGGGCCGGTGCCGGACACGAACGAGACGCTGGCATCGCCATTGCTGTTCGTAGTCGCGCTGAGCCGGACATGGTTGACGAGATTCGGCTTCAGCGCGTCGAAGCTGACGAGGGCGCCGGAGACCGGCAGGCCGTTGTTGAGCACGCGCGCCGTCATCGTCACCGCTTCGCCGCGGATGTAGCTGGGCTTGCTGGTGCCGGTGGTCGCCGTGAACGCGAACACATCGTTGTTGGTGATCGTGCAGGTTGCGCTTCCGCCCGCGACCAGCACGATGGTGCTGCAATTGGACAGACTGGCGGTATAGCCAGCCACGGCCGGCTCGGTGATGGTGTAGGTGCCGGCCGGAACGCTGAGCGCGTTGCTGCCGTCGGCCTCGAACGTCACCGGCGGCGCCCCGTTGACCGAGAAGCTGAAGTCCGATGCGACCTTGCTGCCGCCTTCGTTGTTCACCATCACCTTGTTGACCGTCAGCGTTGCCGATTGCGGCGCCTGGTCGTTGTTGGTGATCGTGCAGGTCGCGTTGCCGCCTGCAGTCAACACGATGCCGCTGCAATTGGAGAGGTTGGCGACATAGCCGGGCACGGTCGGTTCGGTGACGGTGTAGGTTCCGGCCGGGACGCTGAGCGCGTTGCTGCCGTCGGCCTCGAACGCCACCGGCGGCGCACCGTTGACCGAGAAGCTGAAGTCCGATGCGACCTTGCTGCCGCCGTCGTCGTTCACCACGAGCTTGCTGACCGTCAGGATTGCGGGTGGGTGCTGGACTGCGAAGCTTGCATAGGCCTTGGTCGTAAGGATTCCGCTGGTCGCAGTGGCGGTCAGCTGGTAGATGCCGATCGAGCTGGCACCGGTGCCGGACGCGAACGATGCGCTGGCATTGCCGTTGCTGTCCGTGGTCGCCGTGCGTACGACATGGTTGATCCCGTTCGGCTTGAGCGCATCGAAGTTCACCCCGGCGCCCGCGACCGGAACACCGCCGTTGAGCACGCGCGCCGTCATCGTCACCGTTTCGCCAGGGGCATAGCCGGCTTTGCCGGTGCCGGCAGTCGCCGTGAACGAAGGCGTGTCGATATTGGTGATCGTGCAGGTCGCGCTGTCGCCCGCCGCCAGCACGATGCCGCTGCAATTGGCCAGGCTGGCGGTGTAGTCGGCCACGGCCGGTTCGGTCACGGTGTAGGTTCCGGCCGGCACGCTGAGCACATTGCTGCCGTCGGCCTCGAAGGCCACCGGTGCCGCACCGTTGACCGAGAAACTGAAGTCGGATGCGGACTTGCTGCCCCCGTTTTCGTTCATCGTCACCTTGCGCACCGTCAGCATCGCCGGTGGCGGCGCCTGGGTCTTCTGCACCACGAAGCTCGCGTTGGCCTGGGTCGTGAGGCTGCCGCTGGTCGCGGTAGCGGTCAGCAGATAGGTGCCGATCGAGCTGGGACCGCTGCCGGACACGAACGAGACGCTGGCATTGCCGCTGCTGTTCGTGAATGCAGCGAGCACGACATGGTTGACCCCGTTGGGTTTGAGCGCATCGAAATTCACCCTGGCACCCACAACTGGGACACCACTGTTGAGCACGCGTGCCGTCATCGTCACCGTTTCGCCGGCGGTGTAGATGGGCTTGCTGGTGCCGGCAGTCGCTGTGAATGCAGCAGGCAGATCGTTGTTGGTGATCGTGCAGGTCGCGCTGCCGCCCGCGGCCAGCACGATGTCGCTGCAGTTCGACAGGCTCGCGACATATCCGGCCACGGCCGGTTCGGTGACGGTGTAGGTCCCGGCCGGCACGTTGAGCACGTTGCTGCCGTCGGCCTCGAACGCCACCGGTGCCGCACCGTTGACCGAGAAGTTGAAGTTCGATGCAAGCTTGCTGCCGCCTTCGTCGTTCACCACGACCTTGCTGACGGTCAGTCGCGCGGGTACCTGCACATTGATGCGCAGCATGGCGGCTTCGGAGGGGACGCCCTGGTTGTCGAAGACGAACACCATGTAGAAACCTGGCGGCGTCTCGAAGACATTCGTGGGCAGGCTGGCCTGCAGTTCGTCCCCGACCACGGTGAACGGCAGTTCGAGGAAGCGCTGATCCATGTCGAAGGAGTGGGTGACCGAGCCGGTCTTGAGCAGCGTCACCCGAGTGATGTCGGCCGGAGCCGGCGTTCCGATCGCGATCGTCTGGCCTGGATCGGCGGTCATGGGCACCGACGCGATGATCGGCCGCGCGGCGGGCGTGCCATCGGCATTGAACAGGTACGGCGGGTAATAGATTTCGGCGTTGAGGTTGAGTTGCGGCCCGATGGCGCCGCCGCCCAGGGTCAGTACCGTGGCATCGGGCAACAACAGCGACGACGAGTGGTAGAGCCGCATCCGCTGCGCGGTGGCGCCCTCCGACCAGGTGTTCGTCACCGGGTCGTAGATCTCGCTGGTGTAATCCACGCCATTGACGGGATCGTTGTTCGCCACACTGCCGCCGGACAGGAACACGCGACCATCCGGCAGCATCGTGCTGGTGGCCCAGTGGCGACGGTAGAGCGGCGGCGCAACCTGCTGGAGGGTTGGCGTCGCCGGGTTGATGTCGATCACATGCGCAAGCGGACTTGCGAAGGCCAGGTCGTATCCGCCGCCGGTCTGCAGGATCTTTCCGGGCCGGAACATCACCGCCGTCGAACTCGCTCCCATGTTGCTGGGGGGGAATTTCCCTACCCGCGAAAGAGTGCCCACGCCGTTGGGATCGACCCGGTACATCTCCTCGTAGCGCGTTCCGAAGATGTTGCCATCCGGTGCGACGAAGTTGCGCGGGTAGAGGTCTCCGAGATAGGTGGTCGATGCGCCCGACAGAAGACGGAAATTGCCTGTGTTTACGCGGACTTCAGGAAAATCCTCGCCGCCGGTACCGCCCTGGATATACACCTCGCCGTTGGGCAGGGTCGTGGCCGTCGCATACCAGCGCTTGCGGAACATCTTGCCGGTGCGCACCAGATTGTTGTCGAGCGGAGTGAAAAGGTTGGAATCGTCGTTGGGCTGGAGCGACGCCCTGCCCGTGGCCAGGTTCACGACGTCGCCGCCCCACATCTCGATGTTGCCGTCGGGCAACAGGAGCTGGGCGTTGCAGAAGATGTCGACCGCGGTGGCGTTGGGCAGGACCGTGTGCGCCTCGCTGCCCAGTCCCAGCAGCGGATCCCAGACATCGTAGACGTAGTACCCGGTGCGGGCGCCCGTGGTCGTGGTGCCGTAGGTGAGCACGCGGCCATCGGGGGTCAGCACCGCGTGGATTCCGACCAGCGGCCAATCCACGACGGGAGAGAAGATCCCCTTGAGCGGGTCGCCCGATGCGGGCAGGGCGGTTTGGGCGCCGAACGGGCGAACGGTCCGGAACGCCGCCAGCGCGGCGGCATCGCCGGGCATGATTCGATTTTCGTTCGCCCGCGTTTGGATCGCCGCCAGGATGATGGGGTCGCCACGGGCGGCGGCTATCTGCGCCGCACTTGGAATGGCGCGGATGTCTGCGGTTTCGCTGGAGGGTGGCGCGATTCCGCCGAGGTAAACGGTGGCCCAACTCGCTGCCACGACCAGTGCCAAGGCGACTCCGATCGTGAAACCACGACGCGGTGACCGATGGCGGAGGACGCTCATTTCAGCTGTGTCTCAGTGCGCGGAGTGGATGGCGGTGGCCACGCAACACATTGCAAATCCCCCTGTCTGGGCCAACGCGCGGCCGGCGCGGCGGCGGACACGTGGGGTGTGGGGTCAGGTCCATTTGGATGGCGCGTCGAGCTGGCCCGTCCTCCCGTGGGGATTGAGGGTAGCCAGCAACGGCCCCGAGCCGGGGCTCAGCCCCCACCCCGTACAATTAGTCAATGACCGCCCCGCCCGCCATTCCCTCCGCGCAGCTGCGCCTGTCCGTCGCCCCGATGATGGATTGGGCGTAAATCGTTAATATTCAGTTGCTTACTATCGCAAGGTGCACGTATGGATCGAGGATATTCTTAGAGTGAGCGATCCGAGGCTGCTATGCTGATTGGGTAGGGCGTTGCCGCAGAGCAAGGCCGGAGGTGACATGCCGAATAATTCTTTAAGCGTAGCCAACGCTTTCCTCGAAAGAGCGGAGAGTGAGGGCAGGACGCTTACCAACATGAAGCTGCAGAAACTTCTGTACTTCGCACAAGGGCATTCTCTTGCGCTCCGGGGTGATCCGCTGATCGACGAGCTTCCCGAGGCATGGCCGTATGGGCCTGTGTACACGCACGTCTACCACGAGTTCAAACGTTTTGGCTCTAGTCCCATTCGGGCGAGGTCTCTTTGCCCGTTCCCTGATGACAACGGAAACCACGACTGGCCACCAATACGCAATCCGCAAGATCAGCAATTGATTGATGCCGTTTGGGTCGCCTATAGGGACATAAACGCGCTGAAGCTTTCCGACATGTCGCATGTTGCGGAGGGGCCTTGGTTCGAAGCGCGCTCCAACGGTGGTAGCAGTGTGATTTCGCGGGAGTCGATGAAGCGCTACTTCGAGAGCTTGGGGCAATAGCCTATGGCAGCGGACTCGCCTACCTCAGTCCAGACTATTTCTGCTGCCGTCAACAAGGCCGTTGCAGATCTAGAACGGCGCGCTGCGCAAGACGACAGGAGCGAACAGGCCGAGGTTCTCACAAAAGCCAATGTCGAACTTGAAAGAGATCTTCTGGATGCTGTTGCCGATCAAGAAGAGCTCCGGATTCTTAGGGCACAGAACGACAACTTCGAGCAAGACACTCGATTGCGGAAAGAGTATGCAGGGGAGGCGTTCGGCCTTGCCTTCATGGCGACAATTTACTGGATGTCAATGTTCACGCTCGTAGCCATATTCAATGCCGCGAGCGGAAAGCCTATGCTTTCAGATACAGGCCTCATAACATTGACCACGGGCGCCACAGTCAACGTGCTGGCGGCGTTTCTCGTAGTCGTTCGCGGCATCTTTACGACTGGATCGATGAAGCACCCCGGCCTCGACAGAAGTCAACGGGCGAAGTGAAGGTGCGCCACTAGGCCGCGCGCAGCACGAGCGACTTTTCGACACTCATCGGATTCTCGACCGCTGGTCGAACCAACGAAGCACCAAAAATCACTACCTCAGAGCCTTTGCTTCTCGATCGAGCTGTGTAGTCGAGCGTGTACTCTTGGCGTCGAAGCCCTTTATACAACTTGTGGATTTCGGGGGTCGAATCGTACGACGCTAGCCAAGCGCGCTTCGTGAGCCGTCGGAGGTAGCTTGCTATCGAGGCATGGTCGCTTTTTTGGTACGAGTTCCTATAGAGGCATTGGCCTTTATTGAAGTAGGGCGGATCAAGATAGATCAACGTGCGCTTAGGCCAAGTGCGATTCTTCGATTTAAGGAGTTCTAGAGCGTCTTCTGAAGTCAAAGTGATCGCGTCCCGGAATGCAGCAATACGTTCGATGCGGTCGATCAAGTCGCTCCGGTTAAATCTGGCATCCATTAGCCAAGCACCAGTTTGTTCGAGGCCCCCGATCAGGCCTCCGTTCAGTATTCCGGAACGATTGACTCGATTGAGGTAAAAGAAAGCCTTTGCCAGCGTCCGCTTCGCCTTGGGCTTCTCTTGGTAGATCTCCCTTTGCCGTCGCCACTCTTCAACGGTCAAGGGAACGTCACCTACAAAGTCAACGAGGACCTGGGGGTGATGCAGCAACGTGTGCCAAAAGGCGTGGATTGCAGGGTCGATGTCGTTGATGTGGACGTGGCTTACTGCTTCCGCTCGGAGGAGCGCAACAGCAGCCCCAGCGCCGCCGCAATAGGGCTCGACATAGTGACCTCCCCGTAAGTCGTTAGTGTTGAGTACCAGCCGCAAGTAGTTGGTGAGGCTGCTCTTCCCGCCCGGGTAGCGCAGTGGCGTTGCAATCATGCTCATGCGGCACGTTCGTTCTGTTGAGCGTAATCAGTCCAAAGTGCGCGGAGCAGGCCTTCGCTGCCGTTCCACGTCGCATTGAGCTCTCGCTGTGCTGGATGCATGTATGGGTTGTGCACGTATTGATTCAGCTGACTAATTGACAAGAAGTGATTCGGGGTGTTGAGACCCTTGTTGACCATTGCGATTTCGGCCTTCTTAACGCGTCCTTCTTTAAGCAGGTGCTCTGTCGCGATTCGGACCTTGTCGGCCAATGTGGCTTTAGCCGGGATTCTTAGCTGTTCATTCTCGACGTAGTGCTGTATTGAGAACTCAAGAAAAATTCGAAAAAGAACGGCGCAAGCGTTTGGATAATCCACAACGCTAAGCGTTCGAAGCTCCTCGAAGACCTCCTGCGCCCGCACGCTAGCGATAGCCAGCTTAAAGCCTCTCGGCACCATCTTTTGACGATCGAGCGCGTCAGGAAGCGGACGCGAACGAGATGCTGGCTTTGCACCTTCAGCGCTAGCTTTGCTGTTCCCGATCGGGCGGAGGGGGCCGGTTCCAGCCTTGATCCCAAGCGATGCCCGTACCTTCTTGGCGTACTTGACCATGTCCGAGGACTTTTGGAGTGTTCGCGAGGTTTCGGTGCCTCCCCTTCCAGTATCAAGGAACAACTTTTTCACTAGCTTCGCTTGCTCATCCATCTGCATTGATGTGGCGAGTCCGCTAGGAGTAACTTGAAAACCCAATTCTGAGCGTGCGCTATCGTCTTCGAACAGGCGCGACAGTGTGCTTAGGTTGATCTTCTCGTGATCAGCATCATTGATCCATCCTTTATCAATTGCGACATTGGATAGCTCGATCGCATGCCGGTACTTCGCACCGGTTCCGCTGTTGCCGTCGAAGTTTGCCTTCTGCCATGGCTCCCAAATCAGTGTGGAGGCGCCACTCGCGTCAGAAACGTGCTTCAAACCTATCCAGCGCCGAACTTCAGATTCGTCTTCAAACAAGACGCAGGAGATCTCGTCCGGAATCAGGGCATGGGGCTTGGAAATCAATTTTTGATAGAACTGCTGGTCGGTCGCACTTGCCGCAAGGCTGGGCTCATGCAGAAGTTTGATCGCGGCCAGTCGTCGATTGCCTTCGCGTACGACGTACTTCCGGCTCGGTGGCACCGTTGGAAAGATGGCGATCGATTCCAGCGGATTGATCCCGTTAGCGGCGATGTGCTTTGCCAGCTGACGCGTAGTCTTCTGGCTTGCGAAGTGAGCAATTGCTTCATCTTGCGCCAAGCGCCGGCGAAGCCTCGGGTTCCATTCATCAAGCAAAAGGCGTCGGATCGACACCATCTTGTGCTCGGCCATCCCCCATCCCCCATCCCTGTGTGACGACCGGCAATTTAGCAGCAGATCGGGTTCTCGACCAAGAAAAGGGGGGCGCGGCCGTTAGGCTGCGGTTGCGCCCCTCTGCAGGTCCCACCAGTCCGCCACGTCCCGGGTGTCGAACACCTCCCCAGTGCGTGTAGGCAGCAGCCGCGCGGCCAGCTTGTTCCGCATGGTCTTCATCGTGGCGCTTGGGAAGAACTCGGCACGCAGCTGGTCCAAGGTCATGGTCGGCCCGTGCTTGCCGAACAGGATCCAGAAGGTTGCGATGTCGCTAGCGGCCATCCCAATCCCTCCTGCGACTGATTGGCGCTAAGGCCACATCCACTTGCCAGCCTTCGTGCTTCGCGCCCAGGATGTGCAGGGCAACAGTATCCATCTGTAGCTCCTGCGCAATTGCGGTCAACTGCCATGGTTGCAGTGCTCGCTTGCCGCGCGTCCTGCTCAGCCTTGCTCGTACGCTATCGGGCCTCATGCCCATGCATGGTCCCAGTGATGCAAGGGAACGCCCAAGTTCCTCACATCGCAGCTTGATCGCGCCCGCGAGGCTGTCAGCGCTTAGTTGCTCATGGTGGGCTCTCGACCTAGCCACGGCTACCCTCGGAAGCCAGCGCCGCGGCAAGTGCAGCCCGTAGCGTCGCACTCTCACAGTCGATCCAGCCAGCATCAGCAATGCTGGAGTTATCAATGTGTATATCGGGGCAACCGCACTTCGGGCACGGCAGCAGAGTGGGGTTAGCCATGGACGGAGTCCTTACGATTGATTCGCCGGCGCCAAACGAGCGCAGCGGCGGCGATGAGAGCGGCGAGCGTCACCGGCCAGTAGACGATTGCCTCCAGAATCAGGACGAGCCACCAGGGGATGCCGCTATGCATGTTGGTTGCCGTCTGCCTTGCTGCCATAGAGATTCGCGCGCACCATCGGCGAAGAGGCCAGGACTGGGAGTTCACGCATGGGGATGATCTTCTGCCCGGACGCTTTGGCCTGGGGCGACGTGGCTACTTGGGTGAGCGGCTTGGCCACGGTGGCCGCGGTGATCATCGCGCTTTGCTCCATCAAGGCCGCAGAGCGCGATCGACGAGCTGAGATAGATGCCCAGACGAGAGCTGTTGCCGACGCAATTTGCGACGAGTTGCGCGCCATCAATTGGCGTCTGGAGCAGATCCAGCAGTTGGACGCGGACGCTGTCGACTTTTCCACCATGTGGAAGGCATACGCCCGACATACGAAGGCGATTGTGACCCCTGTGCTGGACATCCTCATGGACCGCATGCACCTCACCGACGCGACCACAGCCGCTGTGGTGACGTCGGCTTACGGCAACATCCTGCGACTTCGAGCACTCATTCCGCCGGAGGCGCACGTGAATCCGGGCCGGCCTGAGGCGCCCGGCTTGCGCGAGGCGGTGCGTACTACAGCCGCCATCGTGGGGCCCATTCGACCCCGCGTCGTGAACGCTGTGCGAGCCCTGTGGCCGTACACACCCCACGCCGGCGAAGACCCGTTCGGCACTGAGCCCATCGAGGCGGAATAGCCTGAAGGGGCCCGCGTCGCAAAGGCCGAGCAGGCTGCGCTGGTTTGTTCCATCAACGCGAAAGAGCCCGCTCACCTGGAAGCCTCTTGCCCCAGCGCGGCGGTGAGGGCGGCGAAGCGAATGTGCAGTTGCTCCGCGTGCAGCGGGGAGACTTCGTAGCTGTAGTCCATGTTCGGCAGCGGGCGCGGCGGCAGAACTTCGGCCAGCCTGGTCATCGCCTCATCGACCACCACCGCTGTCGCGGTGTCCTGGGCGAGCGCGAGTTCGGCGAAGTCTGCGTAGTTGGTCATGTCCCAAATCGCACCCAGCCCGCCGCACTCGTGGCATCCACCGCCGAGCGTGCAGCCCAAGAGCGCGCTGCTGGGGTAGCTGCCAACCGGGTGGCCGTCCTCGGACTCGTAGCAGCCGCTGCACGTGAGCCAGCGGCCTTCCTCGGGGTCCATTTCCGGGAGCGCGCGCTCCAGGCCTTCAATGAGCGGGTCGCGTTTCACCTCCAGTGCAGCAGGTGCGGCGGCCGTCCGTGCGCCGTGGTGCCACAGGAACGCGCAGTACGCCGCCACGTCGCGCGGATCGCCCTTGGCGACATGCTCCAGCAGCTTCGCCCGGCACTCGTCCAGCCAGTCCGATTCGGCCCAACCGTCGCTGTAGCCGTATTTCTGCTCTGCGGCCGAGAGCTTCGCAGCGAGCGAGCCCGCGAACCTGGTTACCAGGTCCAAGGTCTTAGGATGAAGCTGTGCGGGCGCTGCGAAGTACGACAGCCCGCCATACTCGGCCACCCCCTGCGCAGCGGGCGCGGCGGCGAGCATGGCGCGAATCGCCGCACTCGTTTCCATCATGGCCCCGAGAACCATCGCCGAAGCGGTCTTATGCAGGTCTTCGTCCAGGACGTTACACAGCCAATCGCCAAGCCGGCGCAACGCTTCCGGAGCGGCATCGATTTCGGCGGCGATGAACGCCTCGCAAGCATCCTCGGCCGACCAACCCAACGACACCCCCTGCGCAGCGGGCGCGGCGGCGAGCATGGCGTCAGGCTCTACGGTGTCGTAAGCGAGCAGGTCGGGCTTCGGGGCGTCGTTGAGGACCTGGTTCCACTCGGCCACGTCATACTCGGCGCGGCCACGAATGGCGTACTTGTGCGGGGTGATCCGCTTGCCATTGCGTTCGATGCAAACGTAGTAGTCGGTCCCGGCGCTGGTTTTCATATCGCCGACGTAGCAATGCGTTTCCACCTGCGAGAGGGCGGCGGCGTGCAGCGACTTCGCGAGCCCGTACAGCGTGCGCCGAGCGATGTCGCCCTTGCCCTCACTCACAGTAATCCCGCCGTCCGGGCCGCTAACGACCAGTTCTCCAGTGCTGTTCTCATTGATGCGCCATCCTGCCAGCGCCCGCAGCAGGTGAGCGGTCATGACGTGTATCCCTTCAGGTCTTCGTAGCAACGGATCATGGCGACGACATCGCTGGAGACCATCGCCGCATGTGCAGCCTTGATGGTGTTCCGCATTAGAGTGGCGGCGAACACGCCAGCCGGGATCGCGTCGTAGAGCGGCAATAGCGATTGCACGCGTTCGATCTCGGCCGGCAGCGCATCGGCCAAGGTCAAGTGGTCAGCGGTCATGGCGCAACCCTCCGCACGAACATTGCGTAGGGGCTGCACTCGGTGTCGTACACGCCGACAAGCTGCCAGCCATTACCTTCAGGCACCGTCGGTTTCCAGAGGGAGGTGCCCTCGTCGCGCTTGTAGTAGGCGTCTTGGACTTCGTCGTCTGCGTCGTCCTCGAAGCTGACGAATCTCGCCTCGAAGCCGGCCGCGGCGAGCTTGCCCATGTCTAGGGCTTGGTCCTCATCGTCGTCTCGTTCCTCCAGCACGAGGTCGACGTCGGGGTGCAGGGCCCAGCCATCCGCGTCGCGCGGCGGCATGCGGGCATGGTCGAATGTGATGGTTGCGCCGAGGGAATTGCGCTGCCCGCGATGGCGCTTCCAGAAGGAAAGGGCCGTCCCCGGTTCTTCATCAAGCTCCACGAGCCCGAGGACAGTGGTGCCGTCCAGCGGCTTGACGGTGTCGATGGCGCAGTCGCGACTGCTGCAGCGAGGGCCTTGGAACGGCACGCCGTCGGCGCCCTGGTACAGGACGGCGTGGTAGATGGCGGTCACTGCTTGCCCCCTTTCTTGCCCGCGGGCCTGGTGGCCTTCTTCGCGGCTTTCTTGGGCTTTACCGCCGGCTTGGTGGCGGGGGCCTTGCTGGCGTTCGCGGGCGCTTTCTTCGCGCCCTGGGCGGCCGCGCCCGCCTTGGCGAGCTTGTACCCCGGTCCCCGCAAGGGCTTGGGCAGCCAACCGGCGCCGTTTAGGCGCTTGGCGGTTTCTGCCATGGCCCCATCTTTCTTCAGGACCAGCAGCGCCTCGCCCGCTTCCTTCCCGGCAACGTCGGTCACTGCCTCGGCCAGGAGCGCCTTGGGTACCAGACTGAAATAGGTCTCGGCGGTCGGTTGCCACCAGGCCGTCATGTCCACGTTGAAGCGCGTGGCGAGTTCCTTGCCATCGTGCGTGCTGACTGGCACGGTGAGAGCGACCAGCAGGGCCAGCAGTTCCAGGCGCTGGTCGCCGGACAGCTTTTCCAGCCAGGCCGCGAGTTCGGCGTTCTTGGCCGGCATGCCGGACTTCAGCCAGCGCGCTACACGGCGATCGAGCGCGATACGGGCCGGCGCCTTGGCCAACTCGACGGCTTTGCCGTAGTCGGCCCCTGCGTCCCCGCGGTGATGGTTGGTGGCGGTGATCGCGAGGTAGTCGTCGGAAGCACGGCTGTCGCGCAACCGACCGATCAGATCGGCCAGGAGCAGGGTCAGCGCGGCCGCGGGTTGCGCGGCGATGTGTTCGCGAATGGCGGCTGTCCGCTGTTTCTCCAGGCGCACGACCATGTCGCGGCTCAGTTCGGGCTTCTTGGGCTTGCCGTCCTTTCCACCGGTGACCTTGCCACCCACGTCACGCTGCCCAGGCCGGAGCCGGGCGCGCTGGATTTGCAGTCCCTGGCCCTGGTGCAGGTAGATGATCACGCCGGTCTTTGCTTTGGCGACGTCCGGCCAGGTTTCCCGGCGCGCATCGAGCTCGTCGCGCTCGGCGATCAGGGCGTCTTGTTCGCGATCAAGCGCGTCGAAGTCGTCGCTGCCTTCGTCTTCTTCGATCGCTTCGCTGATGGTGTCCAGCCGCTTCTGGATCTGCGCGAGGCGGGTCTGTTCCTCGGGGGTGAGGCTGCGGCGCTTGGGGCCAAACGAACTGGTGCCATACCGCGCCTGTCCGCTGTAATCCAGTTGCAGGTGGGTTTCGACCCAGGACCAGCCTGCCGCGCGCTCAGTCTCAGCGAGCGCTTCCAGCTTCTCCCCGGCGAGACGCTCCAGCAGCTTGGCGTCGCTGAAGTAGACATCGGTAGAGAACATGTCGCGCCGGACTTGGCCGCCGGCGGCTTCGTACGCGTCCGCGCCGACGAACAGCGCCAGCGGGTTGCGCGGGTCGACTTCCTTGGCGGTGATGCGCTGACGGATGTTGTGAGCGCTGCGCTGCCAGCTGTGCTCGATCTTGGCTCCCTTGGTGCCGAACCACGCCAGCCGCTGCGCTTCGTGGTCGTCGGTGAGGGCCAGCGCCTGCAGCTGGTCGAGCTTCATGTCGCCGCTCTCGTACAAGGCGAACAGATCCGGCCGGACGTTGGCCAGCTTGAGGCGCTGGATGACTACCGATTCGGCCACGCTAAAGTGCGCGGCGACTTCTGCGGTGGACTTGCGCGCATCGGCCATGGCCTTGAATGCGCGGAACTGGTCGGCCGGGTGCATTTCTTCGCGGATAACGTTCTCCGCGGTGCTGGCTTCCAGGGAATCGATGTCGGTGATGACCTTACAGTCCACCGGGTGGTCGGCGGCGATATCGCCACGTTCATGCAGCATCTGCAGCGCCAGCAGGCGGGTGCCGCCGGCGTCGACCGCATAGACGCCGTCCTGGTCGCTGACGGTAACGACCAGGTTCTGCAATTGGCCGTGGATCTTGAGCGACTCCGCCAAGGTCACGACGTTGTCGCGGGAGCGGTGTTTGCGGCTGTTCTGCGGTGAAAGCCGCAGCTGGGACAAGGGAATGGTTTGGATGGTCATATGTGGCTCGCAATGAATGCGCCTGGCCGGCTTGGACAGGTCGCGTCGAAGGACGTGGTGGGTTAGTTGCGGCGGTCGGTGGGGGTGATGGCCCCGCGTTCGCTGGGCGACTTGTTGCCCGGGCCCTGGGTAGGCGGCCCGCAGCGGCTGCACAGGTCGGCGCCGATCCACCAGCAGCCGCCTTCGCAGGCGTGCAGATCTGTGCAGCCGCACGCGCGGCAGGTGCGTTCGCGGGGAGTGCTCACGCGGCGCTTGCGGGCGGGCGCGCTCATGCGGCCCGACTCGCGGGCGTGGCCGCTGCGGAGCAATTCGTGGCGCTCGCCAGCGTGGCCAGGGCGCGGCGCGGGGAGGCAAGGACGCCCACGGCGCCCAGCGTCCATTCGGTGGTACCGCTGACACTGAACGATTGGCCCTTCCGCGGCTCCAGCTCGCCAGCCTCGTTCCGCAGCATCGGCAGGTAGGCGACGGCGATGCCATCGGCCTTGTACTCCGCCGTCGCGACCTCTACTGGCAGGAAGTAGCGATCGCCCGGCATTGGCAGCTGGCGGGGATTTCGACCGGTCTGGTCGACGCGATCGGCCCATGCCGGCGCGCAATACGCGACATGGCCGATATCCGCGAGCAGCTGGCGAACGAGCTCGTAGTCGGCGGCGTCGATCGAGTCAGGGCGGACGCGCGAGAGGGTGTCGTACGCGTTCGCTGCGTCGCGCTGCGTGGCGCTATGAGCGCGCTGCAGCGTGTCGACTGCTGCCTGTGACAGCGAGAGGGAATTCAGGTCCTCGCGCCATTGTTCAGCACGGCGACTGTACTCGTCCGCGTTTCGGTTCAGGCCGTTGCTGCGCTCGGCCTGCGCGACTTCGTCGAGGAAATCCGGACCGGTCTGTTGGTGGTAGTTGGGCATTTCGTCCTCCTGTGGCCGGCTCAGCCGGCCCCGATCAGGTGCATGGCTGGGCCGACCGGAGTGACGCTCGACCGATCGGAATGGTCAAACTGGAGCGGCTGAGAGCATTCACCGGGCCGCAGGATGTCGATGCGGCCGCCGCGCGCCTGGAAGGCCTCGACGGTCTCGGCCTCTTCGCCGGCGCTCGGCGGTGAATGCGCAATCGAGGCGACCGCGAGCGCTCTCTTCGGTTGCATTGCGACGTGCGCAGAGGCCTTCGGTACGGCGCGCATCGGTGGTGTCGGAACTGGCTCGTCCGCCGACTTGCGCGCAACCGGTCGGGCCGGCTTCGGCTTCGCCGCGGCCTTGTCTCTCGGCGGCTGTTGCGGCACTCGTGGTGTGCCCTGCTTCACCAGCGACCACAACACTGGGCCGTGCGAGCGCTGTGTCTTCTCGACCTGTCCGCCCCGCAGCATCGTGCCCAGCGCCGCGGTCATGAGGCAGATGTCGCCGCCCGGCTCGGTCGCAGCGAGGATCTGGCGAGCAGTCTTGGGCGTGCTCTGCTGGCTGAGGTACTCGCGCACCCGGGCAGCGCGACCATTGCGCTGGGCGCCATGCTTCGGTGCAACGGCCATTTTCTTAGCCATGACAGTCCGCCTTCGCCATCACATGCACGAGGCCGTCCTGAGTGAGGCCGAGAGCCATGTCTTCGGTGGCGCGCAGAAAGTGGTCCCGCCAAGACTCGGCGGCTTGCTCGGCCCAATCGAGTTCCCGCCGCAAATCTTCGTTCTCTTGCGCGAGAGCAGCGGCACGGGCGCACAGTTGTTCGTAGGCCACGCTGTCCCATCTGGCAAGAAGCCTGCGCACGGATAACTGCAGGGCGGCGGTCATGACAGCAGCCTCCCCAGTGATAGGCCGATGGCAAGCACGGCGGTTAGCAGCAAAACCACTACCGGAAGGCAACCGGCGCCAGGAACGTTGGGCTCACCGGCCATCAGATAGCCCACCATGCCCGCGGCCAAGACACCCAGGACTACGACCGCCGCAGGCAACCACCAGAAGCTGAGGGCGATGGTGAAGCTCACGAGGTCGCGTCCTGCAACTGCGTGGCGATGGCCAGGCCCTGGTCGGTCATTTCCACACGAGTGGTGCAGAAAGGCGCATCGACCTTGATCAGGCCATCGCGCTCCATTGCTTTGATCGTCCGGCGGGTGAAAATCGGGTGGGGTCGATTCGCCGGGCAAAAGAAGCCGCCGGGGACCAACGTTAGGGCGCGATCCGGGTCGGCGAGCATCGAGAGCAGCGCTTGGCGCTGCAGCGGAGGTGTTTCGGTCAGAGTCGTCATGGCGATCCAGGGCGGGCCTTACGCGGCCGCAGGAAAGGCGCAGAGCACGCGCTGGCGTGCCTGGCCGATGAGGGGGAGGGGAATTCGGTGCGGGCTGCTGGGGTCCGACCATCGAAGTTCGGCGATCGCCCTACTGGGATGGGGCACGGTCGCAGAGCCGCACAGGGCGCACTCGACGTGCCAAAGGATTGGGCAGGGCCCGCCGACCACGTGCTTCTGGGGTGCGCCGCGACACTCGACCAACTGCGGGCGATGTCCCGCGCCACACGACAGGTCGGCGGCGAGTTGCAGGGGGTGGCTGATCTGAAGCACCCGTCAGCCCTCCGCCGCGACTACGCGCGGATTCGCGCGCGCGTATTCAGCGGCGCAGTGGTCGCAGACGGATTGGCCGTAGCGCTCGCCCGCCTGGACTTCGTGGGCGGTGAGCACGGCGTCACAGCAATCGCAGCAATCGAAGACCGTGATCATGCGCAGTCGCCTCCTTTGTCGCAGGCGCGAGAGGCCAGGCGCTCTTGCTGGAGGCGTGCGGCCACGGCATTGCCGTTGCGACCGGCCTTCAGTTCGCCAAGCACACGCTGGATGCAGTCGTTCCGGTTCGCAGGCACGCGCATGCGTAGCGCCTGGCGGATGGCGTTCTCGAAGGGCCGGAAGGGGATCACGGCGCCCATATCAGCGCGCCTCAGCGAGCAACTCGGTCGCGCGCGCTTCCGCGATCGCGGCAGCGCGACTAATTCGGCCAGCGCGGTGCTGGTGATGGCGGGCCAGGTGGTTGTTGCTGGCCTTGCGGTGAATCTCGGCGTAGCGATGGTCGTGCGCGCTGGCCGCGATCAGGCTGCGGATGCCGGCCGCAGGTAAAGGGCCGGTCGACACGAGTGGGTCGATCGCTGGGGCGTGCGTGGGTACGTCGAACATGGTGCGCCTCCGGTGGATTGGAGGGCGGCCCGACGGCACCCGATCCTGGGGCGCCGTCGGGCTAGTCCGTAGGCCAGTAGGGGAGGGGCTGGCCTTCGGTTGCCCTGCCGGCGAGTACCGGCAGGGGAATTTAGCCATGGGCTAAATCAATAAGTCAATAGCTGGTGGCTAAATTAGCCCGTCTAGGGTTACCAACCGCTTCCAGGCTCGCCGAGGTCGGTCTGGTCGAGCAGCCCTGCCTCTTGGTACGAGACGTCGTCACTTGGGCACTGGATTGCGCGCTCTAGACGCTGCACCAGGAGCCCCAGTTCTAGGTCCTCTAAGCAATCTAGGTTGCCTCGATTGAACGTGGCCTGGTCTACCAACCATTGCAGTCGATAGGCGCGCGCAAGGTATCGGATGCGACGAAGCATCGCATCACGAGTAATGGCATCGAAAACGGTAGGTCTCGCGGTGCGGACTACCCGCAGGCCGGGCTTAGCTGGCTTTCCGCGTTGCACCTTGGCGGCCAACGCCGCCGCCAGCATTTCCAGTTGCTTCTGAGATTCGCTCACTATCTGATTGCCCCCGTATTTCGCGTAGACGCTTGGTGAAGTCCACCAAGTTCTCTACCGTGACCGAGGCTTCTTGCCGGCTTCTAAGGTAGTCGCTAGCGATCAATACGATCACTGCGTCGTCAGGATCTTCCTGGTCGAACTCTACATCGAGGTTCTGGCAGGCCATCCGAACGAGCTTCGTGGCTGCGGCCAGCCTGCTACCTTCCTGTCTCCGGTCCTGCGACTCGTGACCGGCATTGCTTGTGTCATCAGAGTGGGGTGTATCCATCCACCCATACGGCAGCGTCGCCGCAGCCTCGATTTTGCGGGCGACGTCATCTCCCATCTTCTTCCCGCCAAGCAGCTGGCTGAGGAAAGAGGGGCTCATATCTAGCCCTAGAGCGGCCTCCTTCTTGGATTGACCGCGCTGCTCAGCTCGCGCCACAAGGGCGCGAAGGTTGTTGTGCCGGGTCGTGATGACGTCCATGCGGGCAGCGTAGCCATTGGCTAAATGCCATTGGTTAGCTGTCAGCTTGACAATCGGATTTAGCTCAAGGCTAAATATGGGCACATGGATCTCCTCACTTACATATCAGACCCGGCCAGGAAGCAGCGGCTGGCCGCACTGACGAAGAAGTCAGAGGGGTACCTCTGGCAGGTGGCCACAGGTTGGCGGGGGAAGCGCGCAAGCGCCGAACTAGCCATCGCCATCGAGACCGCATCGGACGTGATTGGCCCCGAGCAAGTGCCGCGTGGGCTGATTCGGCCGGACTTGTGGCCCCTCGATGCCCTTGCGGCTAAGGAGCCGACCGGTCCCGCTCGAGAACGATTGGACCCGTGCCTCGAAGATGAGCGCGGCCAAGTCGCCCGTCCCACGGGCCACATCGAAGTGGTAGATGGCCGCGAAGCGAAGGCGCGCGAGATTGAGAGTCTGCATGCCGAACATCGTGCTGCAGGCGGTGGACGGTACGCATGAAGCGCGAGCCTCACTTTCAGCCGCCGCGACAGTCGGTCCTCTACGCTTACACGCGGCGAATGCTGGATGAGACAGCGACCAACGCAAACTCATTCGCGATGGCTGTTGCCGAGCACTATCTCGCGCACGTCGCTCCTGACGTGCGAAGCGTGCCGTTCCGGTTGGGCGAGGGCGACGAACTAATCCGGGCGCTGAAGAACAACGGGCAGATCCTGCGCCGCTTCATGGATGGAACCGTCAAGGCCCTGCCGGCGGATCTTGAAGATGCATGGGTCTCCTCGTTGCCAGATCCGTACAGAAGCGCGTGCGAGCGCGACCTGGCGCAACGTCGCCGACGGGTCACATACGAACTTCCGGCCGAGGCTACTGGGCGTGACTTTTCCTCGATTGCCGATGTGCTCGCTGAGGCGGGACAGCTCTGTGCGGCCTGGGGCGAAGTCCTAGCCGATGGCGATATCACGCATGCCGAGTATGCGCGCCTCGTTTCTGAGAGCGACGACGTGATCGCAGCGGTGCTCAACTTCAAAGCCCACCTCGCCGACAGGCGAGGGCAGGGCCCTACCAATTCGGCTTGATGCGGGAGTAAGCAGGGGATGCCGGATCTAATCGACGCAGTGCAGGCGCAGACAGAGGCGCAACTTGAGAACGCCCTGCTACATCACGCCTGCAGGGCACGGCCCGTGGGTCTGGCCGCGTGCGAGAACCAAGACTGTGGCGAATCGATCTCAGAACTGCGCCAGGGGCTTGGCGCCAGGCTGTGCATCGGGTGCGCCAAAGACGCTGAGGCGCAATCGGTGCACTTCAGGTCAAGGGAGCGATGACTGTGGCTAGCCGCAAGTGCCGGCCCAACCGACGCTCGCGCGCGCACGGTCGCGTGCGGCCGAACCCTCACGCCGATCGCGGTTTGACTCGCGCCATCGCAGCGCTCAGCGGTGAAGGCGAGTCCTTGCCAGGCGATGCGTTCGCAGCGCTGCAAGAACAGTGGCGGCGGGACGATGAAGCCCGGCGTCGCGCACAAGCTGAGCTTCCATTGGGGCCTTTGGCATGACGCCCGGCCCCGCCCCCCTGCAGAGGATTGATGACGTCGCGTGCTGTCTGTACGTCGCTCATCGTGTAGCGGAACGACACGGTTCAGCTTCCGGTCGTGGGTCCTCCTGGGAGTTGGCCCACGCGGGTAATAGGACGCGCATTGACTGGGTAGTTAGTGCCCTTCGGAGTTACTGAACCGTGGCGGCATCCAACTACGACGACGTACTAGGCCAACTCCATGCCATTGGCCTCATCGTCGACCGTCTCGAAACCGGGAGCAATCGCCCCGTCCGCTGCAAAGTCGAGGGCGATCGCGAGCGGCGAGGGTGGTACATCCTCCACGAGATCTACGTCGACGGCGACACGCTCATCGTCGGCAGCTTTGGCGTATGGCGAGGCAACGAGAACAACGCTCAGAAGGTCGAACTCGGCAAGCGTGAAATCTCGGCGGAGCAGCGTGAGGCTCTGCGTCGACGTCTGGCCGAAGACCGAAAGCGCGCCGATGCCGCCCTGAAGGCGACCCAGGCCCGCGCCGCCGACCGCGCTACCGCAGCCTGGTCTCAGCTGCTCACCGACGGCGATTGCGACTACCTCGATGAGAAGCGCGTCGTCGGCTATGGCCTGCGATACACGAAGCACGGCACCGGCGTCGTACCGCTTCTCGACACTGCCGGCAGAATCCACGGGCTGCAGTTCCTACGCACCAGGGCGCAGTCGCGACAAGGCAAGCGCCCCGCGAAAGAGTTCTGGCCGCCGGGCCTCGCTAAGAAGGGACATTTCCATCTGATCGGGTCGCCCAGCTGGGTGGTTCTCGTGGCAGAGGGGTATTCAACCGGCGCCACGCTGCATATGGCCACGGGCTATCCCGTGGCGATCGCATTTGACGCCGGCAACCTGTTGTCGGTGACCGAAGCGCTGAAGAAGCGCTACCCGCGTACCAAGATCCTGATCTGCGCCGACGACGACATCCTCGGCAGGTGCAAGCACGCAGAATGCCGCGCACACATGGTGCTGACGCAGCACCCAAAGGAATGTCCGGAGTGCAGTCGTGAACACGGCTACCTCAACGCCGGCGTCAACCAGGCAAGTGCGGCGGCACTGGCCGTCAGCGGCGCCTGGATGGTGCCTGCGTTCGCGCACTCGGTCGCGGACGAGTGGCTGGCGGACCGCTCGAAGCTGACGGACTTCAACGATCTGCACGAGCGCGAAGGGTTGCACGTGGTGCGCGTCCAGGTTGAGGCGAAGCTCTCGGCGCTGAAGTGGGCGGCCGCCGCGGCCGGCGCCGCAACCACCACCCCCAGCGGGGGCGGGGACGCGTTGCGGCCCATCCAAACGCTTGAGGAATTGCGCGATCGCTATGCGCTGGTCTATGGACATTCAAGCACGGTGTTCGATCGCAAGGAGCACTGTCTGCTGTCGCTTAGCGATATGCGGGACGCTTGCATTCGTCGCGACCTGCATCGAGCGTGGATGGAACTGCCTGACCGGGCATTGGTGCGGGTCAGTGAAGTCGGGTTCGACCCGGGCACGGAAGACCCGCAGATCACCTGCAATCTATGGGGCGGCTGGCCCACGACGCCAATGGCGGGCAACTGCGAACGCTTGCTAGAGCTGCTGCGCTACGTATGCAGCGCCGAGCGCCGTGGTGAAGAGGTCTATCAGTGGATCTTGCGCTGGCTTGCCTACCCAATCCAGCACCCCGGCGCCAAGATGAAGTCGTGCCTGGTATTGCACGGTCCACAGGGCACCGGAAAGAACCTGTTCTTCGAGACCGTAATGTCGATCTACGGACAGTACGGCCGGGTAATCGGTCAAGACGCGGTGGAGGACAAGTTCACCGACTGGGCCAGCCGCAAGCTGTTCCTGATCGCCGACGAGGTGGCCGCGCGGTCGGAGGTGTTCCATCTCAAGAACAAGCTGAAGGCCCTCATCACGGGCGACTGGATCCGGATCAATCCGAAGAATGTCGCGGCGTATGACGAGCGGAACCACGTCAATCTGGTTTTTCTGTCGAATGAAGCTATGCCGGTCGCTCTAGAAGAGGACGATCGCCGGCACTGCGTCGTCTGGACGCCGCCCGAACGCGAGCGCGCGTTCTACGACGCCGTGCTGGAAGAGATCCGGTCCGGCGGTGCGGCTGCGCTGCATGAGTATCTGCTGCACCTCGACCTGGGCGACTTCCGCAATGGCTCCAGGCCGCCAGATACCGAGGCGAAGGATGAACTCATCGGGCTGGGCCTTGATAGCCCTCAGCGGTTCTACGACGACGCCCACATGGGCGAGGTGCCTGGCATCAAGCCCATGCCGGCATTGGCCACGGACTGGTACGAGGCATACAAGCGGTGGTGCACCCAGAACGGCCACCGGGCTGCGCCCATGCCCAAGTTCGTGAACGCCCTGGCGCGCAAGCGAGCGGCCCCTACCGTACGCAAGCGCTACCTGCTGGGCCAGACCGAGCGGGGGCCGCACGCGATCTTGATGATGGGTAACAGCACCCCGCCCGAGGACCGGGCAGAAAAGCTGTGGCTGGGCGAGAGGGTCGCAGCTTTCCGCGCCTGCCTGAGCGAGTTCAAGGGGAGCGCGTCCTCATGACCGTTGCTGTGCGCTATGTGCGACCGCAGGTGCGGCATGGGGTGCGGCATGAAACGCAGGCCAAGCAAGGCGTGTGCGGCATGTGCGGTATCGCGCCTTACGTGCGCGTGTACGTGCCTACGTTGGCCTCTTCTTGTCCGCTTGCGTTGAATCCGCGCGCGTGTATAGGCATGCCGCACATGCCGCACATGCCGCACAACGTAGGCGGGGCGCGGCCTCCGCTTGTGCGGCATCTCCGCAGCGTTGCCGCACCACCCGCACAGCGGCATCCACGCGCGTGCGCGCGGGTTCTCGTTCCCGCTATTCGAAAGGAAGGGTAAGGATGGAGTCAGGTATGGGCCTGCCTGAGACGGCCTCGTTCGCGGAGTTCGCCACACTCGGCGGCTGGAAGAAGTCGTGGGTGACCCAACTGCGTCGAGACGGCCGCCTGGTCCTCACCGACGATCAGAAGCGGGTTCGGGTGGCCGAGTCGTTCGGGCTCATCAAGGACACCGAAGACCCGTCGCGCTCCGGCGTCGCCGCGCGCCACGCTGCCCGGCGAGTGGGGACTGCAGCTGCGGGGCAGGAGGCCGAACCGGACCCGGACGACGAAGAGCCTGCGCTGCCGAACGATGGTCATGCCCGACGCCGCGCTAAGGCCTTAGCGGACAAGGAAGAGGCCTTAGCCCGAAAGGCCTTGCGTGAGGAGCAGGTCGAGATGGGGCAACTGCTGGTGCGGGACGAAGTTATCGCTGTCGTCGCCGAAGTGGTCGTGCGACTGCGCAACCGGCTGGAGCAACTGGCACCGACGCTAGCTCCGGCGCTGGCAGCCACCACGGATGAGAGCCAGGTCAGGGTGCAACTGCGCGATGGGATTGAAGAGGCGCTGCACGATCTAGTCAAGTCGTTCGCTGCTTTGGCGAGGGCTGAGGCGTGATCAGGTATGCGCATGCGCGCACCGAGATCGCGCGATCGGTCGGGCGCGCGATCGCGCCGCGCAAACTCGGGCTGGTCAGCGAATGGGCCGAGGCGAACCGCAAGCTGTCGAGCAAGGGCAGTTCCATTCCAGGCGAGTGGCGGAACAGCCGCAACCCGTTGCTCGTGGAGATCATGGATTGCTTTAGCGCCCGTAGCGTCGTGCAGGATGTCGTGGCCATGCTGTGCATCCAGTTCGGAAAGTCCGAGATGGAGGCCAACATCCTGGGCTACAGCATGTGCGAGAACCCGCAGCCCATCATGGTCGTGCTTCCCGGCGAGGTTTCTGCGAACAAGTGGATTGACCAGAAGCTCAATCCGTTGATCGACGAGACGGCAGCGATTCAACGTGTGCTGACCAGCACAGCAAGCCGCGAGTCATCGAACCGTCGTGCCTTCAAGGACTTTGAAGGCGGTCAGCTGTACATCGAGCATGCCGGCAGCCCGGTCCGACTGAAGGGCACATCGGCTGGCTTGGTTCTGGTCGACGAGTTCTCCAGCTTTGCCAATCACCTCAAGACCGGTGACGACCCTGACGCGATGGTGGATGGGCGCAGCTCCGCCTTCCCCAACACCTACAAGCGATTCAAGGTCGGCACGCCTGAAGTGGTAGGCCGCTGCCGCGTCTCCGAGTTGTACGCCACCTCGGACCGCCGTCGCTGGCTGTGGCCATGCCCCGATTGCGGGCACGAGCAGCCGTTCGAGTGGGGCGGCCTGCATTGGACGCCCGACGCTTCGCGGTGCTGGTACGCCTGTCGCGAATGCGGCGTAGTGATCGAGGAGCATCAGAAAACGCAGTTGATTGCTTCAGGGCGGTGGGTGGCTGAGAACCCGGGTGCGAAGGTGCGCGGCTACCACGCCAATGCGCTCTACTACCCCTTCGGCCTGGGCCCGCGCTGGCTGGACCTGGTGCGCATGTGGCTGGACGCGCAGGACGATCCGGCCAAACTGAAGACCTTCATCAACGACCGACTGGCGGAGCCGTGGGAAGACCCCGCGCTGCGTGCCGTCAAGCACAACCTGGTTGCAGAGCGAGTCGAGCCGCGGCCGCTTCGTCCGGTGCCCCGGTGGGTACTCGCCATCACGGCCGGGATCGACACCCAGGACAACCGCCTAGCTGTCCAGATCCTTGGCTGGGGCAGGGGCATGCACTGCTGGCCGATCGACTATGTGGAACTACCCGGAGATCCGGCGGACGATGCCGTGTGGGCGGCCTTGGTCGAGCTGCTGAGCCGGCCCATCGAGCACGAGAGCGGCGCCGTTCTACGCATCGACGCGAGCCTGCAGGACATGCTGGGCCATCGCACCGAGGCCGTGAAGGCGTTTGTGCGTAGCGGCCGCCTGCGCCGCCATATCGCCGGCTTCGGCGCCACCGCCAACAACGCGCCTCCACTGGGCAAGGGACGCCTGCAGGACATCAACTGGCGCGGGCAGCTCGACAAGCGGGGGGTGATGGCCTATCCCGTGGGCACGGTGGCCATCAAACACATGCTGTACGGCTGGCTGTCATCTGATGCGGACAAGGACAGCGAGGAGCGCAGGATGCGCTTTAGCGATCAACTCAGCCTGGAGTACTTCGGCGGCCTGACCAGCGAAACCTACAACCCCCGCAAGAACCGGTTCGAGAAGAAGCGCGGTAGCCCGCGCAATGAGCCGCTCGATACCTGGACGTACGCCTACGCTGCGGCCCTGCATCCCGAGGTGCGGATGCATCGCTGGACGCGTGCGGATTGGGATCGGAGGGAAGCGAACCTACTGGCCAGCCTGGTGCGCCGGATCGGGCAGAGCGATTTGGATTCCCGTGAAACATCAACTTCTGGCTCAGCACCCACCGAGACTGCGTCGGCACCCTCCAGGGGGGTGGCGCCTCCGCGTCGGGGTCTGGCGGATAGCGACTGGAGCATCAGTTGAGCAGGGAAGCCGACCGCACCGAGGCACTGCGCCGCGAGCTCGTGCGGGCCATCGTGCACGAGACCGGCATGCGCGAAGTCATTGCGGTCCCGATCGCCAACAGCTTGTTGGCCTACTTGCAGCGCGAGTACGCCGGTCAGCCGCTCTACATCCCGGCTCCGGCGCGCCAGTACGACGTACTGCAGATTGAAGCCGCCTTGCGGCGTGGGCAGACCGTGTCGCAGGTGTGCCGCGAGTTCGGCATTAGTCGCCGCACACTCGGCCGCTTGTTTCCCGGTGGCCTGCCGTTGGCGATCGAGAGCAGCGCGTAGCAGCGAGAGCGGGTTCCATACGGTCAGGTGGGCAAACTTTAAAAAACTTGGCCTGGACGCATTTTCGGGGCCTTGCGATTCAATGGCTTACGTAGCCGGTGTGGGCGTAATTTTTTAGAACTGCCCATCGCGCATCGCCACGCTATGTCCGTGGCTACCGCGAACGAACAACGTCTAGCGCTATACATCCAGGCAGAGGCCAAGATCCTGGCCGGCCAGTCCTGGCGACTGGGCGATCGGTTCGTCCAGCGAGCTGATTTGGCGGAGGTGCGAGCGGAGATCGCGCATCTGCAGCAGGTTGTGGCACGCGAGCAGCAGGTGGCCTCCGGCAACCGCAGCCGCTTCTCCCAGGCCGATTTCGGGGGTGGCGATTGAGCAGCGCGACCGTCGCGCGAGAGCGCCTCGCCGTCGCGGTCAGAGCCGATCGCGAGCGCGCGGCGCATGGCCCCGGCGATGCTGCCAAGCCCGTCGCCCGCGCGCACGAGGGCGTGCGTCCAGGCCGAGGCCGCAAGCTCGCCACGGACATGGGCAGCGCCAACCGAATTGTCGGCATGGACGCCAAACAGTTGCGCGACAGCGCACGCGCCCTGTGTCGCGATGTCGATATCGCTCGAAACGCCCATGGCATCCTGGTTCAGAACACCGTCGGCAGTGGCATCGACGTGATGCCTGCGCCGCGGCGCAAGGGCGGAAAGGTCGATCGTGCGATCGCCCAACTCCTGCGCGACCTGTGGGACGAGTTCTGGGACCGTCCCGAGGTCACTTGGCGCCACGACATGGGAAAGTGTCAGCAACTGGTCGCTGGCAGCGCCTATCGCGACGGTGAGGCCTTCTGGCAGCAGCTATCCGGCCCTGTCGACTTCTTGGACCACGGAACGGTGGTCCCGTTTTCGCTGGAATTGCTCGAAGCGGACTTGGTGCCGCTCGACATGACCGACGAGGGGCGCAACATCCTCCAGGGAATCGAGCGCAACGCCTGGGGTCGCTTCGTCGCCTATCACGTGTACAAGAATCATCCGGGCGATGGCAACGGCTGGCGTATGGAGACGAAGCGCGTCCCCGCCGACCAGATGCACCAGTTCGCGATGATCGACCGCGTACATCAGGTGCGCGGCCTGAGCGTGTTCGCGTCGGTCATCAATCGGCTCCGCGACGTCCAGGACTACGAGGACAGCGAGCGCATCGCCGCCAAGGTCGCGGCTTCTCTGTGTGCGCAGATCGTGAAGGGCGACCCGGGCTCGTACGGGAATGTGGGCGGCGCGGCCACGGCCACTGGCGCAGCGCTCGATCGCGTGTACCGATCGCTGACGATGGTGCCGGGCATGATCGCGGACGACTTGGAGCCTGGCGAGTCGATCGAGATTCTCGACAGCAAGCGCCCAAACCCCAACGTCGCGACCTACGTCGACGGACAGCTGCGCCGGGCGGCAGGTGGGCTCAACGTGAGCGCCAGCTCGCTCACCATGAACTACGACGGCACTTACTCGGCCCAGCGACAAGAGCTGGTCGAGAAGTTCGGCGCCTACGCCATGCTTGGCGAGCAGTTCGTCGCGCGCTTCATGCGCCCCGTCTGGACCCAGTTCGTCCAGTCGGCAGTGCTCGCCGGCCTGGTGCGAATGCCGCGGGGTTGGACCCTGCGCGAACTATCGGCGGCCATCTTCATTCGCCCGCAGATGCCATGGATCGATCCGCTGAAGGAGACGCTGGCTCGCGGTGAGATGGAAGATCGCGGCTGGCAGGCGCCTCAGCAGAACATCCTGCTATCGGGCAACGATCCCGAAGAAGTCCTGCGGCTGCGTGAGGACTGGGCCGAGCGGGCCCCAAGCAACCCGTCGCCGACTAGCACCGACGACACCGACACCGAAGCGGCTGCTCGCCGCGCCGATCTGCGCGCGGCCAGCCGTGTGCAGGCGCTGAAGGAGAACGCCTGATGCCGCACCTGAATAAGTCCCTGCTCGCTCGCGCGATGGCGCTGATCGTTGAAGCGCAAGGGCACGCTGGGCCGACCGAACGTATCCCGGGTCGTATCGAGCTCAAAGCTCAAGGCAGCGACGCTGCCGATCTGTACATCTTTGGCGACATCGGCGAGAGCTGGTGGGGCGAGTCGATCACCGCGATGAGCGTGGTCGAGCAGCTCAACGCCCTGGAGCCCGCGGTCAAGACGATCAACGTCTACATCAACAGCTATGGCGGCAGCGTCGTCGACGGCCTTGCGATCTACAACGCTCTCAAGCGCAAGGCCAAGTCTGGAGCGACCATCAATACCGCCGTCGATGGCATCGCTGCGAGCATTGCCAGCTTGATTCTCATGGCCGGTAGCAAGCGATCGATGGCGGCGAACACGCGCCTGATGGTGCACGCGCCATGGGGTGGCTTGTACGTCACGGGCAACGCCAACGAAGTCGAGGAGGCTGCGGAGAGTTTCGTGGCCGTACTCAAGGGCTACGCAGACTCGATGGCGCACAGCTACTCCGCGGCGACGGGCAAGCCACACGCCGACATGCTCGCTCTGATGCAGGACGGCAAGGATCACTGGTATTCGGCCTCCGAAGCCAAGGCCGAAGGCTTCGTGACAGAAGTGGTCGAGGACGCCGAGACCGAACAGACCGCAGCGCAGGCCCTCGCAACCATCGCCGCACAGCCGGCATTTGCCCGCTACTTCGAACGCATGCCGACGCAGCTGGCTGCGTCGCTGCGACGCCCCATTCCGGCCACAGCGGCCGAATCCAACCCGCAGGCGTCCGCCCGCGCGAACCCGCCGGCCAGTGCCGGCCCTACCACCGGAGTCATTCCCATGCCGGAATCCCAGCAGCAGCAGGCGGATACCCCCAAGCCCGCCGACACCCCGCAGGCGGCCTTGGCCGCGCTGCGCGAACGCAACACCGAGATCCGGGCGCTCGCCGGGCTGAGCCCCGACAACCCGGACGTCCTGGCCTACGTGAATCGCGTGATTGACGAGGCCGATCCGGCCATCAGCGCCGGCGACGTCGGCAAGGAGATCCTGCGTCTGCAGGCCAAGGGCCGCCAGCCGCTCAACGGCGGTGGCCATGTCGTCGCGGGCCACGACCAGCGCGACAAGCTGCGCGAGGCGGGCGCGCAGATGATCCTGGCCCGCGCGGGGGCCCTGAAGCCCGACGAGGACGCCAAGGCACGAAACGGCAACCCGTTCAACGGCCTGACCCTGATGGACATGGCCCGCGAGTGCGCGGCGGCGGCCGGTGTGAACACCCGCGGCATGGACACCGAGCGGGTGTTCCAGGCGGCGGTCACGCAGACCACCAGCGACTTCCCGGTCATGTTCGAGAACGCGCTGCACAAGATCCTGATCCAGCAGTTCCTGGCCGGCGAGCAGGCGTGGCGCCGCTTCTGCAAGATCGGCACGCTGTCCGACTTCCGGCCTCACATCCGCATCTTCGGTTCGACCTTCTCGGACCTGGAGGTCGTCAACGAAGCGGGTGAGTACAAGGACGGCAACTACCCGGACGGCGAGAAGCAGACGCTCACGGCCCGAAGCAAAGGTCGGATCCTGAACCTGTCCTACGAGGCGACGAAGAACGACGATATCGGCTTCTTCTCCGACGCCGCCCAGGGCATGGGCAGCGCTGCGATCCGGACGCTCAACAAGGATGTGTTCGCGCTCTTCGCCTTGAACGGCGGCGCAGGGCCGACCATGACGGACGGCCAGCCGCTCTTCCACAGCTCGCACAACAACATCGCCGGCACCGCCGCCGTGCCCACGGTCACGAGCGTCGACGCTGCGCGCCAGCAGATGGCCAAACAGAAGGCGCCCGGTGGTAACGACGACTACCTCGACCTGCGTCCGGCCGTCTGGCTGGGGCCGCTGTCGTTGAGCGGCGCTGCCCGCGTGGTCAATGGCGATACCTATGACCCGGATGCGGCCAACAAGCTGCAGCGAACCAACATCGCCAAGGGCACGTACAGCGACATCGTCGACTCGCCGCGTCTGGGGGACACCGCCTGGTACTCGTTCGCCGACCCGAACCAGGTGCCGGTCATCGAAGTCGGTTTCGTCGACGGCATCCAGGTGCCGCGCCTGGTCATGCAAGAGGCCTTCCGCTCCAACGGCGTCAGTTGGCGCGTGACTTACGACTACGCCGTCGGTGCCGTGGGCTTCCGCGGTGCCCTCAAGACGCCTGCACCCGGCGGCTAACCAACAGCGGTGGGCGCCGAGAGGCGCCCTCCGCGCGCAGCTCCTTCATCGTCACCACCGGAGACATCCACCATGGCGAACAACTTCATCCAGCCGGGCGACGTGCTCGACTACACCGTGGCGGGCTCCGCCATCACTACCGGTAGCGGCATCCTGGTCGGCTTGCGACTGGGCGTGGCGCTGGCGAGCGGCGCGGTCGGCCAGACCATCAGTGTCGCGGTCAAGCAGGTTTACAGCCTGCCCAAGCTGCCGGCGGATGTGATGGCCCAGGGCGCGCTGCTGTACTGGGACAACACCAACAAGCGGCTCACTACGACCGCCTCCGGAAACACGCTCGCTGGCTACGCGGCGAATGCTGCGGGTAGCGGCGATACGGCGGTCCGGATCCACCTGAACGCCTGATTGGCCGCCGAGAGCATATGGACCTGACCTCAGTACTCGATCTGGCGGCCAGCATTGGCGCCTTGCTGGGAATGCTGGCCGCACCGGTGGCGACGCTGTGGCTGGTATTTCGGAAGCGCCTTGCAATCTGGTTCGAACCATATCGCGCAGGGCTTCGCGCCATGTCCGATGTGCCGGCGTTGCGCGACAGCGTCGACGCAGGTCGTCACGAGGTGGAGCAGCTGCGCACCAGCTTCGTGATGCTGACGCTGACGATGCGTGCGCGCGGTGATGCCAACGTTGAATCCGCCGAGTTCGAGTGCGGCCCAGACGGCTCCAACAGCTACGTAAATCAGACGTATGCGCGGTGGCTCGGCGTCGGCAAGGTCGAGTTGATGGGGTGGGGTTGGATGACCTTCATCGCCCCCGAGGACCGCCAGCGCGTCCGTGCTGAGTGGGACAGCTGCCGGGCAGAGCACCGTCCGTACCGCATGCGGCACGGAATGGTCGATAGCGACGGCATGCGCTTCCAGGTCGAAACGCTGGCCAACCCGATTCCGGAGGCGCCGCCGGCGCAGCAGTGGATCGGTGTGATGCGGAGGATCGAACTATGAAACAGGACAAGCGAGGCTCAGGCAAGGGCATTGGGGTTGCGGCCGCGGCTGCCATAGCGCTGGCCGCGCTGCTAGCGCAGCCGTGGGAGGGGCGTCGGAACACCCCGTACCAAGACATCGTGCAAGTGTGGACCGTTTGCGACGGCCACACCGGCGACGTCGAGCAACGGCGATACAGCAACGCGGAGTGCGACCAGCTGCTGCGTCGAGACCTGCAGGAGGCGAACGATCACGTTCGCCGCTGCATTCGTGTGCCGATGCCGGTGTATACCGAAGCAGCATTCACCACGGCGGTCTTCAACGCGGGACCCAAACTCGTTTGCGGCTCCACGCTGCAACGAAAGGCCAATGCCGGCGATCTGGACGGTGCTTGCGCCGAACTCTCTCGCTGGGACTACGCCGGCGGGCGAAAGGTGAAAGGTCTGACGCGCCGCCGCGTCGCCGAGCGCGCCCTGTGCGAGGGGCGGGGACTGGTGCTGCCATGACCATGCCGGCTTTGCTCAAGGTGATCGCAGCCCTCTCGGTGCTGCTGTTCCTGTCATTGGCGGGCAACGGCCTGGCCGTGTACCGCTTGGGCTACGTCAAGGCCGATCGCGCCGCTGAACTGTCAGCGGCGAAGCGCGACGGCGAGATCGCCGCGCTGCGCGGTCGTGCCGACCAGGTCAACCGGGTCGCCGTCGCCGCCGAGGCCGACAACCAGAAACTCTGGGCCGACCTGGCGCAGCAGGTGGACCGCGGGCGGGAGCGTGTCGTGGTCTACCGCACAAAGCTGCGGCAACTGCCGCCGCTGCCCGCGAATTGCGGGCCCGGAGGTCAACGGGTTCAGGCCGTCAACCAGCTGACAGGGGCCACGCCATGATGCGCGCCGCCGTGGTGTTCGCCATCGTCGGCCTGCTGTCGGCATGCGGGCCAGAGACCGTGCGGCCGGACAAGCCCGAGCCGGTGCCTGCACAGTGCGACGCCCAGTGCTTCGTGCCCTGCGACACGCGGCTGCCGCCGTGGAAGCCGGCAGACCCCGACAGCCCGCACGCTTGGGATGAACTCAGCGAGCAGGTGCTGGCGCCGGCTAAGTTCCAATTGGAGATCTGCGAACTGCATCGACGTGCATGCCACGAATGCATCGACCGCCACCGCAAGGCGGGGGTGCTGCGGTGAGCCAACTCGACACGCTGAAGGCGATGGATGCGGAGCTTCATGCTGCCATGCTGGACGCTGGCCTGGCCGACCAAGGGCATTACACGGCGCCCGGCGCCAACTTCGATGTTTCGGTGCGGATCTACTTGGACCGGGATGCGCGCTTGCTGGGCGAACTCGGGCAGGTCGTCGGCCGTCACGTCGTGATGGGCCTGCTGCTCGCAGACGTGACGCCCGCAGCTGGCGGTCGCGTCTTCCTGGAGGCGGAAGCCACGACCTACCAGCTAATCAAGCCTTCGGACGACGGCGCGATCGACGACGGCTCGATGAGCCGCTGGGTGGTCCGCCGTGTCTAGCCCGATGATCACCTCGCCGGTTTCCTGGCAGCTACTGGAGCACGTCCGCGACGCGGTACGGCTCATCCAGCCGAGTCGGGGCTTCCTGACCGATATCGGCTTGCATCCCGTGGCCTTGGAGGCCTCGCAGCTGCCGGATGAGGGCGAACTCTCGACCCTGATCCTCGGTACATCCATTCCGATCAACGAGGAAAACTCCACGCGGTCGACAGTGTTGTCGCGGATGTCGGTGTTCATCGAGGTCGCGGTGCCATTCGCGGAACAAGACAACGCCCAACAGCAGGCACACCGCGCCCGCTACGACCTGGTGCGCGCATTGATACCGCTGCGCAAGCACATCAAGGAACGACCTAAGGGCGTCACCGACTTTGCGATCACCGGCATCGAAATCGGCCAGCCCGACGATGGTGCCGCCGTCATTCTTGTCCAGGTGTCGGCGCGGGCCGACCTGGTCGAGTCCATCACGCCCGCGACCCAGTAACGGAGCCACCCATGCCCGCACCCCAAGTACGTCAGTTCGCCGGCGACATCCGGCTCTGGGAAGAGCAGTCCAACGGTCAGCGCATCCCGGTCATCACCGATCCCTCCGACTTGTCCGGTAACCAGCCGATCGAGTCGAGCGCCCTCACGTTTTCGTACGAGCCCGGCGACGAAGTCAAGGTGGTCAGCAAACGCCGCGGTGCGCGATACAACCAGCCGATCCATTCCGAGGCCCAGCCCGGCACCACCTCGGTGGCGCTGACCGTACTCGAACTGCCGCCCCTGATTCTCGCCCGCATCCTGTACGGCGAGGGCACCGGCGCGACCCTGGCGGCCGGCTCTGTGACCGACCAGGCCCTGGCGATCCCGACCAAGGACGTGCCCCTGCAACTGCCCCACCGGCTGCTCAAGACCACGCCGGCGCCGGTGGTCAAGAACGGCGCGACGACGCTGGTCGCCGGCACCGACTATGCGATCGACTCCCGCCGTGGCCAGATCGTGATCAAGGCAGCCGCCGTCACCGTCAATGATCCGGATGTGACCGTCAGCTACAGCTACGACGCACAGGTGTCCACCAGCATCATCGGCGGCGCAACGCCCACCAAGCGTTTCTATCTGACCGGCGACATGGAAGATCGCATCAGCGGCGAGAACGGAGAACTGCGCGTGCCGCAGGTCAATCTGACCGTCGACGGCGATGTGGACTGGTTCAGCGCCGAGCCGATCCAGGCAACGTTGACCGGCGACGCTGTGGTCGCCGCCGGTGAAACCGCGCCGTACACCTTCGTCGCGTACAAGGCCGCGGCCTGATCCGCGGTAGCGATGGAACTTGGCCTTCTGGCGCCGGCTGCTGACGTGCAGCCGGCGTCGGCCGTCAACGAGCGAGGCAGGTGATGGCGAACGGCCGCAACAGCGCACTCCAGTACTACGTCAATGGGCGTCGCGCCCAGAGCTTGCATGGGCTGGCCGATGCGGTGGGCAATCCGTTGGACGCTTACGACACCGCCGTCGTGCGCGCGATCATCGGAATCAAACGACGTGCTCTGCCGGCGGTCAGCCGCGCGGTTCGCGCCAATTACAACGTCAAGGCCGGCGAGCTAACGGGCAAGTATCGGGTAGAAATGGGTTTGAAGGGCCGCCGCGGCGATCGCGACGAGGTCTTGAGCATCTGGGCCTCGACGCGCGGTATCTCGCTCATCCACTTCGGCGGTCGCTGGCGTGGCCGCCGCTCGCCTGGCGCTACCGCGGCGATCGCAAAGAGCGGCGCCAAGACGTACGACGGCGCTTTCATCGCGACCGTGCAGGGGCGCCGCGCCATCCGTGTGCGCCAGTTCGAATCGACCGGACGTCGCGCGCCCAGGGGGCCGCTGCGGATGCTGCGCGGTCCCAGCCCATTCGAAATGTTGTCCGGTCTTGATCACCGACCCTCCTTGGCCACCAAGGATGCGGTGCTTTTGGAGTTGACCACCTTCTACACCGGCGAACTGCGACGGCAGTTCCGCCTATCGCGGAGCTGACATGCCCAACCAAGCCGTACAGGAAGCGATCCGGATCGTCCTGGAGACTCAGGGCCGGGAGGGCGTCGACGCCCTGCGGAGCGCGCTCGGCGGACTCGGCGATGTGTCCGCGGAGACGGTTAGGGACACGAACAAACTGCTGGACAGCTTGGCGGACCTGGGGGCGCAGGCTGCCCAGGCGGCAGAGTTCGATCGGCTGCGCTCTGAGCTCGCACGGACCGGCGAAGAGCTCGACGCTGCCTCCAAGGCCGCCTATCACCTCGCCCTGCAGATGGGTTCCATGGACAAGCCGTCCAAGGAACTGCAGGAGCGGCAGGCGGCCGCGCGCAAGGAGGTCGATCGCCTGCAGCGCGCCTTCGACGCGCAGTCGGCCACCTTGGGCAAAGTCGAGCAGCAGTTGTCGGCCACCGGCGCGGACACACGCGACCTCGGCGACTTGCAAGCACGTCTGCGGAGCGAGATCGGCCGCACGGCTGCCGCCATCGAGCGGCAGGGCCAGGCCATCACAAGCGAAGCCAGCGCCATGGCGCAACTGCGCCAGCGCATTGCCGATGGGGATGAGGCTTTCCGGCGCATGGCGCTGTCCGGCCGCGCCTCTGCCGATGCGCTGCGCAGCTATCGCGATCGCGTTGCGGGTGCGGATGAGGGCACGCGCCGGCTCAGCGAGGCGGCCCGAGGCACTAGTGGCGTTTTCGTTCGCCTGCGTAGCGTGATGGCCGGTGCACTGGCGTTTTTGGGCTTCAACAGTGCAGTCGAGGGCGTCAAGAATCTGTTCAATGTCGCCAGCGCCGCCGAGAACGCGCGGCGCGCCCTCGCGAATCTGTACGGCTCGCAGGCGGCCGGTAACCGCGTCTACGCCGATCTGCGGACCCTGGCGGCGGAGAACGGACTGGCGTTCGAGACGGTCTACCAGTCGGCGCTTAAGCTCAAGGCCTTCGGGCTCGACCCCCTCAACGGTTCCCTGCAGGCGCTCGTCGACCAGAACGCGTCGGTCGGCGGCTCGCAGCAGGACCTGGAGGGCAAGGTGCTCGCTTTGGGGCAGGCCTGGGCGAAGCAAAAACTCCAAGGCGAAGAGATCCTGCAGTTGGTCGAGCGCGGCGTGCCCGTTTGGGAATTGCTGCAGCGGGCCACCGGCAAGAACGTCGCGCAGCTGCAGAAGCTCAGCGAGCAAGGCAAGCTCGGCCGGGACGTAATTCAGGCGCTGTATCAGGAAATCGGCCAAGTGAATGCCGGTTCTGCTCAGCGCGGCCTGTCCGGCTTGTCGGGTCTGCTGGGACAGGTGACGGCTCGCTGGCAGGAGTTCCTCGGCAAGGTGGCCGATTCTGGGGTGACCGAGTTTTTCCGGCGGCAGCTCCAGAGCCTGCTGGGGAGTACCGGGAACCTAGACGATCTGGCCAGGCGCGTGGGCGCCGCAATCGTTTCCACTCTGGAGGCGATCCGCAGCCTCGGGCAGCAGCTGGCGCCGCTAGTGTCGATCGTCGGTAACGTTGGCTTGGCGCTTGCGCGCAACGCCGATGCGCTGCTCGTTCTGGCCAAGGCCTACGCGGCCGTGCGCGTGGTCGATTTCTACAACAATCTGGCCCGCGGCTTGATCACCCTTCGGGCCTCGGCTGCCGCCACGGATGCGCTGGCGGCCTCGGCCGCATCCACGGGAGGGGCATTGGGGCGCCTAGGTGGGGCGGTGAGCGCTGTGCCCCGGTTGCTGAAGATCTCGGTGGCCGCGATCGGCATCGACTATGTCATCGGGCAGTTGATTGAGCTCAACCGAGTCCGAAACGACTACCTGGAAGCGCTCGCCAAGCAGCAGGTGGCGGAAGCCGGCGTGCGGGCGCTGTACCAGGATGCCGCTCGGCAGGGCCAGGAGCTTCAGCGGATCTACGCCGCTTACGCCGACACGGTCGTGCAGAGCGCAGGACAGATCCAGGCCAAGACCCGGGACCAAGCCGAGGCCTATCGCCTGTCGCTGGAAAGCGCACAGAAGTACTACAAGGGCATCGTCAAAGAAGCGGCCGCAACCGGGCAGAGCATCGACCCGGAGATTCGAGCCGCGCTACGGCGTATCGACGGGGCACTGGAGCAGACCCAGGGCCGATTGCGCGCGCTCGCCGAGGAGGCCCAGAAGCAGGCCGCCTTGGCTGCTTTCGTCAACCAGGCGGTGGCCAAGTTCGACGAGCTGGCGAGTAAGGGTAAGGCTGCCAAGGAGGCCGTCAGCGGCATCTTCGCGGGAGTGGACTTCGGGACGGCCAAGGGTGTCGACAACGCCGTGTCCATCCTTGAGCAGATCAGCGTGAGAGGCCGGTCCGCCGCCAAGGCCATCCGCGCGGAACTCCGCGAAGCCCTGCAGGCCGTATCCAGCGAGGACCTGCCGCGCGTACAAGCCGCGGCAAAGAGCGCCTTTGCGGAGGGCAGCGACGCCGCGCGAGCATTCGCCGCGGAGGTCAACCGAATCAACCTGACGCGGCTGGGCGTCGACGTCGAGGCTATCGAGACGGGCTTCACCAAGGCTGGGCGCTCGGCGGTCGATGCGTTCCGGGGCGCTGTCGGCGAGATCGATCGTCTCGGGCTGGATGTGCAAAAAAGAAGTCAGGCCGTAGCGCAAGCATTCGACAGTGCTTTCAAGCAGGCCAGTACCAAGAAGGAACTGGCGGCGCTGAAGCAGGAGCTGCAACGCGCCCTAAGCGAAGGCATCATCGGCTTCGCCGAATTCAAGCAACGCATCGCCGAAACCGACGCGCGCATCGCCGAGCTGTCGAACACGGGGCGTCAGCTGGGTCAGGATTTGGCAACCGGTGCGAGTCAGGCAGCAGACGCCCTGAGCCAGGTGTCTGAGGCGGCGGGCAGCGTGGCCGAAGAGACTCAGCGTGCGGCCGACGGGGTGGACACCGCGACGGCGTACATGGGGGCGGCGAGCAAGGAAGGGCAGCAATTCGCGGCCACCTTGTTCGGCGTGTCGGAAGAGGCGAACCGTGCGTACATGGCCCTCAACAGGTATGCAGGGTCGCAGCAGTTCGTTTCGAAGTTCAATCGGGTCACGCAGGCCGTTGACGAACAGGGGAGGGCGCTGCTCGCCGAGGTGGAAGCGCTGAACAAGGCTAATGCGGCGTATGACGAGTCGGCGCAGCGGAGAGAGGAGTTGCGCGCCCAGTTCAACTTCCTCGCGGACAGCGAACTCGACAAGCTGATCGACGCCGAACGGCGTCTGCAGCAGACGAAGCAGCAGGCCGCGGACCGCGAAGCCAAGCAGCGCGAGGTAGCGACACGGCAGCGCCAGGATCAGGTCAAGTCGGAGACCGAGCAGCTGGAGAAGCAGCGTCAAGCGGCTTTGGAGCTTGAGCGCGCGCGAAGTCAGACGGCGGCACCGACCGATCGCGCCCCGGCCGTCGCCGCGACGACCGGCGCTCTACCGATCGAGATCCTGCTCAAGTCGGAAGTTAGCCCCGGCCAGCGCGGGCTAGCCATGCCGCTCTCGCAGAACGACCTCTCCCGGTTGGCCCAAGCCTTGTTGCCGGTTTTGCTCTCTGAACTGGAGCGCCGCCGGAGTTCGAGCCGATGAGCATCTTTCTGGACACCATCGAGCTTCCCGACGATCTGATCTGGAGCGACGAGACCACGTCATGGAAAGTCGGGCAGACGGTCGCCACGACCTTGACCGGTGCGCGGATCATCCAGGAAAGCGCTCTGCAGGCCGGTCGGCCGATCACGCTGGAGAGCCAGCAGAGCGGTAGTGACTACGTGGCCGTAGTGCCCCGTTCGGTAGTCGACGCATTACTGGCCAAGGAGGCGATCGCCGGTGCCGGTCCGATGACGTTGAGCCTCCCCACGTTCGAAGACGAGCCGCGCGCATTCCAGGTGCTGTGGCGCCGCACCGATGGTCCGGCGGTCGAATCCAGACCGATCAGCTTCAAGGCGCCGATCGCGCCTAGCGACTTCTTCTACATCACCCTCCGACTCATGCAGGTCTGACCGCACATGGCGATCAACGTCTCCGACATCAAGCTGCTCGAATCCGAACGATTGACCGACGCCGACAACGGCGGCGGTCGGATGACCGGGTCCGTGGTGGACAGCGGCGAGGTGAACAACCTCTTTCCTGACATTTCGCGCCTGGACCGCACCTACGGCCGGCTGTCGCTGCGGCTGTCGTACATGGCCGTGCAGAGTCTCAACACGGACGTCTACCTCGGTGCGCACGTGATCGTGACCGATCCACCGGACGATGAGCGCGTCTCGGTGGCTTTGTTCAGCATCGGGCGACCCGATGCCGAGCGCCGCGATGCACAGAATCGCATCGAATCCTACGTCACCCGCGGACCGCGCTCGGCCTACTACCTGTTCGGCACGCAGCCGCAGGGCGCCAAGGCGGTGTCGATGCTGGGACGGGTCGAGACGCCGTTGCCTGAAGTCGGCGACGTGCTTGTGTTGTCGGTCGAGAACGCCGAGGGCGTCGTCAGTTCGGAGCAGTACGTTCGCGTTCAAGACGTGGACTCGGAAGTACGTACATTTTCCGACGATCAAGGGGACTACGAGCGCAAGGTCGTCACGCTTACCCTGACCAGCGCGCTTCGCCAGACCTTCGTTGGTGCCGAGGCCTCGCGCTTCAGCAATGTGACGACCCCGACCAAGGTGCGACAGACCACGGTGGCCGACGCCTCCCACTACTACGGTGTCACTCGGTTGGCGGAGGCGGCGGCTCAAGACGACCTCGAAATCAGCGTGCAGTCGATCTTCACCCAGATCGTGCCCAGCACCACACGCGAGGTGCCGTTCGCCGGCGCCCGCCCCGGGCTGACCCTCAACTTCGTGGGCATCGCGCCGGCGCGCACGGATGGCACCGGCGCTACGAGCTCGCCGGTCTTCCTGTTTCGCGGCGTGCTGCCGCGCAGTGTGACGGGCGGCGTTACTAACGCCCAGCCGATCACCGGCGACGACGGTCAAGGCAACTTGCTCAATGGAAGCACCGACCTGGGCGACGTCGACTATGAGTCCGGCCGGCTCAGCGGACCCGTGGTAATGAGTTGCTCCTACACCCCCGCGGTCGCCGTCCAGCGCAGCAGCTACACCATCGGGATCCCGATCACGCTTGGCAATCAGGGCACCGTATACGTGCAGACTTTGCCGTTCGCCCCCGGCGTGAAGACCGTGCGGATCGATTACCGATACCTGGGCAAGTGGTACACGCTGGAGGACAAGCAAGGCAACGGCACGCTCGAAGGCGCCTCGGCGGCAGAGGGCGGTGGCACCGTCGACTACCAGTCCGGTAATGTCGTGGTGACCCTGGGAGCCCTGCCGGACATCGGCTCCCAGTTGATCTTCGCCGGCGGGCAGAACTCCGACTTCGTCGAGCGCGCCGGCACCGTAGTTCCGACGTCGCCGGTAGTGGAGTTCCAACTGCAGCACGCGGCCGACGCCGCGGTCGGCGTCACGTTCACTTGGCTCAGCGGAGGCGTCGCCAAGACGGCGACCGCCGACAGCGCGGGCGTGATCACCGGCCAGGCCAGCGGCACGGTTACCTACGTGGACGGGTTCATAGCGTTCAGCCCCAGCGCCAACGCCTGGCCCGACAGCAACAGCACGCTGCAGGCGGACTACACCCGGGCCGCAGGCGCGACGGGCACGCTGACGGCGGCCTGGAGCGGCACGCAGCTGACATTCTCGCTACCGCCAGGTGCCCTGCCGCTGAAGCCGGGTGGTCTGTTGGCCAAGTTGCCGGTGTCCATGCTTGGCCGCAATGGCGAGATATGGCTCAAGGACGACGGCGCCGGCAGCATCGTCAGTGCCGCGCCGCGCAAGGAAAAGGGCAACTGGTCGACTGCCATCACCGGCGGCAGCGTGGACTACAGCACCGGTGCCGTCACGGTGCAGATCGGGCCGCTGACCGTTCCGTACCCGAAGCCTTTTCAGATCCCCTCGCACCTGCAGATCACGGGCTACGAATGGGACAGCGGCCCGATGCCGCTGACCATCGTTGCAGGGCCGCAGGTGCAATTTTGGGCCAGCCAGACCACGGCCGGATCGCTGGCCACGCACGAGGAGGTGCCGTTCCCGGGCGTTTCCATCTACCTCGGCCAAGGTTTCACTGACCGGTTCGTGCCCGGCAGCCTGTGGTTCTCCTGGGGCGGCAAGGATTACATCGACCGCCAGGGAAAGCTGTTCCGGGACATGAATCGCAACACCGGTGCGGTGATCGAGGCGGGGACAATCGACTACCGCACCGGCGAAGCGCGACTGACGAACTGGGGCACAACCACGGGAGGCAGCGCCACCGTGCGCACGCTCCTGACCAACGTGGGCACGCTGCCGGTTTCCTACATCGTATTCCGCACGCCCGGAGCCCCAATTCGGCCGGCGTCCCTGTACCTGCAGGCGGTGCGTGCGGACACTGGCGATCTGATCACGGGCACGTCCACCCTCAACGGCCCGATCAGCTCGACGCGCATGGCCGGCCATGTCGACCACGATATGGGCTGGGCCACGGTCAAGTTCGGCGAGTACGTGCCGGCCGCAGGCAACGAGAACGAGCCTTGGTACCACCCCGACAACGTCGTCGGCGCGAACGTTCTCAAGCCGATTCCGGTAGACCCAGGCACGATCCAGTTCAACTGCGTGGTGCTGACAAACCTGCCGCTGGATGCCGACCTGCTCGGGATCGATCCGGTGCGCCTGCCGCTGACTGGCAAGGTGCCCACGGTGCGCGAGGGCGACGTGATCGTGATCCACGAGGCGCGATCGCATACGTTGCCCAATCCGCCCACCGCCGGCCAGGTCATCACATTGCCGGACGCACCGGTGAGCCAACTGGCGCTGGCCGACGCTGACGGCGACGCCGTGCCACTCGGCCAGTACACGGCGGATCTTGTCCAGGGCAAGGTCACCATGGCCACCCCTTTGGACCTGTCGGGGCTCACGCAACCGCTGCGCGCCGACTATGTGGTCGAGGACATGGTGCTGGTGTCGGCGGTGGAACTGTCGGGCAAAGTATCGCTGGTTTCGCCGCTGAGCCGCGCCTACGCCGAGAACGCATGGGTATCGTCAGCCCTGTTGTTCGGCGACCTGCGCGCAGACAATCCCCAATTCTTCAGCCAGCAGGCCTGGACCGGCGCCTGGAGCGACGAGCGCATCGGTGCAAACACCACGGCGCAATACAACCGCACGCTGTATCCGATCGAGCTGGTCAACCGCAACGCGGTCACCGAGCGGTGGGCGCTGATCTTCACCACGGCCACTACCGGCAACATCGTCGGCGAGACCCTGGGCGTGATCGGTACGTTCAACGTCGCGACGGACACGCAGCCGACCAACCCGGTCACCGGGCAGCCGTACTTCGTTCTGCGCGCCGCCGGTTGGGGTTCGGGCTGGGCGACCAACAACGTGGTCCGCTTCAACACGCGCGGGCCGAATGCGCCGATCTGGATCGCGCGCACGGTGTTGCCAGGCGCTAGCGCGCTGGCCGACGACGGTTTCAGGATACAAATGCGCGGGGATGCTGACTGATGGCGTTTCGACTCGCAGGCGAAGGGCTACTCGACACCGGCGCGGCCGCGCTCCTGATCGTGGTGCGCCGCTGGGACACTCACGCGCACGCCGGGGTGACCACGCCGGCGGCCGACGGTGCCTGGTCGCTGACGGTGTCCGACGCCGGCCCATACGACGTCACCACGCGTGGGCCCGGTGGCTACCAGCCCGTCGTTCACGGGCCCGTGGTAGCCGTGGAGGTGCCCTGATGGCACATCGGTACTGGCGAATTTACGTCGACGCCCCTGACAGCGGGAGCTACACGGCAATTCAGGAGCTTGAGCTGCGCGCCATCTTCGGCGGTGCGGACTTGACCGGCATTGGCGAAGGCACCGCATCGGCCAGTTCCTCTTTCGCTGGCGGCGGTGGCACGGCCGCTTTCGACGGCAACCTGACCGATCTGAGCACGGGGTGCTGGGTGTCCGGTGCGGCAACATCACCGCAGTGGATCGCGTGGGCGTTCTCCGTGCCCAAGTCAGTACTTGAGGTGGCCATTCTTCCTCAGGCTCGCTCAGACCTGGCCAACCGCGGCCCGAGAAACTTTCGGATTCAGTTCTCAGATGACGGAGTGGGCTGGACCGACAGCAAGGTCTACACCGGCATCACTGGTTGGACTGTCGGGGTGTGGAAAATCTTCCAGGCAGTGGAGGTCCGCGAGGTCGGCGGTACTGCCAAGCTCGGCACCGAGGATCCCGCAGAGGCCGTGCTCATCACGAATTTGACGCCACCGCACGTAACCGTTCGCGCGATCCCGGCCAGTGACGGCAGCTGGTCTGCGGTACTGGAACTGGGCGACTACGTGGCCACCGCGGTGGGGCCGGCCGGCTATCGGCCGCAAACGCATCGACTGGAGGTCGAATGAGCGAAATCGGCGCCACGCTGCGGCAACTACTCCGACTGCAGGGGGCGCGGGGCGCCTACTTATTGGAGGACACCGCCGGCGGTTACACGCCCAGCCTTCGCGAAGGAAATCGCCTGGTCTGGACAGGAGCACCAACCGTGAGCGCCTCCGGCGGACCCGGGGGCATTGGCTATGCGTCCAATTCCGGATCCGTGGAGGCTATGGCCGAGTTCGCGGCGCATGCGCTGGGTGCCGCCCCGCGCACAGCGGTGTGCGCTTTCCGCACGTTCGACACCGATGCCGTGCCGTGGGCGTTCGGGACGGCCTCCACGAACGCAGACGACGCGTTCGCAATCGACTCGGCCACCGCCATCAGTTGGTTGCACACCGGCAACAGCGCTGCGGCCACCGCCGCGCTGGCCGACAACGCCTGGCACACGGTGGGATTGCGCAGCAGCGCCGCCGGCGCCTATCGCCTGCAGCTGGATGGGACTTCGCTCGCGACCGGAATGCTCCCCAGTGGCGTGCTCGCCACCGCCGCGGGTGCGCTGCGCCTCTTCCGCCATCCGTCGAGCTCGACGCCGCGGCGGTTCGTCGGCGACCTGGCGTTTGTGGCGTTGTGGGACCGGGAGCTGAGCGATGGCGAGCTGGGCGTCTATCACGCCCTGCTGACGGATCCGCACCGCCTGGCGGGCGTGGCGGCGCTGGCCGACGGATCACCGGCGTCCGCGGTCCTGATCCGCCGGGTGACCGATCATGGCCACTTGCGCCAATTGGTGCCGCAGGCGCCGTCCGGTGTCTGGGAAGCGATCGTGCCGGCCGGGGATTACGAGGTCACGTGCCTGGGGCCGGATGGCTACCAGCCGCAGACCTTCGCGCCCGTGGCGGCCGTGCCGGTCTAGGCCGTGGCTGCGCAGCCCTGGGGCGGACGTGTCGAAAGCGCACTGGCGACGGGCGGTGCGCCGCCTGGCGACGACCTGATTTTTGCCCTGCAGTCGGGCGCTGCCTACCTGGCGCCGGCGTTGGACGCCATCGACTTCGCTCTCGCGAGTGGCTATGTGCCGCCTGCCGGCAGCGTCAACTTCCTGCTCACGACAACCGAGACGCCGCCGAGCGGTGCGCCGCAGCGCTACGCCACCGTCGGTCTTCGTTATGGCCGGGCGCGACCCGGCGATCCATCGCCGGTGCGCGTCGGGATCTTCGTAGCGCCACCCCGTGCCGCGGCAGCGCGTTTGCCGTTCGGCCGTCCAGCCGCGTTGCAAGCGCGTCTGCGATCGCCTTGGAATGGCGTGCCGCAGATCGCCGTCGAGCGACGTACCCACTGGGGCACGGGCTCACCTGCGGGTATGGCACTGCACGGCTCGTGGCGGGCGCCAGGGCGCGCGGAACGCCTGGCGGCGGTCATGTGGTCGCCTGCGATGCCATCGGATGCACCCGAAACCGGTAACGACTGGGGTGTCGTCGGACCGTGCGATGCCTCGGCCAGCGCCCCCTGGGAGCGCGCCCTGCGGCCGGCGGTGATGTACGACCCGCCGCCGTTCATTGGTGGCGGTGCCTCCGGCACGACGGTTCCGGTCGGCGATCGCGTGCTGTTCTCGCTACTGCAGGCGCCGGCGCGCGACATCGACGCCGTGACGCTGGCCGAGTCGGTGGTCTATCGGAGATGGATCGCGGCGAGGCCGGCGCCGTTGAATTTCGTGGTGCGGACCGACGCCGCCGAGGCCGAACTGCAGCTGTCGGGTTTCCCGGGCTACATCGCGCCACCTGGTCACGCGGTGGCCTCATCGCTGGACCCGGCTTACGCACCGCCTGCCGGCCTGCAGGTGCGCGCGCAGATCGGCGCCGGCGGCCTCGTGATCATCGATCCTCCGCCTCGGGTGCAGCGCCGAGACGATCCCAGCGCGGCCTCCATCGCCTGGGGCGACGTGCCGCTGCGTGACGCCCTGGCGTACCTCCCCTGGGGACCGCACGGGCGTTACGGCGGCCGCGATCCGCTCGTGGGGCTGCCCTGGATCAACGACCCACCCGAGCCGCCGCCTCAACCTCCTTCCCTGAGAGTCCATCTGGTGATGAACACTGTGCAAGTGGTCCGGCTGCCGGACCTGGTGCCGATCGAGGTCGACGCCGTCGACCTATCGTCGAACGTCGAATCGTGGTCCTGGACGGTCCGCATGGATCTGTCGAGCATGGATGCGGCAGCCTTGCTCGTGCCGGACGGCAACGGCCCGCGCAGTGTCCGTATCACCATGAACGGCTACGTCTGGACCGCGGTCATCGAGGGGCGGTCTCGCCAGCGCGGGTTCGCGCAGTCGGGTGTGACCGTCACCGGTCGAAGCCGTACCGCGTTGCTGGATAGTCCTTACGCGCCGCGGCGATCGGGGGTCGAGCCGGAGGCGCGTTCCGCCCGACAGCTGGGCGAGGCCGCCCTGGCCAACACCGGCTTCGAGCTGACCATGCACGGAGCCGATTGGCTTGTTCCCGGTGGAGCCTGGTACTACCAAGATCTGACGCCCGTGGGCGTCCTCGGTGAAATCGCGGCCGCGGCCGGCGCGGTGCTGCAGTCACACCCCTCTGCCGACGAGTTCGTCGTGCGGCCGCGCTATCCAGTCGCGCCTTGGGCTTGGACCAGCGGTGTTGCAGATCTCGTCCTGCCCGCCAGTTGGATTGTCAGCGAGACCACCACCTACGGGAGCAAGCCAATGTTCGACGCAGTGATTGTCCGCGGCGAACAGCAAGGCGTGCAGGCACGCGTCATCCGCGCGGGCAGCGCCGGCGAACTGTTCGCCGAGCAAGTGGTGCACAGGCTCATCACGCATCAGGATGTGGCGCTGCAGCGCGCCACAGCTGCGCTGGCCGATCGCGGGGAGCAGGAACTGGTGGACGTGCAGATCCCGTTGTTCGTGCCGGGTTCGACCACCGCCGGCGCCACGGGGTTGTACCTGCCCCTGAACCTGATTGAAGTTCAGGACCTGGCCAGCACCTGGCGCGGGCTGTCCGTCGGGGTGTCGATCTCGGCAAGGCGTAGTGACGCCGGCGGCGGCGCTCTGGAAATCTGGCAGAACTTGTCGATCGAGAGGCACCTGACCGATGCAAACTGATCTGTGGCGGCGCTTTCAAGGCCTGGGCCCCAGTACAACGACGCTAGTGGCCACAGTGACCGCGCACAACCCTGATGGCACTTCGACCCTGCAGACGCCGGAGGGTTTCCCGCTCCGGGCTAAGGGCCGGGAGGTCGACGTCGGCCACGTCGCATACGTGCAGGACGGACGGGTCGTCGGCGAAGCGGCGTCCTTGCCGCCTCTGAACCTTACGGTCTGACGGCCAGCCGTCACCCCGTGACAAGTGCCGGGGATCAGGGATTATGCTAACGCCTCACAAGGAGGGATCCGTCATGCGGCACTTGGTTGGTTTTCTGCTGATCATGCTCTTTTCCGGTCCGGTGTTGGCATCGGATTCGGTCACCTTCGGTTACAAGGTCATCACCATTGGTGACGGTGTCGGACGCGTTTATGAAGTTGCTGGCAAACCCGATCGCGTGGTGACGCTTCAGAATCGATTTGGCGCGGCCCTCGGCGAAAGATTGGAGTACTACCGCGACGGAAAGACAACGCTAATCACCATTCGGGGTGGCCAGGTGGTGGCAATCGAGGAAGTGCGATGAGCGCCAATCATGTTTCGCTCAGCGACCTGACCCGAGACCATCTGACTGGCGGCGACGTGTTTGCCAAGGGCCCGGGTGAAGGTGAAACAGTGCGCATCCGCAAATCAATGCGTTTGCCCGATTTCTACGCTTCCAATGTGGCGGCGCGGGTCATGCCGCCTATCGTTGTCGTGCATGTTCCAGTGCTGGACCTGGCGAATTGTGATGCCGTGCGTGCCAGGCTCATTGCGCTGGGCGCAGAGGGTGGCTTTGTGGATTACGCCAGCGAGTTTAATCCGGACTAGTCGGCCGCCATCAATGAGTCCTGGCGGGGGTCACTCGCGCGGTTCGCGCCCGGCTGCGAACTGCCTTGGGCTTGTCGTCAGAACCCGCCCGTCGGCCGGTCGCAGGTCCTGAGACGGCCGGCGCTATCCTGGCGTCATGGCCCGCCACGACCCACCCAACCCCTATCGCGAATTGACCCTCGGTGCCCTCGGTGACGCGCTCATGGCGCGCGCCGGCGATCTGATGGAGGGACGACGGGTAGGGCGGCTGGACACAGCCTATCTGCTCATCAGCGCCGGCCACGTCGTTCGGCCCGAGGTCGGTGCGCCGGGCTTGCCGAGGGCTCGTTTTCGCACTGGCGAGGCCGGCCTCCTGGAAAGTTTCCGAGGGCAGCTGCAGAACGAGCAGCGGGCCATCCGCTACCGGATCGCGCAGCTAGCCCTGGATGCCGCCGATTGGCCCTTGCACGAACGCGGCCGGCTGACTGCGCTAGCTGCAGAGAGCGACGACGGCTTTGCCGCGGCGCTCGGTGAAGTGGACGCGGCTCTGGGAAATGAGGGTGAGCAATGATCAGCCCCACCCGCGAGCAGGTGATGACCGAGGCCCAGGAGCTGATGGCGTACTTGCCGACCCTGGTGGAGCGCTACCACGACGACGCCGAGTTCTGGCCGGCCTTCGCGTCCGCGGCGGATCCAATCATGGAGCTTGCTGCCCAGGTCGACTCCGACACCCACGAAGACGTGTTCCTGGTGATCGAGTCGATGCTCTTCAACGCCGGCAAGTTCGACGCCGACCACGTCCTGCAGACCTAAGCGACCAGGCGGTGCTCGTAGTAGGGGTGCTGCCGATCCTCCAGGATCGCATCCATCGCGGCCAGGTTCTTAGGGTCCGGATTGAGCCAGGCCTCTATGTGCTCAGGCTTCAGGTCGATGATGGTGCGGTCGTGGCCGACGGCGGCGACCTCGGGCTCCGGATCATCGGTGATCGCCGCGCACGACAGCAGATCCTCCTCACCGTCTGACCAGAGATACCAGAGCACCGGGATGTAGAGCGGCTGTGTGGTGCGCGGCTCGAATTCCAGCTCGACCCTGGTCTCCCGCTCGCCGGGCTCCAGGTCGCGCCCCTCCGCGTCGTGCCGCGCGACGCTCTCGTAGAAGCGGGTCGCCACCATGACGCCGTGGTTCTTGCCGTAGAGCTGGCGCCAGACGGTCCGCAGCTTGTCGCGCCGTGCGTTGTAGGTACCTGGCTTCTGCTTCTCGTCTGCGACCGTCCAGCCAGGCAAGCGGCACTGGTAGCGCATCGGCTTGACGACCTTCCGCCCACCTTCGCTGACCATCACCAGGGTGTAGTCGCCCGGCCATATCCGGTCGTCGTTGGGCTTTGCCTCGGTCCGGTCGAGTTTGTCCCGCCTCGCCTCCTGCGCCGCGATGCGGTTGCCGGCGATGCGGATCTCTTCCTGGGACTTCTTGGTTACGCGCTTCTGCAGCGCCTCCTCGGCGCGCGTGATCACCCCGCGCTGCTCGGCGATGCGCTCTTCGATGCGCGCGTGCTCGGCCGCTGCAGCCTCGTCAATGAGCTTCTTGATCTGGGCTTCTTGCTCGTCCTGGGGCTCAGCGAAGGCCTGTTCGATCGCCTTCGGAATCTTCGGGGCGCCGGTGTCGCGCTTCTCCCAGAAAAGCTTCGTGAACTCGTCGATGCTCAGGATCGCCCCGAACAGCTTCGAGAACTTGCGGTAGTCGGCCCAGATCTTCGCGGAGTAGCACATCGGCGGAGCTCACCGGATTTCGTTGCGGGTCATCATGTCTTCGAGCCGGGCGAACAGCCAGTCCCAGTCGGCTGGGTCGGCATCGAAGGCCAGGGCGTCGACGTGGTCCTCGATGTCCCGGAACATGGTCGGGGACTGCCGTAGCTGCTGGAGCTCTGCCTCCAGGAGCGCAAGTTCGGATTCGAGTTGGGCACGGGGTTTGCCCATGGTGGAAGGGTAGCCGCGAGACGTTCAGGCGGCGTGATCGGTTTGGCCGTTGTCCCGATGAAGGCTCTCGGGCCGGAGCTGTGTATAGCGCTTCAGCTCCTGCCAGCTCTCATGCAACGTGACTGCAGCCACTTGCTCGATGCTGTAGCCCTGTTCGAACAGCCGTGAGGTCGCCTCATGGCGCAGATCGTGGAAGTGCAGGTCCTCGATCTTCAGCGCCACGCATGCCCGCCGAAAAGCAACGCCAATGGAGTCCGCCTTGTAGGGGAATATTCTGGGCGCCACGCGGGGTTGTCTTTCGACGAGGGGCCACATTGCTCCGAGGAGTGGAAACCGCTTGTGATTGCCTTCCTTGGAGCGCGGATGTTTTGCGTCTCGCAGAAGCGCCGTTCGTGTGCTTTGGTCCAAGTCCTCCCACAGCAATCGCGTGATCTCTTCTTGGCGCTTTGCAGTCCCTACAGCGAAGTCGACGATGTCTGCCATGGGAATCTTCATTCGCCACGCCTGCGCATGGAAATGAGCCCTCAATCGATCGAGTTCGTCTCGCGTCGGGCGACGAGTGCGCTTGAGTGACTTCGAGACCAGCTTGACCAGGCGTAGCGCCGGCCGAGCCTCCGCGACTGGGTCGTGTGGCAGCGTGAGCTTGCCCATGGACTTGGCCACCTTGAGCATCTCCGACAGGTACCCAAGTTCCACGCTCATCGTTGCACCGCCGCACGCAGGAACTCGCATACCTGCAGAGTTGACGTGCTCTCCTTGTCGCCGGCGCCGGACGTGTTCAATGACATCGGCCGCGGTCAGGCGATTGGCCAGCTTGGCACCCAGGCCTTCCTTGACGCGCGTCAGGTTGCCCTTCTGGGTGAGGCTGATTCGTTTGAGCTTGCCGACATAGTCTCGGTACCAGTCGACCAGGGCACCGACGGTCGCGTCATCCAACTCGGATGCTCCTCGCGCCTCCTGTTCGGCCAACTCGCGCTCAATGCGATCAGCCCAGATCTTCGCTGACGTCTTGGTGGGAAACGTCCGGGACTTGGGCTTGAAGCCCTTTCGGCGGACAATGGCTCGCCACTTGTCGCCGCGTTGCTGGAAAGTCGCCATGTGTACCACCCAATCGAGGTACACCGATGGTACATCTAGCTCGGGAAAGTGCGGGAATTCGCGGGATATGTCGGGACGTGAGGAAGCGCCTAAGTGCTTGATAAAAAACGCAAGCAATTGAATCCGCAAAGCATCCGGCTGTCGGTGGCGCCGATGATGGACTGGACCGACACCCAGTGCCGGGTCTTCCACCGCGCGCTGGCGCCGCATGCGCGGCTGTACACCGAGATGGTCCACGCCAACGCGGTGATCCACGGCGACCGCGACAGGCTGCTGGCGATGGATCCGGTCGAGCATCCGGTGGCCCTGCAACTGGGCGGCAGCGAGCCGGCCCTGCTGGCGCAGGCGGCGCGGATCGGCGCCGAGCACGGCTTCGACGAGGTCAACCTCAACTGCGGCTGCCCCTCCGACCGGGTCCAGGCCGGGCGTTTCGGTGCCTGCCTGATGCGCGAGCCGGAGCTGGTCGCCGAGTCGGTCGCGGCGATGGTCGCGGCCTGCGACGTGCCGGTGACGGTGAAGTGCCGGCTCGGGGTCGACGACGACCAGCACTACGAGGTGTTCCTGGCCTTCATCGAGCGCGTCGCCGCGGCCGGCTGCGGCACGTTCGTGGTCCACGCCCGCAACGCCTGGCTCAAGGGCCTGTCGCCGAAGGAGAACCGCGAGGTGCCGCCGCTGCGCTACGACTGGGCCTACCGCCTGAAGCAGGACCATCCGGAGCTGCAGGTGATCGTCAACGGCGGCATCGCCAGTTTCGAGGACGCGGGCGCGCACCTGGCCCACAGCGACGGCGCGATGCTGGGCCGCGCGGCCTATCACGACCCCTACCTGCTGCATCGCCTGGACGTGGCCTGGTTCGGCGGCCCGCTGCGCAGTCGCGCCGAGCTGCTGCGCGGCCTGCGGCCCTATGTCGAGGGACAGCTCGCGCGCGGTGTCGCTCTCAAGCACATCAGCCGCCACCTGCTCGGCCTGTTCCACGGCGAGCGTGGCGGGCGCGCGTTCCGCCAGGTGCTGAGCGAGGGCTCGCACCGGCCCGGCGCGGACTGGTCGCTGATCGAGCGCGCCCTGGCGCCGACCGAGGCCCAGGCCGACGCCGCATGATCACTCGCGACACCGACGCCTTCCTCGCCGTCGCACAGGCGTGCGCGACCGATTTCGGCCCGGCCACCGCCCGCGCTGCGTTCCTGGTCGCGCCCGACGGCTTCGCCCGCGCCGAGCAGTCGGCCGGCGACAACCGCTATATGGCCGCGGCCGAGGGTTTCGACCCGGGCCGCGCCAGCGCCCAGCACCGCGAGCTGCAGCGTGCGCTGTCGGCGCTGCTGCCGACGGTCTGCTTCGCCGGCGACCCGGACACGCCCGACGCGCTGTTCCCGAACAACGTCTACGCCACCGCGCCCGGCCGGACCTTGATCGGGCGCATGCGCCACCCGGTACGCCAGCGCGAAGCCGAGCGCGCCGACATCCGCGGCTTCTTCCGCGACGTGCTGGGCTATGCCGAGATCGACCTGTCGGCCCAGCCGCACCCCTGCGAGCTCACCGGCGCGCTGGTGATCGACCGCGCGCGCGGGCTGGGCTACTGCGGCCTGTCCGAGCGCTGCGACGCCGACGGCGCGCGCCTGATGCACGAGGCCTTGGGCCTGCGCGCGACCCTGCTGTTCGATCTGGCGCCCGGCGAATACCACACCAACGTGGTGTTGGCGGTGCTGGCCGGCCGCGCCGCCCTGATCTGCCCCGGCGGCTTCGCCGACCCGGCCGCGGCCGCCGCCATCGCCCGGGTCTACGGCCCGCACGCGATCGAACTGAGCCCGGCCGAGCACGCCGCCTTCGCCGGCAACGCGATCGCATTGTCCCAGGACCGGGTCTGGATGAGCGCCGCGGCCGCCGCAGCCTTGAGGCCGGCCAGCCGCGCCGCGCTGGACCGGGCCGGCTTCGCCGTCGTGGCGGTCGAGCTTGACGCGATCGAGGCCGGCGGCGGTTCGCTGCGCTGCTGCGTGGGCGAGATCTACTGAGGCTGGCCCCGGCGCGTCGCGCCGGAGCGGCCACGAGCCTGATAGTGCGGCGTGGCGGGCCTGACAGAGCTGTGGCCAGTGGCACGCAATTTCAGTACCGAACGGTTTCGACGCGGAGCCGCGCCGGTCGCCGTGCGGACCGGTCTGAATGGCGGCTGGAACGTAAAGAAAAAGTTCAGACCGGATTCACCGCTCCGTTCCGAGAATGCCACCTCATCCAGCGCCCGTGCGCTATTGTTCCGTCACGTTGCCTTTCGAGTCCCCATGAAGATCCTGCCCGCCCGTCTCATGGCATCGCTGCTGCTCGCCGCTCTCGCGGTCGGGGCCGGCGACGCCTGGGCCCAGGAGCGGGGCGGCCGTGGCCAGGGTCAGGGCCAGGAGCGCCGCGAGCGCGACGACGGCCATGACCGGCACGAGGGCCACCGCGCGTTGTCCGATGCTGTACGCCGCGTCGAACGCGAAAGCGGCGGCGGCCAGGTCCTGAGTGCCGAGCGCGTGCCGTTCGACGGCCGCGACGTCAATCGGGTCAAGGTCGTCGACCCCAGCGGCCGGGTCCGCATCTACATGGACGACCCGCAGCAGGCCCGCAACCGACGCGACGACGGCGGCCGTACACGCGGCGACGACAACGACAACGACTAACCTCTGGCGTAGAGGTCGCGCCCTCCGGCGCGGTCGACTGATAAGGGAGTGCCCATGCGAATTCTGTTGGTCGAAGACGAAGCCCCGCTGCGCGAGACTCTGGCCGCGCGCCTGAAGCGGGAAGGCTTCGCGGTGGACGCCGCCCAGGACGGCGAAGAAGGCCTGTACATGGGCCGTGAAGTCCCGTTCGACCTCGGCATCATCGACCTCGGCCTGCCCAAGATGTCGGGCATGGAGCTGATCAAGGCGCTGCGCGACGAAGGCAAGAAATTCCCGGTGCTGATCCTCACCGCGCGTTCGAGCTGGCAGGACAAGGTCGAAGGCCTCAAGCAGGGCGCCGACGACTACCTGGTCAAGCCGTTCCATGTCGAGGAGCTGCTGGCGCGTCTCAACGCGCTGGTGCGCCGCGCCGCGGGCTGGAGCAAGCCGACCCTGGAATGCGGGCCGGTCATGCTGGACCTGGCCGCGCAGACGGTCAGCGTCGCCGGCACCAACGTCGATCTGACCAGCTACGAGTACAAGGTGCTGGAGTACCTGATGATGCATGCCGGCGAGTTGGTCTCCAAGGCCGACCTCACCGAGCACATCTACCAGCAGGACTTCGACCGCGACTCCAACGTGCTCGAGGTCTTCATCGGCCGTCTGCGCAAGAAGCTGGACCCGGACGGCGCGATGAAGCCGATCGAGACCGTGCGCGGCCGCGGCTACCGCTTCGCCATTCCGCGCAGCGGGGAGTAACGACGGGCTTCGTCCGGCCGCGGCCGGGCGAGGGCGTCGGGCCGGTATGCGGGCGGACTCAACCTCCAACGAACATCACAGACCGGGCGCGAACGCGATTCGCGCCCGGTTTTCGTTCGTGGGCGCTCGCCTGTGAGCTGGGGCCAGCCGCGTTCGCTGCAGGCCCGGCAGCTGCTCGCCGCCAGCCTGGGGCTGCTCGCGTTCCTGGCCCTGGCCGGCTACGCGCTGGACCGCGCCTTCCTCGACACCGCCGAGAACAACCTGCGCGAACGTCTGCACGGCTATGCCCTGGCCTATGCGGCCAAGGGCGATTTCGACCGCAGCGGCGAATTCGTCGAACCCTACGAACCGATCGACCCGCGCTTCGACCAGCCCGGCAGCGGCCTGTACGCCGAACTGGTGCTGCCCAACGGGCATTGGGACTCGCCCTCGGCGCAGGGTCCGCTGCTGCCGGCCGCGTCCATGCTCAAGCCCAGCGAGCGCCGCTTCGAGGGCCCGCTGCCGATCACCGAGATCAACGGCGATGTCGGCGAGGCCTACCGCTACGGCATCGGCCTGACCTGGGCCGCCGGCGGCGATCCGCGCGCCGAATTCCCGTACACGATCTACATCCTCGAGAACACGACCTCGCTCAGCGGCCAGGTCGCGGTGTTCCGCGGCGCGCTGTGGCGCTACCTCGGCGGCGCCGGTTTCATCCTGCTGCTGCTGCAGGCGCTGATCATGCAGTGGAGCCTGCGCCCGCTGAAGCGCGTGATCGAGGAACTCAAGCGCGTGCAGCGCGGTCTGGCCTCGCGCATGAGCGAGCGCCACCCGCGTGAGCTGGAGCCGCTGACCGAAAGCATCAACGCCTTCATCGAGAGCGAACGCGAGAACCTCGACCGCCAGCGCAACACCCTGGCCGATCTCGCGCATAGCCTGAAAACGCCGCTGGCGGTGCTGCGCGCGCGCCTGGACGACAACGCGCCCGACGGCGAGCTGCGCGAAGACGTCGATCTGCAATTGCGGCGCATGAACGACCTGGTGTCCTACCAGCTCGCGCGCGCGGCCTCGGGCGGCCATGCGCTGTTCGCCGCGCCGGTGGCGATCGAGCCGCATGCCGAGCAGATCGTGCGCGGCCTGGAAAAGGTCTACGCCGGCAAAGGCGTGCTGTGCGAATTCGAAGTCGCCTCGGGCGTGCAGTTCCACGGCGAGCCGGGCGACCTGCAGGAACTGCTGGGCAACCTGCTCGAGAACGCGTTCAAGTGGGCGCACTCGCGCGTGTTGCTGACGGTGATGCCGGGCGAGACCGCGCCGGGTCGGCGCCCCGGGCTGCTGCTCGCGGTCGAGGACGACGGCCCGGGCATTCCGCCCGAGAAGGTCGCGCTGATCCTGCAGCGCGGCGTGCGCGGCGACGAGCGCGTGCACGGCCATGGCATCGGCCTGGCGATCGTGCAGGACCTGGTGCGCGGTTATCGCGGCACGCTGGACGTGGTGCCGTCGGAGGAATTGGGCGGCGCGCGTTTCGAAGTCAAATTGCCGCCTGGCTTGTAAGCGGTGGGCGGTAAGAGCTAGTCCCCTCGGTTCCCCTTATCGAGCGAACGGCGACGGCCCGTAGAAACGCTGCAGATGCGCCGCGATCTCCGGCATCGACTCGCGCAGCAGGGCCGGATCGCTGAAGTGGTATTCGGTCGCGACCGCGAAGAACTCCTCCGGCGCCTCGGCGGCGTAGGGGTCGATCGTGGTCTCGCGGCCCGAGTCGACCTCGTCAACGAAGCCGTCGTACACGCGTTGGAAATCGCGCGCCCATTCGCGCTGCCACGGCCGCGGCAGCGGCGGAGTACCGTCGAGCAGGCCGTCGAGCGCGTCGAGCTTGTGTGCGATCTCGTGCGCGGCGACGCAGAAGCCCGCGCGCGGATCTTCGCAGTCGGCGAGCACGTCGGCCCAGGACAGGATCACCGGGCCGGCGTCCCAGGCTTCGCCGATCAGTTCGTCCTGCCATTCGTGCAGCACGCCGGCCGCGTCGATGTGGCTGCGCTTCACGCGGAATGCATCCGGGTAGACGATCAGTTGCGACCAGCCGCGCAGACCTTCGGCGCCGAACTCCAGCAGCGGCAGGCAGCACAGCATCGCCAGCATGCAGCGTTGGCGATCGTCCAGGACGAGTTCGCCGATCGGGCTGATGGTCTTTTCGTGCAGGAAGCGCGCGACCAGATCGCGCAGACGCGCGTCGCGCGCCGGATCCAGCGCGGCCGCCCACGGCACCGCCGCGCGTGCGTCGCGCCAGAGTGCGTCGGCGATGGGCGGTAGCCGCCGCAGGCGGCGCAGGAAGTCGAACAAGGCGGGCGAAGACGTTGCGTGGGGAGCGACAGGCTAACCGCAAGCGTTCGCTCGCGCACAAGCGCGCGCAAGGCTTGCGTGGGTATCGAACGGAACGATTAGCGGAGCAGGCGTGAGCGCGCCGCGCTCACGCGGATCCGGCTTAGCGGAACATGCCCGGCAGGAAGCTGTGCCAGCGCGGCGACTGCAAACGCCCGTTGTTGGCGTCGCTGTGCACCGTGGGCTTGGCCTTGGTTTCGTTGCTGCGGGCCGGAGCGACGACCGCGCGATTGCTGGCGCGGACCGTGTCCTTCTTCTGAGAGGCGCTTTCCGGGCAGCTTTCGTTCGGGCTCAGCTTGACCTCGCGCGCGGCGACGCTCGCACTGGCGAAGGCGATCAGCAGGCAGAAGCAGATCCGTAGCATGGCGGAATCCTCGTTAGCCCGGCCATGTACAGCCGCCGGACAGATCCGGACTATAGCGCGAAACCGGGCGCCCCGCGGGCGCCGTCGATGCTGCGTCGCAGCAGGTTCGGACGAACGATTGGGGCAGACTCCGGCCATGACCGAACCGCGCCCGCCCCTGACTGCGCCGGCCCTGCGCCGGGCCCTGATCGCGGGCGCCCGCCGGGTCATCGCCGGGCGCGACACTTTGAACAAGATCAATGTGTTTCCGGTGGCCGACGGCGACACCGGCAACAATCTGGCGCACACCCTGGGCAGCTTGCTGAATGGGGCGTTGAGCCGACGCAGCCGGCATATCGGCGAGCTGCTGCTGCGGATCGGCAACGATGCGATCGACGGCGCGCGCGGCAATTCGGGGGCGATCCTGGCCCAGTTCCTGCACGGAGTGGCCGAGCACGCGCGCGCCCAGCCGGTGCTGGACGCGGCTGCGCTGGCGGCTTCGGTGCGGCACGGCGCCGACAGCGCTCGCGCGGCCCTGGCGCATCCGGTCGAGGGCACCATCCTGAGCGTAATCGGCGCCTTCGCCGATGCCCTGGACGAGGCCGCGCGCGGCGCGAGCGGGCAGGGCGACCCGCGTCCGGGCTTCGCCAGCGCCCTGGCCAGCGCTCGTATCGCCCTGGCGCGCACGCCGCAGCAGATGGCGCTGCTGCAGCGCGCCGGCGTGGTCGATGCCGGCGCTCAGGGCTTCGTCGACCTGCTCGAAGGCATCGCCGAGTTCGTCGACGGCGGCCCGCGCGCGCTGCGCGTGCACGGCGCCGTCGCAGCCGCCAACGAAGCGCCGAGCGCGAACGAAGTCCACGCGCCGCACGAGGACGTCGATCCCGAGCGGCGCTGGTGCAGCGAATGCCTGCTGCTGGGCGAGGGCATCGAGCGCGACGCTTTGCGCACCGCGCTCGAAGCGATCGGCGCCGATTCGCTGGTGCTCGCCGGCGGCGCCACGCGCATGCGCGTGCATGCGCACGTCGGCGCGCCGCAGCGTCTGTTCGACGCCTGCGCGCGCTTCGGCGCGGTCGAGGGCATGAAGGCCGACGACATGCTGCTGCAGCAACGCAGCGCCGAATCCTCGCAGCGGGTGGCGGTGGTCGCCGACAGCGCCGCAGACCTGCCCGAGGCCGTGCTCGAACGTCATGCGATCCACGTGGTGCCGGTGCGGGTCAGCGTCGACGGCCGCGATTACCTCGACAAGGTCGGTCTGGCCACGGCCGAGTTCTACCGCCGCATGGGCGCGTCCGCCGACTTGCCCAAGACCAGCCAGCCGCCGCCCGGCGATTTCCGGCGTCCGCTCGATTTCCTGCTCGCCCACCATCCCGAAGTGGTCTATGTCGGCCTGTCGCGCGCGGTCTCGGGCACCTTGCAGTCCGGCGAACAGGCGGCCGCGCGCGCCGATCCGCTGCGCGTGCGCGTGTTCGACAGCATCAATGCGGCCGGCGGGCAGGGCCTGCTGGCCTGGCGTGCGGCGGAACTGGCCGAGGCCGGCGCCGATCTGGCCACGATCCTGGCCGAACTGGAGCGCCTGCGTCCGCTGACCCTGACCTGGGCGATGGCGCGCGACATCTCGCACGCGGTGCGCGGCGGCCGCATCCCGGCCTGGGCCGGACCGGTGGTGCGCTACAGCGGGCTGACCCCGATCGCGCGGATGAAGGCCGACGGCCGCCTGAGCGTGGCCGGCGGTCTGCTGGCGCGACGCAGCGCGCCGGAGAAATTCGCCGGCTACATCGCCCGGCGCCTGCCGCGCGGGCAGCATTGGCGCGCCATCGTCGGCCATTGCGATGCGCGCGACGACGGCGCGCGCCTGCTCGAAACCCTGCGTCGCCGGGTCGATCTGGTCGAGGCGCACCTGGTCGAAACCGGCCCGGCGATCGGCGCGCACGCGGGGCGCGGGGCGCTGCTGGTGTCGGTGCAGCCGGCGCCGTCCTGACTCATCCGCGTAGGGGTAGGAGCGGCGTAAGCCGCGACCGCGCCCTTGCGGCTCACGGCGCAACCGTAATCGTGCGCCCGGATGTCATCCGCGGTCGTTCGAGCGCTCCCTAGGCGCACGGCTTACGTCGTTTCACGATTTTCGCGGTCGCGGCTTGCGCCGCTCCTACCCCTGGGCGGGAACACGCTACGCAGGCGCGGCGCTCCCTCATAATCCGCCCATGCTGCCCGCGTCCCTCTCCTCGATCGCCCCGTCGACCTACGCGCTGATCGCCACCGCCTACCTGATCGGGTCCCTGTCCGGCAGCCTGCTGCTGGGGCGCCTGCGCGGCGTCGACATCCGCCAGCAGGGCAGCGGCAATGCCGGCGGCACCAATGCGTTCCGTACCCAGGGTTGGCGCTTCGCGCTGGGCGTGGTCGCGATCGATATCGGCAAAGGCGCGCTGGTGGCCTGGCTGGCGCTGCGCTACGCGCCGGTCGCCGGTGCGCTGAGCGTGACCGCGCACGGCTACGCCGCGGCGTTCGCGGCGGTGATCGGCCATGTCTGGCCGTTGTGGCACGGTTTCCGTGGCGGCAAGGGCGCAGCGACCGTGGTCGGCGGCCTGCTGGTGTTGTGGCCGTACGGAATTCCACTGCTGCTGATCGTATGGATCGCGACCGTCGTGTTTAGCGGCTACGTCGGTCTGGCGACGGTGCTGGCGGCGTTGTGCCTGCCGCTGCTGGCCTGGTGGAGCGACGCCGGCGAGCCGCGTCTGTGGTTCGCGTGCGCGGTCGCGCTGTTGATCGTCTACACCCATCGCGGCAACCTCGCGCGCATGCGCGCCGGCACCGAGGCGCGCTTCGCGCGTGCGCGGCTGCTGCACCGTCTGCGTCGCAGCTGATGGACGAGCGCGCGCTGCTGCAACGGTTGATCGCCGGCCCGGCCTCGGGCGATGCGCTCGCGCGCGCGTCCGGCCAGACCCGCGCCGCGGTCTGGAAGCGGATCGAGGCCTTGCGCGAAGCCGGAGTTGCGATCGAAGCCAAGCCCGGCCGCGGCTACGCCCTGAGCCAGCCGCTGGATCTGCTCGACGCCGACGCGATCGCCGCGGCCCTGCCCGCGAGCGAACGTGCGCGTCTGGCCCAGATCGAAGTCGCCTGGAGCATCGATTCCACCAACAGCGAACTGCTGCGCCGGACCACGCCTGCCCAGGGCGCCGCGGTGCTGTTGGCCGAGCGCCAGACCGGCGGCCGCGGCCGTCGCGGGCGCGAATGGGCCTCGCCGTTGGCCGCGCATCTGTATCTGTCGTTGTCGCGCAATTTCGGCGGCGGGCTGGCGCGGCTGGGAGGGCTGAGTCTGGTCGCCGGCATCGCCGCGGTCGAAGCCTTGCATGGTCTGGGCTACGAGGGCGTGCGCCTGAAATGGCCGAACGACCTGGTCGTGTTCGACCCGCAAGGGCTGCGCAAACTCGGCGGGCTGCTGGTCGAGGGCGGCGGCGAACACGCTGGCCCGGCGCGCGCAGTGATCGGCTTGGGCCTCAACGTGCGCATGCCGGCAGCCGCGGCGGCCGCCATCGATCAACCCTGGTGCGATCTGAATTCGCTTGGCGATGGTGTCGCGCCCGCGCGCGATGCGGTCGCGGCCGCGGTGCTGGCGCGCCTGCTGCCGGCGCTGGACGAATTCGATGGCGCCGGCCTGGCGCCGTTCCTGCCGCGCTATGCTGCGCTGGACGCGCTAGCAGGTGCGGCGGTCGCGGTGCTCGGCGGCAACGGCCAGCGTCAGGACGGCGTCGCGATCGGCCTGGCCGACGACGGTGCCCTGCGCCTGCGCCTGGACGACGGCACGATGCAGAATTTCCATGCCGGCGAAGTCAGCGTGCGCCGCGCGCCCGGAGCGAGCGCATGAGCGTCTGGCTGTTCGATCTCGGCAACACCCGCCTCAAGTGCGCGCCGCTGCGCGCGGACGGCCGCCCCGGAGAAGCCGTGGCGCTGTCGCACCGCGAAGAGGACGTCGCCGCCGCGCTCGCGCAGGCCTTGCCCGAACGCATCGACGTCGCCTACCTGGCCAGCGTGGCCTCGCCCAGCCTGCGTCTGGCGGTGCTGGAGGCCTTGACCGCGCGCTGCGCGCGGATCGCGATCGCGCGCACCCAGTCGCGCCTGGGCGAGGTCCGTATCGCCTATGCCGACCCGCGCAAGCTCGGCGTCGACCGCTTCCTGGCGCTGCTGGGTACGCACGCACGCGGCGAAGGCGCGGCGCTGGTCTGCGGCGTCGGCACCGCGTTGACCGTGGACCTGATCGATGCCGACGGCCGCCATCTCGGCGGCCGCATCGCACCCTCGCCGACCCTGATGCGCGAGGCGCTGCACGCGCGAGCTTCGCAACTGCCGGAAACCGGCGGCGACTACGTCGATTTCGCAACCGACACCGAAGACGCCCTGGCCTCGGGCTGCGACGGCGCGGCGCTGGCCCTGATCGAACGCAGCCTCGATGCCGCCCGGCAGCGCCTGGGTGGGCCGCCGCGGCTGCTCCTGCACGGTGGCGGTGCCGAAGCCCTGCATCGGCACCTGGTCGCGGCCGCCCTGGCCCCGACCCTGGTGCTGGACGGGCTGGCGATCTGGGCCGCGGTGGAGCGGGTCGCGACCGATCCGGCCGACGCGGCATCGGCCGGCGCCACCGCCTGATCCCCGCGAGGCGCCGTCCAGGCACCTCGCGCGTGCCGCCGGCCGGGCTTCCTGCCTAGAATCGGGCCGTACGTCACGTCCGGATACGGCCATGCTGCTGCGCGCCCTGATCGTCCTGTTGCTGGTGCTGAACCTGGGCGTCGCCGTGTGGTGGTGGCAGCGCGCTCCGGCGCCCGCCGCGGCCGCGACGGTTCTGTCCGGAGTCGCGCCCTTGCGGCTGGTCGGCGAAACCGGGCCGCGGCCGCGTATCGCCGCCAAGCCGGCGCTTCCGGCGGCGACCATCGCGCAGGCATTGCCTGCCGTCGCTAGTGCGGAAGCCGCGCCGGCGCCCCCGGCGAACTGATCGCGGCGTAGCGATTCGGGCGAAGACGCGCGAACCCGCCCGATCGTTCGAATCGATACGCAGGCATCGACGCGGATGCGTCCATGCCGATACTTCGTCCGCGGGTGCGAGCTTCGGTCCGGACGTATCGCCGGGGCGCTGCGGGTGAGCGTCGAGCCGGGTGTGCCAGCCGATGTCGCCGTTGCGACAACGCCGGCATGACGAATGTCACCGCGATGCGTCAATGCACACGGCGAATATGACGCGCGTCGCAACGTGCGCGTCCGATCCGCGCGCGAACCGTGAGCGCGTGAGCTGGTCGGCTTAGAATCGCGCCATGCTGGTCCGCGCGCTGCTCGTTCTGTTGTTGATGCTCAACCTCGGCGTGACCGCGTGGTGGGGACTGCGCACGCCGCCGGCGTCGTCAGCGCCCGGCGCATCGCAGCTGGGCGTGGCGCGCCTGCAACTGTTGGCCGAACGCGATGCGCCGGCCCGGTCGGTTGCCGAATCCACGGCGCCGAAGGCATCGGCCGCGGCCTTGCGCGACGCCACCGCACCGCCGCCGAGCACCGCTGCAGCGACACCGCCGCCCGCACCCGCGCCGCCGCCGGTTGCCGCCGTGACCGAAGCGCCCGTCGCCGAAACCTCCGCACCGCTTGCCAAAACCACGCGCTGCTACAGCTTCGGCCCATTCGAGAACGCAGATATGGCGTCGTCTGCGCGCCGATACCTGCAGCCGCTGGCGCAGCGCATCGCGATGCGCGAACAGCGCACCGCGCCCGCGCGCGGCTGGCGCGTGTTGCTACCGCCGCAGCCCTCGCGCGAACAGGCGCAAGCGTTGGCGCAACGCATCGCCGCGGCCGGTTTCAACGATTACTTCGTGGTCGCCGACGGTGCCGAGGCCAATGCGATCGCGCTCGGCCGCTACCGCACCGAGGACGCCGCCCGCAAACGCGCGCAGAGCCTCAATGCCGCCGGTTTCGCCGCCCAGGCCGAACCGCTGGGCGACGCGCGCGCCAGCACTTGGCTGGACGTGGCCGCGGGCGAAGGCTTCGATCCCGATGCCGCCCAGGCCGCGATCGCGATCCAGCGCCGCAGTCTGGACTGCACCAAGATGCGTTGATCCGCGCCGCGGCGTCCCGATCCCATATCGCCCAAAGCCCGCCATCGGGCTCGCGCGCGGGATAGAATGGCGCAATCGCCGGCATAGCTCAGTTGGTAGAGCAACCGCCTTGTAAGCGGTAGGTCGTCAGTTCGATTCTGACTGCCGGCACCATAGGCGATCCCATAGATATCTCGCCGCGTCTCCGGGCAAATGAGAACCTCGCGATATGCGGGGTTTTTTATGGCTGAGTCGCCGAGGCGTGTCATGGCGCCCGATGCCGCACGCCCAGTCGGGCCACATCGGGCTCAGCAGGATGGTTGCGCTTCCGTCGGAAGTCATCGCGGCGTCCAACGCCGGTCCGCCCGCGATGGCGATGCAGAACATGGCGGCCGCGCGTCGCCCGTTCGGCGGAGAAGGTCTCCATTGGACGGAGATCGCGCCACCTCGCAGAGTGAAAGCGGCGGTCATGCGGCTCCCAAAGGGCTTTCACCTGCCGTCACACGCCTCAAGGCTAGGGTAGCCGGCAGCTCTCTGGAAGAGAGGTCGGCGTGAACAGTTTCTTGACGTCGCCGCAGCGGCCCTGGATCGACCGAACGGCCATGGCGCTACTGGTCGGGATCACGGCTTGGTTGTCGCTCACGCTGGCGCGCGGCCCCGGAGAGTTGGCCGCAATCTGGATAGGCAACGGCATCTTCACCGGCTGGCTGTTGGCCAGACCCACTTCGATATGGCGGGGCTACGTACTGCAGGGATTGGCGGCCGATATCGCCGCGCACCTCGTCGCCGGCTATTCGCCGCTGCATGCCGCGTCGATGGGCATCAGCGATCTCATCGAAGTGCTCATCGTCGCCGGCGTCGTGAGGCGCTTGGTGCCCGACGTGGGCGATCCGAAGCGCTGGATCAGTCTGGGCGGTATCGCCATCGCCAGTACGCTAGTAGCCTGCGGCGTGTCCGGCCTGCTGGGGGCGTCGATCACGTCGGCCATACGCGGCAATTCACTGGCGATGAACTTCATCAGCTGGTTCGCCGCGCATGTCGTGGGCATGGTGATCGTCGCGACGTCCACGTTGGTGGTGCTTCGCGAAGGCCTCGATTTCGCCGGCGCGCCCGGCCGGCGTTGGGCCTTTCTCGCCAGCATGCTGTTGCTCGCCGGAGTCAGCATCGCCGTCTTCTGTTCCCGCTATCCTGTGCTGTTCATGGCCTATCCCCCGCTGCTGCTGGGGGCGTTCCGGCACCGTTTCGCGGGCGTAGCCGCCGGAGTGATCCTGCTCGCGATCGTGGGAAGCGTCGCCACGAGCATGGGCCGGGGGCCGCTTTGGCTGGTGCAGGACATCGGCGCCACGGGACGCATCGCGCTGCTGCAGCTCTATATCGCAGGCGGCTGCCTGATGACCATTCCGGTCGCCTTGGCCATGGCCGAGCGCAAGCGACTGACCGCCCGCGTACGCGAGAGCGAGCATCGCTATCGCATGCTCGCGGACTATTCTCACGATGTGATCGTGCGCATGCGCGCCGATGGCGAGCGGCTCTACGTATCGCCTTCGGCCAAGGACATTCTGGGCTGGTCGCCCGACGAAATGCTCGGCTCACGCTGGGACCTCGTCCACCCGGACGATCGCGACCGCCAGATGAGCGCCATGGCGGAGATCATCGCATCGGGCCAAGCCAAGATCGCGATTTATCGCGTGCGCCACAAGGACGGTCACTACGTCTGGGTCGAGGCGGTCACGCGGCCGATTCCCAGCGCGGACAGGGCCGGTGAGCTGGACATCATCTACGCCGGCCGCGACGTGACCCGGCGTGTCGTCGCTGAGCGGGCGCTTGAGGAAAGCAGGTTGGAACTGGAGCGCCTGGCCCGGGTCGACACGCTCACGGACGTAGCGAATCGGCGTCAGTTCGACGAGTACCTCTCGCTCACGCTGAGGAAGATGAGGCGTCAGGGATTTCCGGTCGCATTGATGTATCTCGACGTCGACCATTTCAAGCGTGTCAACGACAACCATGGCCATGCCGCCGGGGATGAGATCCTGCGCGTCTTCGCGCGACGGCTGCTCGGCAGCGTGCGCAGTACCGATCTGGTGGCGCGCCTGGGCGGCGACGAGTTCGCGGTCGTCGTCGAGGACGCGATGTTGCCGGAAGCGGCGGAGGTCATAGCGCGAAAGTTGATCCAGGCGATGCAAGTCCCGATAGCGGTCGATGACCAGCGCCTGGATGTCACGACCAGCGTCGGGATCGCCTACTCGAGCGCGCCAATCGACGTTGCGACATTGATGTCCGCAGCGGATTCGGCGCTTTACGAGGCCAAGAAGGCGGGGCGCAACACCTATCGGGTGCAAGCCATAGTCGATCCTTCGTCATTGTGCGACTAGATGGCCCGAAACCGGGATCTGCGCTCCGGATGTCGGCGCCGGCGACCGACCGGCCGGCGCCGGCGATGGCCGCCCGAACTTCCGGATCGCGACGCCGGGTCAGGGTATCGCAGAAGGATTAGAATGCCGGCATCGTCGGCGGCCGCAGCGGCCCTGTTGCGGCGATCGCGCGGTGCCGCGGGCATCGTCCGCGTTCACCTATCGATGCCGTCGCTCGTCCGTCAGCCAGCGCGGCCAGAGGATTCTCTATGAGTCGTACCTATCCCCCGGTTTCCTTGATCGGCGCGCCCACCGATGTCGGCGCCGGACACCGCGGCGCACGGCTGGGGCCGGAAGCCCTGCGCATCGCCGGTCTCGGCGAGGCCCTGGTCAAGCGCGGTGTCGACGTGGTGGACCGCGGCAACCTCGACGGTCCGCGCAATCCCTGGCAGAAGCCGGTCGACGGCTACCGCCATCTGCCCGAAGTGGTGGCCTGGAACCGCTTGGTGATGGACGCGGTCGCAGCGGAACTGCGCGATGGGCGCATGCCGATCCTGCTCGGCGGCGATCACTGCCTGGGCCTGGGTTCGATTACCGCCGTCGCGCGCCACTGCCGCGAAACCGGCAAGCAGCTGCGCGTGCTGTGGCTGGATGCGCATGCCGACTTCAACACCAGCCAGGTCACGCCCTCGGGCAACGTCCATGGCATGCCGGTCGCCTGTTTGTGCGGCATCGGTCCGGAGGCGTTGACCACGCTGGGTGGCGAAGCGCCGGCGATGCGCGCCGAAGACATCCGTCAGATCGGCATCCGCTCGGTCGATCCGGGCGAGAAGCAGCTGATCAAGGAACACGGCCTGGACGTGTACGACATGCGCTACATCGACGAGATCGGCATGAAGCGGGTGATGGAGGAGGCGCTGGAAGGCATCGACGACAACACCCATCTGCATGTCAGCTTCGACGTCGATTTCCTCGACCCCAGCATCGCTCCGGGTGTGGGCACCACGGTGCCGGGCGGTCCGAACTATCGCGAAGCCCAGCTGGTGATGGAGATGATCGCCGACAGCGGCCGCCTGGCCTCGCTGGACATCGTCGAGCTCAACCCGGTGCTGGACAAGCGCAACCGCACCGCGAAGCTGTCGGTGGATCTGGTCGAGAGCCTGTTCGGCAAGTCGACGCTGATGCGCGACTGAACGCGACCCGTCACCGGATGAACCGCGGCAGGTGGAAAACAGGCGATTCCACACCGGCTTCACGCCGTCTCAAGTCTCATTTCGTCAAGGTCGCGCCGCTGGACAACGCGTCCGAACGGGTTACCGACCGGTTCTACCGACCAAGGAGAATTCAATGAAGCGTCTGACTGCCCTGTTGCTGCTCGCCCTGTTTTCGATGGGCACCCTGACCGCCTGCAACACCGTTGCCGGCGCCGGCAAGGACGTACAGAAGGCCGGCGAAAAGGTCGAAGAAAAGGCCGAGGAAGTGCGCGACGGCAAATAATCGCGCCGCGGTTTTCGCGAATCGGAAAGGCCGGAGCGATCCGGCCTTTCTTTTTTGTTTCGCCTTCTTCGCGTCGTTTCGTCGCGCGCATTCATCTGGGGGGCACCCTGCGCAGCTGAAGCGTTCATCGCATTCACCGACATCAAGGCACGCATAACGCAATCGCGACCTTGTGCGAATGTCGTTCTTGCGATGCTGCGCGAACGATGCCGACAGCAGGGCATCGTCACCCCCAAACGAGATCGAGGACTGACTCATGAACAAAGACATCATCGCGGGCAAGTGGACGCAGCTGAAGGGCCAGGCCCAGGCTAAGTGGGGCGACCTCACCGATGACGTGTTCGACGTAGCGCAGGGCGATTCCAAATATCTCGCCGGCAAGCTGCAGGAGCGTTACGGCTGGGAGCGCGACCGCGCCGAGAAGGAAGTGCGCGACTTCGAGAAGACCTTGAACTGACGATCTCGACCGACTGAGCCGGCTGTAGCGCCGATCCGGGCGCGCAGGCGGCAGGACCACCGATGAATGGGCCGGGTGCGAACCCGGCCCATTCGTTTGCGTTCACCAGCGCGGCGGGTCGGCGACGAAGCCGCTCGGGAACGCGCGCGGTTCGTCGTTGCGGTAGCCCGGATAACGCGGGTAACGCGGCAGCACACCACGCGCGACCAGGGTGTCGTAGTCGTCGTAGCGCAACTGGCTGACCTGAGACGGCGAGCGCGAGGCGCGCACGAAACCGGTCTGCGATACCGGCGACCATTCGCGCATGCCGTGACCGGTGCCGATCGATTGCGTGGCCATCGCGTCGCTGGCCGCTTCGGCCGCAGCCGGCGCTGAGGACTTGGCGGCGTCGTTGCCGGCGCGCTGGCGACGCTCGAGTTCGCGCCCGCCGCGTGCGATCGGCGCCGGATAGTCGTAGCGGTAGACCGGACGCGCTTCCTGGAACACGGCCACACCGATCACGCCGACGTTGTCGGGCCGGCCGGTGCGCGCGGCGTAGCTGTCGGGCAGATCGGTGAACACGAATTGGGCGACGTCCTCCAGCGACTTGCGCCAGCCGTTGATCTCGGTGCTCTGCCAGGGCTCCAGCACATAGCCGGCCTGCGAGGGATGCGCGTTCTGGCCGGTCACGGCGTTGACGCCGTCGATCGACAGCACCACCAGCACGCGCTGATCGCTGGTGTTGGTCAGGCGCACGGCGTAGCGGTGGCCGGGGGCGCCGGCGATCCACTGCTGGCCGCGGTGCGGGTAGGCGGGCAGCCAGTCGCCCGAGTCGCGATCGATCACGGACACGTCGACCAGGGGGCGCGCGGACAGCGGCGCGCAGGCGGTGGCGGCGATCAGGGCGCCGACCAGCAATACGAGGGAGCGGAACATGGCGGGTTCTCCGGTGTGGGCACTGCTGCGAACGCACCGACACCGGCCGTGGGGTTAAGCGGGTTCGCGCGCGGCTGGCACGTTAGCGGGCGCTCAGGTTCGCGCCCCCGGCGGGGCCGGCCGCGGCGGCCGAATTCAGCGGGTAAACTGGGCGGCCATGCTCCATCCTGGCCCGCAATGACCCCGACCCGCGTCCTGACCGGCATCACCACGTCCGGCACCCCCCATCTCGGAAACTACGTCGGCGCGATCCGTCCGGCGGTGGCCGCCAGCCGCACGCCGGGCGTGGAAAGCTTCTATTTCCTCGCCGACCTGCACGCGCTGATCAAGGTGCAGGAGCCCGAACGAGTGCAGCGCTCGACGCTGGAGATCGCCGCGTCCTGGCTGGCCTGCGGGCTGGAGCCGGACAAGGTCTGGTTCTATCGCCAGAGCGAGATCGTCGAGATCCCCGAACTGGCCTGGTTCCTGACCTGCGTCGCCGGCAAGGGCATCCTCAACCGCGCCCACGCCTACAAGGCCGCGGTCGACCGCAACCGCGCCGAAGGCGAGGACGACGACGCCGCGATCAACGCCGGCTTGTTCATGTACCCGGTGCTGATGGCCGCCGACATCCTGGTGTTCAACGCGCACAAGGTGCCGGTGGGCCGCGACCAGGTTCAGCACATCGAGATGGCGCGCGACTTCGCCCAGCGTTTCAATCATCTGTACGGCGAGCATTTCGTGCTGCCGGAAGCGGCGATCGAGGAGCACGTGGCGACCTTGCCGGGCCTGGACGGCCGCAAGATGAGCAAGAGCTACGACAACACCATCCCGTTGTTCGCGCCGCGCGAGACGCTGAAGAAGCTGATCTATTCCATCGTCACCGATTCGCGCGCGCCCGGCGAGCCCAAGGACGCCGACGCTTCCAACGTATTCCAGCTGTACCAGGCCTTCGCCAGCGGCGCCGAGACCGAGCAAATGCGCGGCGCGTTCGCCGACGGCATCGCCTGGGGCGAGGCCAAGCAGGCGCTGTTCGAACGCATCGACGCCGAAGTAGCGCCGCTGCGCGAGAAGTACGAGGCGCTGATCGCCAAGCCGGCCGAAATCGAGGCCATCCTGCGCGACGGCGCGCAGCGCGTGCGCGCGACCCACGGTGTGCCGTTCATGCAGACCCTGCGTGCGGCGGTCGGCTTGCGCGATCTGTCGCAGGTGGTCGCGGGCGGGACTAAGAAGACCGTCAAGAGCGCGACGCCGACCTTCAAGCAGTACCGCGAGAGCGACGGCAAGTTCTACTTCAAGCTGGTCGATGGCGACCGCGTGCTGCTGCAGAGTGTCGGGCACGAGTCGGCGCGGACCGCCGGCCAGTTGATCGGACGTCTCAAACAGGAAGGCGGCGCTGCCTTGCATGGCGCGGAAGCCGCGGCGGTGCATGCGGGCGAAGAGCTGATCGGGCACCTGCACGAAGGCGTGGAGTTGGCCGAGGTGATCGAGGCGCTGGCGCAGTTTGCGGTCGAGGAAGGCTGAGGCGCGTCAGGCACTGGGAGCGGCCCTCACCCAAGCCCTCTCCCGCAGACGGGAAAGGGCTAAGGCCGTGCATGCGCGAGCGCGTGCGGCGAGCCCACATCGTCGCCAATCGCGGGTGGGCGACCTAGACTGGACGCTCCACCGCTAGCGGACCTGCGCCCATGACCGACGGCATCGTCACCATCGATACCGGTTTCCATCGCCCGGCCTTCGATGCCGCCTATCTGATCGTCGAGCGAGGCCGCGCTGCCTTCGTCGATTGCGGCACCCAGCATTCGGTGCCGGCGCTGCTCGCCGCGCTGGAGGCGCAGGGGCTGGTGCCGGCCGATGTGGACTGGCTGATCCTGACCCACGTCCACCTCGATCACGCCGGCGGCGCCGGTGCGCTGATGCGGCGGCTGCCGAACGCGCGCCTGGCGGTGCATCCGCGCGGCGCGCCGCACATGATCGATCCTTCGCGTCTGGTCGCCGGCGCCACCGCAGTCTACGGCGCGGAGGAAATCGCGCGCAGCTACGGCGAGATCCTGCCGGTCGCGGCCGAGCGGGTGGTCGTGGCCGGCGACGGTCATGTCATCGATCTGGCCGGTCGCCCGCTGCTGTGCGTGGACACGCCCGGCCACGCCCGCCATCACCTATGTCTGTGGGACGAGCGCAGCCGCAGTTGGTTCACCGGCGACACCTTCGGCCTGTCCTATCGCGAGTTCGACAGCGCGCGCGGTGCCTTCGCGATTCCGACCAGCACGCCGGTGCAGTTCGAACCCGAAGCGCTGCAGGCTTCGATCCGCAAGCTGCTCGCGCGCGAACCGCAGGCCATGCGGCTCACGCATTACGGCCCGGTCGGCGACGTCGCCCGGCTCGCCGACGATCTGTTGGTGCAGATCGATGCGATGGTTGCGCTGGCGCGTGCGGCCGACGGCCACGCGGACCGCCACGCGCGCCTGGTCGCCTCGCTGGGCGAGCTGTACGTGGCGCGCGCGGCCGCGCACGGCAGTGCGATGGATGCCGAGCAGGTGCGGGCGCTGCTGGGGGTGGACATCGAACTCAATGCCCAGGGACTGGAGGTCTGGCTGGACCGGACGCCGGCGGCCCGGTTGGCCCGATCGGGCGCGGGTTCAGTTGCCTGAACGACTCCTGGCTTAACCGGTCCGTTACCGGCCCGGCAGCTGTGAGGGCGGTCACAAGACGGCGTTTCCCGGGACGGTAGCCTGCAAGGGTCTCCCCGGTACCCCCCATGTCCTTTGCCCGCCTACGCGCCGTTCCGGCGCCCGCCGACGAGGCTCAGCGCCAGGATGCGCTCGACGCCTACGCGGTGGTAGACACCGTTTCCGAACAAGCCTACGACGACCTCGTGCGCTTGGCCGCGACGCTGTGCGACGCGCCGGCCGCCGCGATCTCGTTGATCGATCGCGACCGCCAATGGTTCAAGGCGCGCGTCGGACTGGACCAGTCGCAGACGCCGCGCGCGTTGGCGATCTGCGATCACGCGATCCGCACCCCGGGCCAGACCTTGATCGTGCGCGACGTCGCCGACGATCCGCGCTTCAGCACTCGCGTGGTCAGCATCGAAGGCCGTCCGCTGCGCTTCTACGCCGGCGTACCGCTGATGAGCCCCGACGGCCACGCGCTGGGTACGATCTGCGTGCTCGACAGCCAGCCGCGCGAGTTGCGTCCGGCCCAGCGCGACGGCCTGGAAGTGCTGGCGCGACAGACCCAGCACCTGCTCGAACTGCGCCGTTATGCGCTGGAGCAGCGGCGCCTGCTCAACGAACGCGAAGCTTTCGCGCGCCGGCTCGAGGACGCGCAGGCCGATCTGCAGCGTCGCCACGACGAGCTGCAATACAGCGCCAGTCACGACGCCCTGACCGGGCTGCTCAATCGCGCCGCGCTGGCGCAGCTGCGCGACAGTCCGCAAGCGATACGTCGCCTGGAAAGCGCGCCCTATGCCTTGCTGCTGCTCGACGTCGATCACTTCAAGCTGGTCAACGACCGTTACGGCCACCTGCTCGGCGATCGTGCCCTGCGCGCGGTGGCCGACGCGGTCGCGTCCTCGGTGCGTCAAGGCGACATCGCCGTGCGTTACGGCGGCGAGGAGTTCCTGATCGTGCTGCCGGACACGCGCCTGGCGCAGTCCTTCGAAATCGCCGAACGCATTCGCGAACGGGTGGCGCGCTCGTCGCTGCCGTTCGCGCTGTCGGTGTCGGTGGGGCTGGCCGCGGGCGAACCCGGTCGCGACACGCCCGAGCGCGTATTCGACCGCGCCGATCAGGCCCTGTACCGGGCCAAGAACCTGGGTCGCGACCGCGTGGTCGCCGACGATACCCCGCAGCGCGAGTGACGCTTGCCGGCCCGCGAGTGCGGGCGCAGACTGCATTTGCGCTCAGGCGCAGGCGGCGGCAGGCGGAGCCGGGCCGCGATCGCAGTCCGCGTAGCCGGACAACGGACGTCGAGCACGCACTTCCGAGGGCGTGTCATGCCCAGATACATCATCGAACGCGAACTGGTCGGCGCTGGCGCGCTCAGCGGCGCCGAGCTGCAATCGATCGCACGTAAATCCTGCGAGGTGCTGGATGGCCTGGGGCCGAAGGTGCAGTGGCAGGAGTCGTTCGTGACCGACGACAAGATCTACTGCGTTTACATCGCGCCCGACGAGGCCAGCATTCGTCGCCACGGTGAGCTCGGCGGTTTTCCGGTCACGAACGTAGCGCAGGTGAGGCGGGTGATCGATCCGATCACGGCGGAGAGCGCGGCGGCTTGAAAGCGCCGCGGCTTGAATCGGCACCGTTTGAACCGGCGCAGGCCAACCTCGCTGCCGGCGCGCGCCGGAGGGGCGACTGCGGCCGATGCGATCAGTCCCAGACCTTGGGCGGGGCGCCGCGTTCGGGGTGCTTCATGCGCACCACGCAGAAACGGTGGCCGGTCGGCGCTTCCATCACCCACCAGCGTTTGACGAACTTGATCTTCTTCGCGCCGAGGCGTTCCAGGCGCGCGGCTTCGGCGTCGACATCGTCGGTTTCGATGTCCAGGTGCACGCGTGAGGCGTGGTTCACCTTCTGCACTTCCACGTGCAACTCGCCCGGCGCGTTGCGCAGCTCGACGTAGCTGGCGCCGTCGTCGTCGTAGGCCTCGCCCAGCGGCAGACCGAGCGCGTTGCTCCAGAAACCGGCGGCGCGGTCGACGTCGCCGGTCTCGCAATCGATGATGAAACCGGCCAGGCGGCTGCGGTGGGTCATGGAGTGGCCTCGTCGTGGGCGGCGATCGGCTGCCCGAACTGGAGCAGGTAGCCGTTGTTGTCGTAGACGGCGAACTCGCGCATGCCGTAGCCGAAGACGTCGATCGGATAACACACGCGCGCCGTGTCCTGGAGCCTGCGCCACCAGCCGTCGACATCGTCGGTACGCAGATAGAGCGAACCGGTGAACGCCGGCGCCGTGTCGCCTTCGTGCGCGTTGAGGCCGCTGAGCATCAGTTCGATGCCGTCGCGCGCGAGCGCGACCCAGCCCTCGTCGGCGCCGCCGCCCTGGCGTTGCAAGCCCAGGACGTCGGTGTAGAACGCGATCGATGCCGGCAGGTCGGGCGTGCGCAGCATCGGTGTCAGCGCGAGCAGGCTCACGACGCGCCGTGCTCGCGCGTGTGAGTGAGCGGTGCTCGCGCCGATGCGATCAAGCCGGACGCGCCAGATCGTCCAGCATCGCCTTGAGGAAGCGCGCGGCTTCGCCGCCCGTGCAGGCGCGGTGGTCGAAGGTCAGCGACAGCGGAATCACCTTGTGCGATTCGAAGCCGCCCATCACCGGGGTCATCTGGTGACGGCCCTTGCCGGCGGCGACGATGGCCACGGTCGGCGGCACGATCACCGGGGTCGCGTAGCGGCCGGCGAACATGCCGAAGTTGGACAGCGAGATCGTGTAGCCGCTGAGTTCCGAGGCCGGAATGCTGCGGTCCTCGACCTGCGCGCGCAGGCGGTTGACCGCTTCGCGCACGCCGCGCGCGTCGAGCACGTCGGCGTTGCGCAGCGCCGGCACGAACAAGCCGTCGTCGGTGTCCACCGCGATGCCGATGTCGACGTGCGGGTGCAGGGTGCGGGTGAGCTTGTCGCCGTCGAACCAGGCGTTGAGCGCGGGTACGGTCTTGCAGGCGGCGACGATGGCGCGCACCAGGCGTCCGGTGATGTCGTTGCCCGGCGCCCAGGCGTGGATGTCGGCGTCGTCGCTGAGCGTGGTCGGCACGACCTTGGCGTGCGCGTCGGCCATCACCCGCGCCATGTTGCGGCGTACGCCCTTGAGCTGTTCCGGCTGACCGCTGACGCTGACGCCCGGCGGCTGGGTGCGCATCGGGCGGCCGGTGGCCGACAGCGCGCTGCGTGCGGGCGCGGCGGCCTGCGCGGGTGCGGCTGCCGCGGCGCGATCGGCGGCGCGCGGTGCCGGTGCGGCGCCTGCGACCGCGCTGCCGTCGGCGGCGGCGCGTTTGACGTCGTCGCCGGTGACCACGCCCTCGGCGCCGGTCGCGCGCACGCGCGCCAGGTCGACGCCGAGCTTGCGCGCCAGCGCCCGTACCGCCGGCATGGCCTTGACTCCGCCGACCGCGACCGCCTGTTCGCTGCGCACCGCGTCGGAGGACTGCATCGCTCCGACCACGGTGCCGCTGTCGGCGCGTTCGCCCTCGGCGGCCTTGGCCGGCAAGGCCTCGGCTTGCGGCGCGGGCGCTGCGGGCGCGGCATGACCGCCGCCGTGGTGGTGACCGGTGTCCTGGCCATCAGCGCGCTGAGGCTGGCTGGGATCGAGTTCGAACTCGGCCAGCATGGTGCCGGTGACGACGATATCGCCGGCGGCGCCGGCCAGCTTCAGCACCTTGCCCGAGACCGGCGAGGGCACTTCGACCACGGCCTTGGCGGTTTCCATCGACACCAGGGTGTCGTCGAGGCGGATCGTGTCGCCGACCTTCACCGCCCATTCGACGATGGTCGCGTCGGGCAGGCCTTCGCCGAGGTCGGGGAGCAGGAAGGTTTTCGTGTCGGTCATGGTTCGATCGTCTCGTTGGTTATGCGGTCGCCGTCGGCTCGGGCCGGCGGGCGGATAAGGTTCAGACCCACACGTCGTTCTGCGCGGTCAGCTCGCCGCCGGCCTGACCGGTGTTGACCACGCCGCGCGGCTCGATGATCAAGGCATGGCATTCCTGCTCGGCGCGGGTGATGTGCTCGACCCCGCGCGGGACCACGTACATCTCGCCTTCGCCCAGCTCCACGTCGTGATCGCGGAAGCCGATCTGCATGCGCCCGTGCACGACCATGAACACCTCGTCGGTGTGTTCGTGCGTATGCCAGACGAATTCGCCCTGCAGCTTGACCAGCTTGAACTGGTAGTCGTTCATCTCGGCGATCACCCGCGGCGACCAGTGCTCGCTGAAGCGGGCGAGCTTGTCGGACAGGTTGATCGCATCGTGCTTGGTCGTGCGGCTTGGAATCGGATCGTGAGCGGCTTCGGTCATGGCGATGCCTCATCGAAGATGTCCAGCGCGCGCGCCGGAATCCAGCCCTGCTCGCCGCGATCGTTCTCGGCCCACCACCACTGCGCGAGCTCGTAGTGCAGGGTCAACACTTCGTCGGTCTGCGCGGCCAGTTCGCGGGTGTCGTAATCGCTGAGCGCGGTGGCGGGGCCGTGCTCGCCGTCGAACAGCGCTGCCGGCACCCAACCGCCGTGGCCTTCGGCCAGCACGGTCCAGACGAACTGCGGCCAGTCGCGGTCGCGGTCGCCCAGGGTCACGCGCTGGCCGCGCTCGATCCGGATCGGCGACCGATCCGGCACGCGGTGGCCGACGACGACGCGGGCGCGGCGCATCGCCCGCGGCTCAGCCCGCCGCCAGCGCGCGCTTGGCCGCGGCGACGATGCGTTCCACGCTGGGCAGGTACTTCATTTCCAGGCGGAACAGCGGGATGTGGGTGTCGTAGCCGGTGACGCGTTCGACCGGCGCGAGCAGGTCGTACATCGACTCCTCGGCCAGGCGCGCGGCGATCTCGGCGCCGAAGCCGGCGGTCTTGGGCGCCTCGTGCACGATCACGCAGCGGCCGGTCTTGCTCACCGATTCGGCGATGGTGGCGAAGTCCAGCGGACGCAGCGTGGCGACGTCGATGACTTCGGCGCTGATGCCCTCGGCGGCGAGCTTGTCGGCGGCTTCCAGCGCTTCCTTGATCTGCGCGCCCCAGCTGACCAGGGTCACGTCGCTGCCGTCGCGCAGCACGTAGCACACGTCCAGCGGCAGCGCTTCGCCGTCGTCGGCGACCACTTCCTTGTACTGGCGGTAGATGCGCTTGGGCTCCATGAAGATCACCGGATCCGGATCGCGGATCGCGGCCAGCAACAGGCCGTAGGCGCGCGCCGGCGAGGACGGCATGACCACGCGCAGGCCGGGCACGTTGGTGAAGATGGATTCGTTGGCTTCGCTGTGGTGTTCCGGCGCGCGGATGCCGCCACCCCACGGCACGCGCAGCACCATCGGGCAATGCAGACGGCCGCGGGTGCGGTAACGGAAGCGCGCGGCGTGGCAGATGATGTGGTCGACCATCGGGTAGACGAAGCCGTCGAACTGCGATTCGGCGACCGGCTTCATGCCCTGCGCGGCCAGGCCGACGGTGAGGCCGGCGATGGTGGTTTCGTCCAGCGGCGTGTCGAGCACGCGCTCGGAGCCGAACTGCTGCTGCAAGCCGGCGGTGGCGCGGAACACGCCGCCGTTGACGCCCACGTCCTCGCCCAGCACCAGCACGGTGTCGTCGGCGCGCATCTCATAGGCCAGGGCCTGGGTGATGGCTTCGATCAGGGTGATCGCGACCGGTGCGGCCACGGTGTTGGCGGTCTCGACCTTCACTTTGGTATCGACGTTCATCGACGACCCTCCAGGGCCAGCGCGGCCGCACGTTGCGCGAGCAGATCCGGCGGCGGATCGGCGTACAGGTAGTCGAACATCGCCTCGACCGGCTGCACCGGGGTTTCCAGGTAGGCGTTGATCTCGACGTCGACCTTCTTGCCGCATTCCTCGGCCCAGGCCTTCTCTTCGTCTTCGCTCCACAGGCCCTGCGCGGTCAGGTAGGCGCGCAGGCGCGGCACCGGGTCGCGGGTCCAGGCGTCCTTGACCTCGGCTTCGCCGCGGTAACGGCGGGCATCGTCGGCGGTGGTGTGGTCGTGCAGGCGGTAGGTCATGAACTCGATGACGCTGCCGCCTTCGCCGTTGCGCGCGCGCTCGGCGGCGCGGCGCATGCCTTCCATCACCGCGATCAGGTCGTTGCCGTCGACCTGCAGGCAGTGCAGGCCGCCGGCGATGCCCTTCTGGGCCAGGGTCTTGGCGCCGGTCTGGGCCGAACGCGGCACCGAGATCGCCCAGCCGTTGTTGATCACGCACAGAATCAGCGGCAGCTGGTAGGCGCCGGCCGAGTTCAGCGCGGCGTAGAAGTCGGTCTTGGACGAACCGCCGTCGCCGCAGCAGGCCACCGCCAGGTTCTTTTCCTTGCGCAGCTTGAACGCGAGCGCGGCGCCGGCCGCATGCAGGCACTGGGTCGAGATCGGCACGCACCAGGAGAAATCTTTCTTGGGGCCGGAGAAGTCGTTGCCGCGCTCGTCGCCGCCCCAGTACAGCAGCACTTCGCGCGGCAGCACGCCGCGCATGAACTGCGCGCCGTACTCGCGATAGCTCGGCGCGAACACATCGTCGGGCTGCATCGAGGCGCCGATGCCGACGTGGGTGGCCTCGTGGCCCAGGCAGGCGGCGTAGGTGCCGAGCTTGCCGGTGCGTTGCAGGGCGATCGCCTTGGTGTCGAACACGCGCACGAACAGCATCTGCTTGAACAGCGGCAGCAGCTTGCTGGCGTCGCGGAACGCGGGCGGCAACTCGGCGACGGGCTTGCCGTCGATGCCGAGGTATTGCAGGTATTCGATTTCGAACGTCGCGGCGACGGTCATCGCGGGCAGTCCTGACTTAAGGATGGGGGAGGCCCGAACCGTCTCGCCCGGATCCAGTGCCGGCGCGCAGACCGTTCAGACTGGCTGGGTCCGAGGCGGCGGTGTGCGGCTCGCTGCGGACCTGGCGCTGTTGCAGCGGCCCTAGCGGCGGCCGATGCGTGGTGTGCCAGATGATACCCAAAGGCGTGTTAAGCGCCGTTGCGCGCTGCGGCATGCAAAAAAGTGCGGAAAGGATTAGGCGCGACTGCACGCGGGCGTACGGTCCGCGGTGCTGGCTTTGGGGTAGGAGCGGCGTAAGCCGCGACCGCGCAAGCTCGCGTGCCCGCGCCGCCGGGTTCCGATGGGCCGCTGCGCGGATTTTCGTGGTCGCGGCTTACGCCGCTCCTACCCCAAGGCGAAACGAGCCGCGCAAAACGAAAAGGGCGCGGCTCGCGCCGCGCCCTCTCGTCACACCGTGTTATCGAAATCAGCGGCGGATCGGCACGCTGATCGTGTCGCTGTTGTTGCCGGGGACCGGGTCCGGGGTGTCGGCGCCGATGCTGGCGCCGAACTCCAGGACGCTGCCCACGGCCGGACGTTCCGGTACGACCACCGCCAGCGCGAACCACTGGGTACCGCGGTTCATGCTGCCGTTGCGGCTGCACTCGGCGCGGAAACCGGTCGGCACCGAGGTGCGGGCGCAGGTCCAGCCGGCCGGAGCGGCGACCGCCGCGGCCGAAACCGAGACGTTGCCGGTCAGGATCAGCTTGGGCTGGGCCGCGGCGTCCGGACCGGCGTTGCTTACCGGGACCAGGAAGGTCGCGATCGCGCCCTTGCGCACCGGCAGCGCGCCGCCGGCGATCTTCACCGACAGGTCGGCCAGGGTGGTGACGACGACCTCGGTCGAAGCCTGGTTGTCGCCATTGGCCGGATCGCGGGTCTGCGACTGCGCCGCCACCGCCACGCGCAGCGGGGTGCCGCTGGGCAGGGCCGGGGCGACCACGTTCAGCGAGAACGAGGCCGAAGCCTGCGAGGCCAGGCTGGCGGTGGTGCAGGTGACGGTGGTGGTGGTCGCATCCTGCACCGGCGCGGCGCAGGTCCAGCCGGCCGGCGCGGTCGCGACCGGCGCCACCAGGGCGTCGAACACGAAGGCCACGGCGGCGGCGTCGGCCGCGTTCGGACCGGCGTTGAACACGCTGGCGGTGTAGGTAGCAGGTTGGCCGGCGCGGACGCTGGCCGGGCTGGCCGCGGCGGTCACCGCCAGATCGGCGCTGCGGAAGCCGGGCACGCTCAGGACCAGGCGCACCGGGTCGTGGTCGGACACGCGCAGCGGCTGGCTGGCGTCGCCGAAGCGGAACACGCCGAAGTCGGCGTTGATGCGGGCGTGGTCGACGCTCAGGCCGACGTTGTCCATCACCAGCGCTTCGTTGATCAGCACGTGGTCCAGGGTCTGCGCGTTGCCTTCGAACACGTACGAGTAGCGCTGGGCCGGATCGGCGATCAGCTGCGAGCCGTCGACGAAGATGCTGGTCAGCGGGCTGTCGACGTAGGTCAGGACCTGGTCTTCGGCGGCTTCCTCGCCCTTGATGACGCCCAGGACGTCGGTGTAGCCGTCGTTGAACTCAAACGCGTTGAAGTCGCCGACCAGCACGATCTTCTCGTTCGGGTTGGTCTGCTGCAGCTGCTCGATCAGGCCGGCCAGGTAGGCCGCCTGCGCACCGCGCTTGGCGCGCACGCGCGCACCCTCGGTGGACCAGCCGTTGCCGCCGGAGGCGACATCGTCGATGCCGTTGAGCGAGCGCAGGTGGTTGGCGATCACCGTGATCGGGTACGACGCGCCGTTGTCCTGGTGCACGATCGCGCGCAGCAGCAGCGGCGGGCGGTCGTTGAGCAGGGCGGTGCTGCCGTTCGGATTGGCGAAGGTCGCGTCCTTGCCGTACTGCACCACTTCGACGACCTCGACGCGCTGCTGGCCGGCGCCGTTGTCGCGCGCGGCGACCAGGAAGCCGACGTTGATACCGCCCGGATCGTTGCCCGACACCAGATAGGGCACGTAGCCCGGAGCGCTGGGGCAGTTGGCGTTGATGCGGTCGGCGAGGCGGCCGAGGATGCTGACGTTCTCGACTTCGACCACGCCGAGGATGTCCGGCGTCTTCAGGTACTGGCAGATCGCGGCCGAGGTCTTGCCCAGGCGCTTCTCCACCGCTTCGGGCTTCAGGGTCGGCGCGCCGTTGCTCTCGGCGATTTCGTCGAAGAAGCGCAGCAGGTTGAAGCCGCCGATGGTGATGTCTTCGTAACCGGCATCGGCCACCGCTTCGGGCTGCTTGCCGCCGGCGAAGGTCGGCGGGGTCGCGGTGTCGGGCAGCAGGGCCCAGGTGCCGGCGAAGTAGTCGAGCACGCCGAGCAGGCCGGAGATCTCGGCCTGGCCGTCCACCGACAGCGGCAGGGCGCCGATCTGGCCGCGGCTGCGCACCATCAAGCGTTCCTGGTTGGTGTCGAAACGCGGCGGGTTCTTGCCGGGCGGAATCGGGATGGTGTCCATGATGCCGATGCCGGGCTCGCGGAACGGCACCGCCACGTCCGGCAGACGCACGTAGAACACGCCGTCGCTGAAGGAGTTGGCGTCGTCTTCGTCGATGCTGCCGTCGCTGCCGGAGATCGCGACCGATTGGGCCACGCTCACGCGCATCGCCTCAAAGCGTTCGAGCGTGCCGGGCGTGGCGTTGGCGCCGAGCTCGGCCGAGGTCAGTTCGACCGCGGCGGGCAGGGCGAGGCCGGTTTCCAGCAGTTCCACCGTCGGCGAGACCAGTTCGGTGATGCTGAGCTGGTTCGGGTTGGACGGCGGGGTGAACTCGTCGACCTTGGCGGTCACGCGCACGCGGTTGCCCACGGCGGCGCTGGCCGGCGGCGCGGCGCCGGTGAACACGAACACCGCTTCGGAGGTGGCCGGGTTGCCGTCGTCGTTGGCGGCCTGCAGGAAGAAGCCGTTGTTGAACTTGCGCGCGGTGACGATGCCCTCGGTGATCACGAGCTTGTCGTCGTGCGGCGACAGCAGGCCGTCGCCCTGGATCTGCGCGATGGTCAGCGCGACCGGCGGCTCCGGCGGTTCCGGCGGCTCGGAACTGGTGTTGCGTGGCGTCGGCGCACCGGTGCTGAAGTCGGCGCTGTTGTTGCCGGTGTCGGTGGCGCCGTCATTCTTGCGCAGCGCCGCGGTGCTGTTGGTCAGCGTCGCGGTCGGCGCAGTTTCCGAGCAGTTGGCGGCGGTGCCGTAACCGACGAAGTCGATCACGGTGGCGCCGCCGACCGGACAGGCGCCGCTCAGCGAAACGTTGTTGTTGACCAGCGCGACCTTGCCGGCGGTGCCGGCCATCGCCAGCGTGCCGGTCGCGTCGGGCGTGGGCAGGTCGACGGTGCCGCCGGCGCCGTCGGCTTGCTTGATCAGGTAGTAGCCGCCGGCGGGAATCGTGCCGGTCAGCGCGGTGCGCGCCCAGCTGGTGCCGGCGGAGGATGCGTATTGCACGCTCCATCCGCTCAGATCGACCGGCGTGGCGCCGTTGTTGCGTAATTCGATGAAGTCGCTTTTCAGCGTGGCGCCGGAATTGCCGCCTCCGCCGTAGACCTGACTGATCACGACCTGCGCCTGGGCGCCGCCGGAAATCAGGAACGCCAAAGCCACGGCCGCGCAGCGGCCTAAGAACTTGTCCATGTTTCTCCCCGTTGGATACCGCCCGCCCAAAGATTCCCCAGGAGTGCTCCCCTGACGCGGGCAGGCAAGATTGTGCCTCAATCGTCACAAATCGGCATTTCAAGTGCATGACGGCATACCATACGGTGATGGGGGTTGACCGTCCGGATGGCGTGCCCTGCGGTACGCTTTGCGCCCCCAAACGAGAACCGCGATGACCGTCGAAAAGAACCAGCGCGAACTGGAGACCGGGATCCACACCGATCTGCAGGGACGGATCACCTATGCGGGCTACCTGCAGCTGGACCGTCTGCTGTCGGCGCAGCACGGCCGTGCCGATCCGCCGCATCACGACGAGTTGCTGTTCATCATCCAGCACCAGGTCTCGGAGCTGTGGATGAAGCTGATCATCCACGAGCTCAGCGCGGCGCTGGAGCACCTGCGCAACGATCAGGTCTGGCAATGCCAGAAGGTGCTCGCGCGCTGCAAACAGGTGCTGCGCCAGCTGACCGAACAGTGGTCGGTGCTGGAGACGCTGACACCGTCGGAATACATGGGCTTCCGCGACACCTTGGGGCCGTCGTCGGGCTTCCAGTCGCTGCAGTACCGCACCATCGAGTTCATGCTGGGCAACAAGAACGAGGGCATGCTGCGGGTGTTCGCGCACGACCCCAATGCCCAGGCCGAACTCGAGCGCGCGCTGTCCGCGCCCAGCCTGTACGACGAATTCCTGATGTACCTGGCGCGCTTCGGTCACGCGATTCCGGCCTCGCACCTGCAACGCGACTGGCGCCAGCCGCACGTCGCCGATCCGGCGCTGCAGCCGGTGTTCGAGCGCATCTACGAGAACACCGACGTGTACTGGCGCGAGTACGCGCTGTGCGAGGACCTGGTCGACGTCGAGACCCAGTTCCAGCTGTGGCGCTTCCGCCACATGCGCACGGTGCTGCGCATCATCGGTTTCAAGCGCGGCACCGGCGGTTCCAGCGGCGTGGGCTTCCTCAAGCAGGCCTTGGAACTGACCTTCTTCCCGGAGCTGTTCGAAGTGCGCACCAGCATCGGCCCCAGCGGCGCATCGACCCCGCCGTGAGCGCGCGGGTGCACGAGTGCGTCGGTGCGTTCCTGGTCCGCGGCGGCCGTGTGCTGCTGGGCCGGCGCACCGCCGATCGCGAACTGCTGGCCGGGGCCTGGGACGTGTTCGGCGGCCATGTCGAGGCCGGCGAGAGCGAACTGGACGCGCTCACGCGCGAGCTGGACGAGGAAGTGGGCATCCGCCCGACCCGCCTGCAGCGCCTGGAGACCATCGAAGGCGCGCAACCGGCACCGTGGCGGCTGCACCTGTACGTGGTCACCGCCTGGCAGGGCGAGCCGCACAACCGCCAGACCGACGAACACGACGAGGTGCGCTGGTGCGAACGCGACGAGGCCGTGCGCTGCCTCGGCGCGGCCCATCCCGCGTTCGAGCGTCTGCTGGGCGAGGCGCTGGCCGCGGCGCCGGCCTGATTCGCCGGCCTGATCTGGCGGGCAGCTTCGGCGGGCAGTTTCGGCGCAACGGCGGGTTCGCAGGCTTTCCCCGGACGGGGTTCCAAGCAGGCCGGTCAGCGGGCGTTGCCCTTGTCGCCAACCGACTGCGACCGTCGTTGCCGCCACGGACGGGCAAGCCCAGCGGTGGGATTGGGCAAAACCGGGGCCCATTCATGCATTTGCGCGCGGCACCAAGAGTGTGTTGCTGCGCCGCAGCAATGCCCGCGCGCCTTCACAAAGGTTTGACGGGACCGGCATCAGCCGGTAAATCTCCCCGATCCCGTGCCGCCGGCAAGGGCATTCTCATTCAGTTTCGACACACGGGGGACACCGCATGAGCGGAGCCGCAACGACGACGGGCGAAGTGCCCATTCCGGAATTCAAGCAGGTCCTGGGGCATCCCAAGCCCCTGTGGATGCTGTTCATGTCGGAATTCTGGGAGCGCTTCGCGTTCTACGGCATCCGCTGGGCGATGGTGTTGTACATCGTCGCGCAGTTCCACGGCGGCGACGCCGGCTTCGAGAAGCCCGCCAACGAGCTCTACGGCGCCTACCTGGCGCTGGTCTACGCCTCGGCGATCTTCGGCGGCTACATTGCCGACAAGCTGATCGGCTACCAGCGCTCGATCCTGCTCGGCGCCTTGATCATGGCGACCGGCCTGTTCCTGCTGGCCTCGCCGACCGAGACCATGTTCAAGCTCGGCCTGGCCACGATCATCGTCGGCAACGGCCTGTTCAAGCCGATCATCTCGACCATGGTCGGCAAGCTGTACCTGCAGGGCGACCCGCGCCGCGATTCGGGCTTCACCATCTTCTACATGGGCATCAACCTGGGCGCGTTCCTGGCTCCGTTGATCACCCAGTACCTGGCCCAGAAGGTGTTCGGCATCAACGATATGCCGGCCTACAAGGTGGTGTTCATCGCATCGGGCGTCGGCATGCTGTTCAGCCTGGTGTGGTTCTGGTTCGGTCGCGCCCAGCTCAAGGGCATCGGCCTGCCGCCGGCCGACAAGACCAGCATTACCCGCAGCTTGCTGGTCCTGGCCGGCGCCGCGCTGATCGCGATCCCGACCTTCTACTTCCTGCTCACCATCAACGCGATGGTGCTGCAATACATCCTGATAGCGCTGCTGATCGTGCCGGCCATCATGCTGGTGGTGGAAGGCATCCGCGAGGGTAAGGTCCCGCGCGACAAGGTGATCGCGATGCTGATCATCCTGACCTTCAACGTGTTCTTCTGGTGCTTCTTCGAGCAGGCCGGCAGTTCGTTCAACTTCCTGGCCGAGAAGATCGTCGATCGCAGCATCGGCTTCGAGAACGTGTTCATGGCGCTGGCCGGCGACAAGGAATTCCCCGTGTCGTGGTTCCAGAGCGTGAACTCGGTGGCCATCATCACCCTGGCGCCGGTGATCGCATGGATCTGGATCCGCATGGGCCGGGCCAATCCGTCGATCCCGCGCAAGTTCGGCCTGGGCCTGATCTTCAACGGCCTGGCCTTCCTGCTGCTGATGTTCGCGCTGATCAACCTGATCGCGCCGGACACCGGCAAGATCCCGTTCTGGACCTTGTTCGCGGTGTACTGGATCCAGTCCGTCGGCGAGCTGTGCCTGTCGCCGATCGGCCTGTCGATGGTGACCAAGCTGGCCCCTGCGCGCCTGACCGGTTTCGCCATGGGCGCCTGGTTCCTGTCGATCGCGATCGGCAACAACCTCGCCGGCATCTTCGCCGGCCAGGCCAGCGGCGAGACCGGTATGACCACGGCCTCGGCGCTGACCGCCTACACCATGGGCTTCTACATCCTGGCCGGCGCGGGCGTGCTGCTGTTTCTGATCGCACCGTTGATCAACCGGTTGATGCACGGCGTCAAGTAAGCGCCGCCAGTAGCCGTACCTACAGGCGCCACGGCCGGAGAGCTCCGGCCGTGGCGTCGCCGCATTCGCAACCCGCAATCGCATGAGCGTCTCCCGATGACCGTCATCAAACACGTCGAACCCGAATTCCTCGCGCCGCCGCCGGGCGAACTGGTCGGCCATCCGCGCGCGCTGTGGATGCTGTTCGGCGCCGAAATGTGGGAGCGCTTCGCCTACTACGGCATGCGCGCATTGCTGGCCGTGTACGTCGCCACCACCTTCTTCAGCCTGCTGCCGGAAGGCGAGGCGCGCGCCCAGGCCAGCCTGACCTACGGCGCCTACACCGCGCTGATCTACGCCACCGGCCTGTTCGGCGGTTTCGTCGCCGACCGCTACCTCGGTTACCGCCCGTCGATCGTGCTCGGCGGCGTGATCATGGCCATGGGCCTGTTCCTGCTGATGATTCCGCAGCTGACCTGGTTCCTGCTGGGCCTGGCGGTGATCGTGGTCGGCAACGGCCTGTTCAAGCCGAACATCTCGGCCATGGTCGGGCGCCTGTACGCGCCCAGCGATCCGCGCCGCGATTCGGGCTTCACCATCTTCTACATGGGCATCAACGTCGGCGGCGCGCTCGCGCCGATCGTGTGCGGCGCGATCATCGGCAAGTACTACGGCTACCGCTGGGGCTTTTTCGCCGCCGGCGTGGGCATGATCTTCGGCCTGACGATGTTCCATTGGCTGCGCGGCCAGCTCGGCCGCATCGGCGAATCGCCGGCGCCCGCGCTCAACCGTGCGCGCGTGGTCAAGGTGCTGCTGGGCTGCGTGGCCTCGGTGCCGGTGGTCTACCTGATGCTGAGCCGCACCGAGATCGTCGGCTACATCCTGCTGGCGATGATGGTCGGCCTGAGCATCTACTTCGTCGGCGGCAGCCTGCGCAGCGGCGACAAGGTGCAGATGCACCGCTACATCGCCATGCTGCTACTGTTCCTGGCCAAGATCCTGTTCTGGGGCATGTTCGAGCAGGCCGGCACCTCGCTCAACTTCTTCGCCAAGGACCACGTCAACGCGCCGTTCGACTTCACCTTGTTCCAGTCGGCGAACTCGGTGTTCATCATCGCGCTGGCGCCGCTGTTCGCCTGGGCCTGGCCGCGTCTGGATCAGCGCAACTGGAACCCGTCGGTACCGCGCAAGTTCGCGCTGGCATTGGTTCTGGTGGCGGTGGGCTTCTCCGTGTTGATCGCCGGCATTTCCTACATGGCCGACGGCAACGGGCGCATTCCCTGGGAAATGCTGGTGCTGGCCTACCTGTTCAACACCATGGGCGAGCTGTGCCTGTCGCCGATCGGCCTGTCGATGGTGTCCAAACTGGCCGCGCCCAAGGACACCGGCATGGCCATGGGTGCCTGGTTCCTCTGCTCGGCGATCGGCAACTACGTCGCCGGCCTGGTCGCGGCAATCGCATCGGGCGGCGATCTGGGCGGCCTGGCGCAGTACTCGGCCACCTACACCCACATCGCCTACGCCGGCTTCGGCATGGGCGCGGCCTTCCTGCTGTTCGCACCGTTCATCAACAAGCTGATGCACGGCGTGAAGTAAGCGGCGGATCGGCTGCAGTGCGAACGGCGGCTACGGCCGCCGTTCGCGTTTGGGCGGAGCTAGCGCGCGGCGCATTCGGGCGTAGTCCGTGCCGCCATCAACGCCCGGGCCTGCGTGTTTCCACAAGCCAGTCGTCCAGCGTCGCCGTTAACCGGGCGATCGACCACAGAGAGGGTGCCCATGAAGATCGCCATATACCTGATGGCCACGGCGCTGCTGCTGGCCGGGTCGCCGGCGCCGGCCAGCGAGACGGCCGATCCCGGCCTGAGCTGGATGGCCGGCCACTGGTGCAGCGAGGCCGACGGCGAGCGCATCGACGAAACCTGGCTGCCGGCCGCGGATGGCCGTCTCTACGGCGTGTCGCGCACGGTCCGCGCCGGCAAGGTCACCGGCTTCGAGTTCTTGCGTATCGAACCGGTGGATGGCGTGGCGACGTACCTGGCCCAGCCCGGCGGCGGCAAGGCGACCGCGTTCGCACGCAGCGACGGCGGCGCGAACCGGGTCCGCTTCGAGAACCCCGCGCACGATTTCCCGCAGAGCATCGAATACCGCCGCGACGGCGAGCGCCTGCACGCCGAGATCGCCGGGCCGGGACGCGACGGCAAGCCGCTGCGTATCCCGTACGAGTATCGGCGCTGCGGGGAGTGAGCGCGGATCGGGCGCCAGGTTCCTGCGCCCTGGGTCCTGGGGTTGGGCAGGAGCGGCGTTAACCCCGCCCCCGCGCCATAGGCGGCGCCGCGGTGGCGGGGTTAGCCCCGCCGAGCCAAAAGCGGGCGAGCGCTCAGCCCGCAGCCGGCAGCTCCGCCTCGGCCCGAATCTCCAACTCGTCCAGCCGATCCAGCAGCCGGAACAGCAGCTCGCGCTCGGCCGCGTCCATATCCCCGAGCAGCTTGCGCTCGAAGGCCAGCGCCAGCGGCGCGACCTCGTCGTAGATCTTGTAGCCGTCCGGCGACAGCTGCAGCACCGAGCGCCGGCGGTCGTCGTCGTGGGTTTCGCGGGCCAGGCGGCCGGCCTCGGTCAGGCGGGCCACGGCGCGGCTGACCGCGACCTTGTCCATGGCCGTGCGCTGGGCGACCTCGTTCGCCGACAGCCCCGGATAGCGGCCCAGCACGGCCATCACCCGCCACTCGGTCACGCTCAGGGCGAAGCGCTCCGAGTAGACCCGGGCGATTGCGCTGCTGACCCGGTTGGACAGCACCGAAAGCCGGTAGGGCAGGAAATGCTCGAGGTCGAGCTCGGCATGGCGGGGGCGGGGCTTGTTCATGCTGCGCTGTACCTTGCTTGCATATGGTTTCATGTGAAACTATGACGTTCTTCGCACCAGGCCGGCCCTCGCGGATCCGGCCGCTACCTGAGAACAATGCCATGAATGCGCAGCCCAACCTCGGCATGCAGGTCACCACGTTCGAAAATCCCCTGGGCATCGACGGCTTCGAGTTCGTCGAGTTCGCCGCTCCGGCCGGTCAGGGCGAGATGCTGCACGACTATTTCCGCAAGCTCGGCTTCAGCGCCGTGCTGCACCACAAGAGCCGTCCGATCACGGTCTACCGCCAGGGCGGGGTGAACTTCCTGGTCAACGAGGACCCTGACAGCTTCGCCGCCGACTTCGCCAACGCCCACGGCCCCTGCGCCTGCGGCTTCGCGATCCGCTTCAAGCAGCCCGGCGCGACCGTGCTCGAGGCCGTGCTCGGCAACGGCGGCGAAGCCATCGTCGACAAGGCCGACACCCGCGCGGTCGACGCGCCGGTGGTCAAGGGCATCGGCGACTGCATGCTGTATCTGGTCGACCGCTACGGCGACAAGGGCAGCATGTACGAGGACTACCTGCCGGTGCAGGGCGCGCCGCAGAACCCGACCGGGTTCGGCCTGACCTTCATCGACCACCTCACCCACAACCTCTACTTCGGCAACATGCAGAAGTGGTCGGACTATTACGAGCGTCTGTTCAACTTCCGCGAGATCCGCTACTTCGACATCAAGGGCGCCAAGACCGGCCTGGTGTCCAAGGCGATGACCGCGCCGGACGGCGTGGTGCGCATTCCGCTCAACGAGTCCAGCGATCCCAAGTCGCAGATCAACGAATACCTCGACGCCTACCACGGCGAAGGCATCCAGCACATCGCCTGCTTCACCGACAACATCTACGACACGGTCGAGGCGATGCGTGCGCAGGGCGTGGCCTTCCTGGACACGCCGGACACGTACTTCGACGTGATCGACCAGCGCGTGCCCAATCACGGCGAAGACGTGCCGCGCCTGGCCAAGAACAAGATCCTGATCGACGCCGACCCGGAAACCCATCAGCGCAAACTGCTGCAGATCTTCACCCAGAACGCGATCGGCCCGATCTTCTTCGAGATCATCCAGCGCAAGGGCAACGAAGGTTTCGGCGAAGGCAACTTCCAGGCCCTGTTCGAGAGCATCGAACGCGACCAGATGCGCCGCGGCGTGCTTTGATAGCGTTCTGAAGCCCCTCTGCCGATGGCCGAGGGGCTATAAAGACCATCGCACTCGAGCCTAGCCGCCATGAACACCGCCGCCAACGACAGCGACAACGTGATTTCGATGCCCGAGCGCGATGCGCAACGGGTGGCCGCGCGCGGCTACATGAGCGGTTTCGGCAACGAGTTCGCGACCGAGGTCTACACCGGCGTGCTGCCGCAGGGCCAGAACTCGCCGCAGCAGGTCGCCTACGGCCTCTACGCCGAACAACTGTCGGGCACCGCTTTCACCGCCCCGCGCGGCGAGAACCGGCGCAGCTGGCTGTACCGGATCCGTCCCTCGGCGATGCACGGCACGTTCGCTCCGTACCCGCAGGCGCAGTTGCACAACGATTTCGAACATGGCCCGGTCTCGCCCGACCAGCTGCGTTGGGACCCGCTGCCGATGCCGGACACGCCGGTCGATTTCGTCGACGGCCTCTATACGATGGCCGGCAACGGCTCGCCGGTGTCCCAGCACGGCGTCGGCGTGCATGTGTACGCGGCCAATCGTTCGATGGACGGACGCTTCTTCTACGACGCCGACGGCGAACTGCTGATCGTGCCGCAGCACGGCCGCCTGGTCCTGGCGACCGAGCTGGGCGTGCTCGAAGTCGAGCCGCAGGAAGTCGCGGTGATCCCGCGTGGCGTGCGCTTCCGCGTCGAGCTGCCCGACGGCGTCGCCCGCGGCTACGTCTGCGAGAACTTCGGCGCCCTGATGCGTTTGCCCGACCTGGGCCCGATCGGCGCCAACGGCCTGGCCAACCCACGCGACTTCCTGACCCCGAACGCCGCCTACGAAGACGTCGACGGCGAGTTCGAGCTGATCGCCAAGTTCCAGGGCCACCTGTGGCGCGCCGACCTCGGTCACTCGCCGCTGGACGTGGTCGGCTGGCACGGGAATTACGCACCGTACAAGTACGATCTGCGCCGCTTCAACACCATCGGTTCGATCAGCTTCGACCATCCGGACCCGTCGATCTTCACCGTGCTGACCTCGCCCAGCGACACGCCCGGCACGGCCAATCTGGACTTCGTGATCTTCCCGCCGCGTTGGCTGGTCGCGCAGCACACCTTCCGTCCGCCGTGGTTCCATCGCAACGTCGCCAGCGAGTTCATGGGCCTGATCCACGGCGCCTACGACGCCAAGGCCGAAGGCTTCGTGCCCGGCGGCGCCTCGCTGCACAACTGCATGAGCGGACACGGCCCGGACGCGGCCACGTTCGAGAAAGCCAGCCGCGCCGACCTGAGCAAGCCCGACGTGATCGGCGGCACCATGGCCTTCATGTTCGAGACCCGCGCGGTGATCCGCCCGACCGCGCAGGCCGTCGAGGCGCCGCACCGTCAGCGCGAGTACCAGGCCTGCTGGGCCGGCCTGCGCCGGAATTTCGAACCGCCGCATTCGGCCTGATGCGTCGCACGGCGCTTCGCGCGCCGTTCACATGCGGCCGCTAGGCTGCGCGCGTCTTTCATGCGCTGCATCGCAGCGGGGGCCGTGTCGATGAAGCGTCATTCGATCCTGTCGTGGCCGTGCGCGAGCGCACTGGTGTTGAGCCTGGCCCTGTCCGCCTGCGGCGATCGCGCCGCCGGCGAAGCCACGACGCAAGCCGCGGCGCCGCCTCCGGCGAACGATCAGCCGGCCGAAGATGTGCCGCCGGCCACCGCGCCCACGCCGCTGACTCCGGCCGCCAACGCGCTGGCGCGCATGGATGGCTACGGCGACCTGCGTCTGGGCATGGGCGCCGAGGAGGCGAGGAAGAAGCTCGGACCCGACGCGACCGGCAAAGCCGACGAGGCCGGCGGCTGCTACTACCTGGAGCCGGGCTCGAAGGCTCAAACGCCCGCCTTCATGATCGAAGGCGAGACGCTGGTCCGCTACGAAAACCATAGCGATGCCGGCCTGGGCGCGCCCGGAGGCGGCAAGATCGGGATGAGCGCGGACGAGGTCCGCGCCCTCTATCCGGGGCGGATCGAAGAGCAGCCGCACAAGTACGTCGACGACGGCCAGTACTGGCGAATCAAGGACGCGGCCGGCGGGGCCGGCGTGCTGCTGTTCGAGGTCATCGACGGCAAGGTCACCGCCTGGCGCGTCGGCCTGGCGCCGCAGGTCGACTACGTCGAAGGCTGCTCCTGATTCCAGCTGGGACCGGTAGGGCGCGGTCAGCGTGCCGAGCGAGTGCGGACCGGGCATGGCGACGGCGCGGTTCGCTGCGCTCACCGTATCCTACGAGTCGCTACTGACGCAGAGAGCGGCCGGTAATGGACGCGGTGCCCCGCACTCGGCATAGAATCGAGGCTTAACCGCAAGGGGAAGACGCCATGCTCGAAGCCATCGGCTTGTTCGTGCTGGGATTGGTGCTGCTGGCGCTGGGCGGCGATTCCATCGTCAAGGGCGCGTCCGGGCTGGCGCAGCGTTTCGGCGCGTCGCCGTTCATGGCCGGGCTGGCACTGGTCGCGTTCGGCACCTCGCTGCCGGAGCTGGCGGTCAATCTGCAAGCGGTCGTACGCGGCGAGCAGGGCCTGGCCCTGGGCAACGCGGTCGGCAGCAATATCGTCAACTTCGGCCTGACCCTGGGTCTGGCCGCCTTCGCCGCGCCGCTGCTGGTGCGCTGGCGTGCGCTGGCGCCGCTGCTGCTGGTGCTGATCCTGGGCACGGCGGCGGTGATCGTGCTCGGGCTGGACGGCGTGCTCAGCCGCGGCGAGGGCATCGGCCTGGTGGTCACCTTCGTCGCCGTGGTCGCCTACGCGATGGCGCGCACCCGGCATGAAGCGCCGGAGCTGCAGGACGCGATCGCCGCGTTCGCGCGCACCCGCACCGACCTCGGCCTCAACTTGCTGCGCTTCGTCATCGCCGCGGTGCTGCTGTACTTCGGCTCCAAGTTCGTGGTCGGCGCGGCACCGCAGCTGGGCGCCTCGCTAGGCCTCACCCCGCTGCTCACCGGCCTGCTGCCGGTCGCGATCGGCACCGCGCTGCCCGAGGCCGCCGCGGCCATCGCCGCCGCGCGCCGCGGTCAAGGCGACATCGTGGTCGGCCACGTGATCGGCTCCAGCCTGTTCAATCTGCTGATCGTGGTCGGCGGCATGGCGGCCTGGAACGCGGTGGCGCTGCCGGCGTCGTTCGTGCGCTTCGAGCTGCCGGCGGCGATCGCGTTCGCGCTGATGCTGTATCCGATGCTGCGCGGCGATCTGCGCGTGAGCAAGGGCGAGGGCGCGATCCTGCTGATCGCACTGCTGGCCTGGATCGGCTTCGAACTGGCGATGCTGCACCGCTGATGCGCGCGGGGCGCGGACGACGGGCCGATATACTGCGGCCATGAGCACGCCCACGTCCCCGCAGCCGTCGCCGTCGCCGTCGCCGCGCAGGTTCTCGACCCGCGCGCTGCGCGCGTTGAGTGAGTTCTTCCGCCTCGAAGCGGCCGGCGGTCTGGTCCTGATCGCGGCTGCGGTCCTGGCCCTGATCGCCGCCAATTCGCCGCTGCACGACGCCTACGAGTCGTTCCGGCAACTGCCGGTGCAGGTGCGGATCGGCGCGCTCGACATCGCCAAGCCGGCGCTGTTGTGGATCAACGACGGCCTGATGGCGATCTTCTTCCTGCTGGTGGCGCTGGAGATCAAGCGCGAGATGCTCAGTGGCCAGCTCGCCGGCCGCGCCCAGCTGATCCTGCCGCTGGCCTGCGCGAGCGCGGGCGTGGCGGTGCCGGCGCTGTTCTTCTACGCCATGAACCGCGGCGACGCCGAGGCCATGCGCGGCTGGGCGGTGCCGACCGCGACCGACATCGCCTTCGCCCTGGGCGTGCTGGCGCTGCTGGGTTCGCGCGTGCCGGCGGCGATGAAGCTGCTGCTGTCGACGATCGCGGTGATCGACGACCTGATCGCGATCCTGATCATCGCGCTGTTCTATTCGCACGGCCTGTCGATGACCGCGCTGATCTGGGCCGGCGTGGCCCTGGCCGGGATGTGGCTGTTGAACCGGCGCGGGGTGACCGCGCTGGCGCCGTATCTGTTGCTGGGCGTGGTGCTGTGGGTGTGCGTGCTCAAGTCCGGGGTGCACGCGACCCTGGCCGGCGTCGCCACCGGCCTGATGATTCCGCACATCGACAAGACCAACCGCATCGACGATGAGCACGAGCATTCGCCGCTGGAAACGCTGGAACACGCGCTGCACCCCTGGGTCGCCTACGCGATCCTGCCGCTGTTCGCGTTCGCCAATGCCGGCCTGGTGCTGGGCGGCTTGAGTCTGGGCGACGCCATGGCCGCGTTGCCGCTGGGCATCGTGCTGGGCCTGGTGATCGGCAAGCCGATCGGCATCGTCGGCATCGCCCTGCTGCTGCGCGCGCTGGGCTGGGTCAAGCTGCCCGCCGGCATGGACCTGCGCGCGATGCTGGGCCTGGGCCTGATGTGCGGCATCGGCTTCACCATGAGCCTGTTCATCGCCTCGCTGGCCTACCAGAACCCGCTGCACTACGAAGCGGCGGTGCTGGGCGTGCTGGCCGCGTCGGTGATCTCGGCCGTGGTCGGCTATCTGTGGTTGCGCGCGGTGCTGCCGTCGCGCGCGCAGCGGAGCTGAGGCATGCGCCATGCTTTGGTGTTCGGGGCCAGCGGTCAGATCGGCCTGCCATTGTTGGGCGCGCTGCGGCGCGACGGCTGGCGGGTCAGCGCGGTATCGCGCCAGGACCAGCACGACGAGCCGGGCCTGCACTGGCTGCGCGGCGATTTCTCCCGCTTGGACGAGCTGCCGCGTCGGGTCGATGCGATCTTCAGTTGCGGTCCGCTCGACAGCTTCGCGCGCTGGTACGCGGCTTCGCGTATCGAAGCGCCGCGCGTGGTGGCGTTCGGCTCGACCAGCGTCGAGACCAAGCGCGGTTCGGCCGATCCTGACGAGCGCGACGTCGCTGCGCGCCTGCGCGAGGGCGAGGCGAGCTTGTTCGCCGAAGCCAACGAACGTGCCGCGGCCGCGACCATGCTGCGTCCGACCCTGATCTACGGCGCTGGCCGCGACGCCACCCTGACCCGGATCGCCACGATCGCGCAGCGCTGGGGCCGCTTCCCCTTGCCGCGCAACGCCACCGGGCTGCGTCAGCCGGTGCACGTGGACGATCTCGCCGCAGCCGCGTTCGCCTGCGTGTCGGCGCCGGCCAGCCACGGCCGCGGCTACGCGTTGCCGGGCGGCGAAACTTTGAGCTACCGCGAGATGATCGCGCGCGTGCTGGCAGTGCTGGAGCCGCCGCCGCGACTGATCGAGCTGCCGTCGCCGGTGTTCAACCTTGCGCTGTTGGCCGCGCAGGCCAGCGGCCACGCCACTGGCCTGGGCGAGGCGGCGGTGCGGCGCATGCGCAGCGATCTCGTGTTCGACCTGGCACCCGCGCAGCGCGACTTCGGTTACGCGCCGCGTCGCTTCCTGCCCGAACGCTCGATGTTCGACCCGCGCTGAAGCGCCGCACTCAGAGTTCGAAATCGCCGGGTTTAGTCTGCACGTTGGGCTTGAACTGCAGGATCGCCACGAACACGCGGCTGCCGTCCTGCATGTCGAAGCCGCAGCCGCTGAGTTGGTCGTTGCTATAGTAGGCGGTGGCGCGGACCACGTCGGTGCCGAAGTTGCGCGGGTCCAGGCGCGCCGCGCGCAGCGGCGACTGCTTGGCTTCCGGCAGATCGGAGAGGTCGGCATAGCGCTTGAGTTCGCCGACGGTGCCCAGGGCGATCAGCGACAGCGAATCGGCGACGTCCGCGGTCGGGGCCTTGCCGGTCGCGCCGGTGGCCTTGTCGCGCCAACGCGCGATCCCGGCCTGGGCGACGAACGTGAGTTCGTCCTTGCGGCCCGGGCGCAGGATCAGGCGGAAGCGGTCCGGACGTTCGAACAGCAATTCGGCGCTGTCCAGGACGGGCGTGGGATAGCTGGTCTTGCCTTTCTCCGGCGCGGCGTAGCGGGTGAGCAGGATCGTGGCCTGGCCGCTGTAGGAGCTCTTGTCGAGCGACTGCAGCAGGGCGCTGGGCGAGGTGGCGGCGTGCAGGCCGATCGGCAGCAAGCAGGCGAGGCCGACGCTTGCGGCGATGCGCAGGGGCAGGTTCATGGCAATGTTTCCGGGGCAGGAGGGATGCGGGGTCTAGCGGCAGGATCAGCGACAGGCCAGCCGTGCGCGTGTGCGCAAGGCCGCCGGCGGTATCGCGCCGTCGAGCGCGCTGCAACGTGCGCCCGGGTCCGGGATCAGGGCGCGCACGTTGACCACGCGCGCGCTGTCGATGCCGGGAGGAACGCCGCCCACGCCCGGCGTCAGGCATTGGCCGGGCGTGAGGGTCGCGCTGAAGCCGCCGGACGTGCTCGACACTTCCACCGATACCGGCACGCCGTTGATGTTGCACAGCTCGACCAGACGCACGTTCGGCGACAGACGCGGCGGGCCCGGAATCTCGGCAGGCGCATTGACCGGTGTGGAGCCTGCGCACATGCCGTCGTGCAGCAGTTCGTGGTCCGCGCCGGTGTAGCGGGTCATGGTGTGGGTGTGGTCGCGAAGGTTGGTGCGCTGGACGAAGATGCGTGTGCTGCCGTCGAAGCGCGAAGTCGGAATGGTCACCGCGTCGCGGTCGATGTCGAAGGCCACCGCGACGCTATCGCCGGTGGGCGAGAAGGTGAAGCTGTCGGCGAAGGCGCGTACCGTGCGCGGCGGAAACGCTTCCGGCGCGCTGGTGATGTTCATGGTCGGGAAGTGCATCGCGCAATCGACGTCCGCGGGGCAGGTTTCCTCGCGCAGCAGATCGTAAGAGGCGGTGGCGGTATCGCCCGGGCAGTACTGCATCGGCGTCACTTGGCCCATGCCGTGCAGCGCGCTGCGCTCGAGGCGGCAGCCGCCGATCAGCAGAGCGGACAAGAGCAGCAGGGACAGGGCCGCGGAGGAGGTCCGTATCGTCATGGCATGGCGTCCTTGTCTGTGGGCGTGGATGTGCGGCTGACAAGGACGATCAACGGCACAGCGACGCACAAGCGGACACGGCCGCATCGCGGCCGTGCGCGCGAAGCCGCGTTCAGGGCGTTTCGGAGGCCGGAATCGGGCGCGACTTGGCCAGCGCGCGCAGGGCGATGATCAGCACGCCACCCAGGACCATCGCCCCGCCCAGCATCAGGCGCGGACCGGGTCGGTCGCCCCAGAACGCGACGCCCAGGCCGATCGCGAACACCGGCACCAACAGCAGCCACGGCGTGACCTGCGCGACCGGATGGCGCTGCACCAGCACGTAGTACAGGCCGTGACCGAGCAGCGAGGACACGAACGCGGCGTAGACCACGCCGAACCAGCCGACCCAGCTGACCGAGCCCAGCGCGGCGATCCCGCCGGGTTCGAGCGCCGCGCTGATCGCCAGCAGCGGCAGTACGCTGAACAGCGCGGTCCAACCTTGCTGGCTGTAGGCGTCGAGCCCGCGCAGGCCTTTCATCAGCACCGTGCCTGCGGCGAGAAATGCGGCCGAGATCAGCATCAGCACCAGCGACATCGGCTTATCCAGCACCAGCGGATCGAAGCCCAGCACCAGCACGCCGGCGAAACTCACAGCGATCGCGACGCCGGTGCGCCAGGCGAAGCGCTCGCCCAGGATCAGCCAGGCCAGCAGCGCGGTCATCGGCACGTAGCTCTGCATCACGATGGCCGGCGAGGACAGGTCGCCGGCGAGCTTGAGCGCGGTGAAGCTCAGGCCGAAATGCAGCACGCCGATGCACAGGCAGACCGCGATCAGGCGCGGCCATTGCCCGGGCGCGGGTCGCTTGACGAAGAACATCAGCGGTAGCGCCAGCGCCGCGAAGCGCAGGCCGGTGAACAGGAACGGCGGAATCTCGCGCAGCGCGAAGGCCGAGGTCAGGAAGTTGCCGGCCCAGGCCAGGACGATCAGCAGGAGCAGGACGATGTCGCGGACGGGCAGCATCGGCCTAGTGTCGCCGATCCTGCGCCGCCCACTGCCCGCAACCGTGGAACGACGGGTTTCCGCCCGCTCGGGACAAGCCGTTGGGAACACACCGCGACGGGCGGCGCCATGCTGTACGCCTGAGGCGCGCTTCCCTCAGTACGACCAGCCGAGCTTGCGGTAGAGCTTGGCCAGCACCCAGGCCGGACCGATCAGCAGGTAGCGCAGGTCGGTGAAGAAGCTCGGGCGCTTGCCTTCGAACAGCTTGCTGTGGCCGACGAACTGGCCGATCCAGGCGATCACGAACACGCCGATGCCCAGGTAGAGCAACTGCATCGGCCCCAGGCGCACGTACAGCCACTGGGTCAGCCAGCCGGACAGCACGAACAGCACCAGCATGCCCAGGCCGAGCCGGCGCGAGGCGCGGTAATAGAACATCCAGGCCGCGAACATCGCCAAGCCGGCCCAGAAGCCGGCGCGGAACCAGGTGCCCGGCGAGGGGATGCACCACAGCAGGGCGATCACGCTCCAGGCGATCGCCGGCACGCAGATCACATGGATCAGCTGATTGGCGTGGTTCTGGTGATCGCCGGAATAATTGGCGAAATAGCGGTCGATCGGACGTTGCGTCGGGTGTTGCGAAGACTCGGCGACAGTGCTCATGACGGGCTCCCGGCTGGTCAGGCGTGCGCGCGGCGGCGGACGGGGCGGCTCAATGCGCCCCAGTACGGGAGAATAGCTGGATTACCGTCACCCCGGCCACGATCAGGCCGATTCCGATCATTCCGGCCAGGTCCAGCGGCTGTTTCAGCACCAGCCAGCCGATCAGGGCGATCAGGACCACGCCGACCCCGGACCAGATCGCGTAGGCCACGCCCACCGGGACGGTCTTGAGCACCAGCGACAGGAAGTAGAACGCGATCGCATAGCCGGTCGCGACGATCAGCGAGGGACCGAGCCGGGTGAAGCCCTCGGAGGCCTTGAGCGCGCTGGTCGCCACCACTTCGGCCAGGATCGCGACGGCGAGGTAGAGCAGGCCCTTGGGCATGACGCTTGCTCCTGCGAGAGTCGATGGCGCGGCGCGCCGGAGTGGGCTGCGATGGCGACCGCGGCGGCGCTCGGTTCAAGTGAGCGCGAGCGATGCGGTTCGCCTAGGGCTCACCACATCCTACGTATGCCGCTGTGCAGGGTGCGGTGACAACCGAACCGCCGCCAGGTTCGAGGCGATGCGGTTCGCCTGCGGCTCACCGCATCCCAAGGCGCGTCGGCTTGAAGGCCTGGCGCCGCGCGGCCGACCTCAGTCGACCGAAATCCCTGCCAGCTTCTGCAGCGCCTCGGCGTACTTGGCGCGGGTGCGTTCGATCACGTCGCTGGGCAGCGGCGGGCCCGGCGGAGTCTTGTCCCAGCCCAGCGCTTCCAGATAGTCGCGCACGTACTGCTTGTCGTAGCTGGGCGGGCTGGTGCCGACCTGGTACTCGTCGGCCGGCCAGTAGCGCGAGGAGTCGGGCGTGAGCATCTCGTCCATCACGAACAGGCGGCCGTCGGCGTCGGTGCCGAATTCGAATTTGGTGTCGGCCAGCAGGATGCCGCGTTCGGCCGCGTAGTCGGCGGCGTAGCGGTACAGGCGCAGGGTGGCATCGCGCACGGCTTCGGCCAGTTCGGCGCCGACGGTGCGCACCGCGGTGTCGAAATCGATGTTCTCGTCGTGGTCGCCGACCGCGGCCTTGGTCGAAGGCGTGAAGATCGGCTCGGCGAGTTTTTCCGCCTGGCGCAGACCGTCGGGCAGGGCGATGCCGCTGATCCGGCCGGTGCGCTGGTAGTCCTTCCAGCCGCTGCCGATCACGTAACCGCGCGCGATGCACTCGATCGCCACCGGCTTCAGGCGTTTGGTCACCACCGCGCGCTTGGCGTACGGCGCCGGGTCGGTGCCCTCGGGCAGGACCGCGGCGACGTCGATGCCGGTGAGGTGGTTGGCGACGATGTGGGAGGTCTTGCCGAACCAGAAGTTGCTGATCTGGCACAGCATCTCGCCCTTGCCCGGAATCGGGTCGGGCAGGACCACATCGAAGGCGCTGAGGCGGTCGGTGGCGACGATCAGCAGATAGTCGCCGGCCGGCGTGCCCGGCGGCAGGCGGTCGAGCGGCAGGTCGAATACGTCGCGGACTTTGCCGCGATGACGCAACGGCAGGCCGGGCAGGTTGGATTCGGAAAGGGCGGATCGCAGAGTGTTCGACAACGTGTAGTCCCCATGGCGGCGGGCGGAATCCCCGTCGCCGTGCCGCGTGCGCGGACGCGACGGGGCCGGGCAGTGTACGCCGGCCGGGCGTCGTGTGCAGGTAGACTGGCGGCCGGTTCTGGGCAGGCGGTTGCGGCGGCGATGGCGACGAAACGCTGGTACGGCAAGTTGCTGGGCTTTTTCGCCGGTGCGGCGCTGCTGCGCGCCAACCCGTTCCTGGGGGCGCTGATCGGGTTGCTGATCGGCCACGCCTTCGACAGCGACTGGTTCCGGCTGAGCCGCGACAACCCCTACGCGGTGCTCGGCCTGACCGCCGACGCCAGCGACGCCGAGGTCGACCAGGCCTACCGCCGGCTGATCTCGCAGTACCACCCCGACCGTCTCAGCGGCGCCGCGCCCGAGCTGCGCCAGCAGGCCGAGAGCAAGGCGAGCGAGATCAACAGCGCCTACGATCGCATCAAGACCCTGCGCCAGCGGCGCTGAGCGCGATCGCCAGGCGCGCGTAGGCTGGGTTAACGCAGGCCGGAGCCAGCCTCCACCAGCGTCCGCGCTTGGCCCGCCCGCGGCCGGAGGCGACAATGGCCGCCAGTCCGCCCGAGCCCCGCCCATGCAGCCCACCGTGATCGCCCCGTCCATCCTCTCGGCGAACTTCGCCAAGCTCGGCGAGGAGGTCGACGCCGTACTCGCGGCCGGCGCCGACTGGGTCCACTTCGACGTGATGGACAACCATTACGTGCCCAACCTGACCATCGGCCCGCTGGTCTGCGAGGCGCTGCGCAAGCACGGCGTGACCGCGCCGATCGACGTGCACCTGATGGTGGAGCCGGTGGACCGCATCGTCCCCGACTTCGCCAAGGCCGGCGCCAGCATCATCAGCTTCCATCCCGAAGCCAGCGCGCACGTGCACCGCACGATCCAGCTGATCAAGTCGCACGGCTGCCAGGCCGGCCTGGTGCTGAATCCGGCCACCCCGATCGAGGTGCTGGACTGGGTGCTTGACGACCTCGACCTGGTGCTGCTGATGTCGGTCAACCCCGGCTTCGGCGGCCAGAGCTTCATCCCCTCGGCGCTGGACAAGCTGCGCCGCGTGCGCGAGCGCATCGACCGCAGCGGCAAGCCGATCCGGCTGGAGATCGACGGCGGGGTCAAGGCCGACAACATCGCGCAGATCGCCGCGGCCGGCGCCGACACCTTCGTCGCGGGCTCGGCGATCTTCAACGCTCCGGGCGCGAACCAGCAGGCCTACGCGGACGTGGTGGAACGCATGAAAGCCGCGGTGCAGGGCACGCGCGGATGAACACCTGCGACCTGTGCGACCTGCACGGCGATCGCGTACGCGTGATCGACCTGCCGCTGCGCGACTACGGCGGACGCCTCGCGTTCGACGGCCTGGTCAGCACGGTGCAGGCGCACGAGGACAACTCGCGCGTGCGCGAGGCGGTGGCCGAGCCCGGCCAGGGCCGGGTGCTGGTGATCGACGGCGGCGGCTCGATGCGGCGCGCGATGCTCGGCGACCTGCTCGCGGCCAAGGCGGTGGAGAACGGCTGGGCCGGAGTGGTGGTGATCGGCGCGATCCGCGACAGCGCCGCGATCGGCGCGCTGGAGCTGGGCGTGAAGGCGCTGGGCACCTGCCCGCGCAAGACCGACAAGCACGACCGCGGCGTGCGCGACGTGGCGGTGGAAATCGGCGGCGTGATCGTGCGGCCCGGCGACTGGCTGTGCGCCGACGAGGACGGCGTCGTCCTGTCCGACGCCGTCCTCCGCTGATTCCCGCTTTTTAGCTACGCCAGGCTTCCTGCCCGGCGTCCTGGACGGGCGCCGCGGCACCCGTCCGAAATATTGGAGGCAATCCAGCCTCCGCCCGTCGTCCCTGATATGGCCTTCGATACTCCAGGCCTGCGATGACGCGACGATGACAGCGGTGCGACCGTGGCCTGCAGCGTTCACTGAGACTTAGCGCCGCGCTGCTAGCCTCGCCGATCCTTCTGCGCGAGAACCCGCCTGATGCCGATGCCGCACTGGCGTCTGATCCTCAACGGCAAATCCGCCGGCGACGATGCCCTGCGCGAGGCCGTCGCCGCGATCCGCGCCGACGGCGTCGCCCTCGACGTGCGCGTGACCTGGGAGAGCGGCGACGCCGAACGCTACGTCGCCGAGGCGGTCGCCGACGGCGCCGATACCATCGTCGCGGCCGGCGGCGACGGCACCCTCAGCGAGGTCGCCACGACGCTGGCGCACCGCGACGAAAGCGCCGACGCGCTGCCCTCGTTGGGTTTGGTGCCGCTGGGCACCGCCAACGACTTCGCCACGGCCGCCGGCCTGCCCGACAGCGCTTATGAGGCCTTGCGGCTGATCCGCTCGCGCAGTGCGCAGCCGATCGATCTGCTGCGCCTGCAGGCCGCCGACGGCCTGCACTGGGCCGCCAACCTCGCCAGCGGCGGCTTCGGCACCCAGGTGACGGTGGAAACCGACGAAGGCCTGAAGAAGATGCTCGGCGGCCTGGCCTATCTGATCACCGGCATCTCCAAGCTCGGCCGCATCGATCCCATTCGCGCGCATCTGCATGGCGAGGGCTTCGACTGGCAGGGCGACTTCATCGCCCTGGGCATAGGCAACGGCCGCCAGGCCGGTGGCGGCCGGGCCCTGTGTCCGGACGCGCTGATCGACGACGGTCTGCTCGATCTGACCGTGGTCCCCGAACTCTCCGGCGAGGTCGGCGCCACCGTCAAGACCCTGCTGACCCAGGGTCAGCACGCCGCGCTGGAGCGGGTCGCGGTGCGCGCGCGGCTGCGCAGCGTCGAGATCGATGCCGAGTTGGAACTCACCCTCAACCTGGACGGTGAGCCGGTGCGTTCGCACCATTTCCGCATAGATTGCGTGCCCGCGCGCGTGCGCATGCACCTGCCCGAGGGCTGTCCGCTGCTCGCGGCGTCGATCCCCGCGCAGCCCTGGTCCGCCTGAGCGGCCGGGCCCCGTCGCGCCGGCCCGGCGAAGCCGTTAGAGTGTCGGCCATGAAAGCCTGGGCGAACCCGCATTCCTTTTGCGCCGACGTGGGTTGGCGATGGTGGCCGTCGGCCATCGTCGCTCCTGCCCACTCGCCCATGAAGGAACCGCCGCGTGATTTCGCCCGAACTCTTCCAGCAACAGGCCGCTAACGGCTACACCCGCATCCCCGTCGTGCGCGAGGTCCTGTCCGACCTCGACACGCCGCTGTCGGTCTACCTCAAGCTCGCCGACGGCCCGCACACCTACCTGTTCGAATCGGTCGAGGGCGGCGAACGCTTCGGTCGCTATTCGATCATCGGCCTGCCGGCCAAGCGCGTGTACGCCTTCGCCGGCCACACCCTGTTCGTGACCGAACTGGGCGAACTGATCGAAACCCGCACCGTCGAGGATCCGTTCGCGGAAGTCGAACGCCTGCGCGCCGCGCATTCGGTGCCGCGCATCGAAGGCCTGCCGGGCTACACCGGCGGCCTGGTCGGCTGGTTCGGTTTCGAATGCATCCAGTACATCGAGCCGCGCCTGGCCGGTCCGCAGGCCGACGGCAGCACCAAGCCCGACGAACTCGGCACGCCCGACATCCTGCTGATGCAGAGCGAAGAAGTCGCGGTGTTCGACAACCTCAAGGGCCGGCTGTACCTGATCGTGCACGCCGATCCCAGCGAGCCGCAGGCCTACGCGCGCGCCAACCGCCGTCTCGACCAGCTCACCCACCGCCTGCGTCACGCCGGCGCCGGCTATCCGGAAACCCTGGACTCGGTCGGGCTGGAAGAAGACGACTTCGTCTCCGGTTTCACCCGCGAGGGCTTCATCGCCGCGGTCGAGAAATCCAAGGAGCTGATCCGCGCTGGCGACATCTTCCAGGTGGTGCTGTCGCAGCGCCTGAGCGTGCCGTTCAAGGCGCGCCCGGTCGACGTGTACCGCGCCCTGCGCGCGCTCAATCCGTCGCCGTACATGTACTTCCTCGACGTCGGCGAGACCCAGGTCGTGGGTTCGTCGCCGGAAATCCTGGTGCGCCTGCAGGACGGCGAGATCACCGTGCGCCCGATCGCCGGCACCCGTCCGCGCGGCAAGACCGTCGAAGAGGACAACGCGCTGGAGGCCGAACTGCTGGCCGATCCCAAGGAGCGCGCCGAGCACCTGATGCTGATCGACCTGGGCCGCAACGATGTCGGCCGGGTCGCCGAGCCGGGCACGGTGCAGGTCGGCGAGCAGTTCGTGATCGAACGCTACAGCCACGTGATGCACATCGTCAGCGAGGTCACCGGCCGTCTCAAGCCGGGCCTGAGCTACGCCGAAGTGCTGCGTGCGACCTTCCCGGCCGGCACGGTCAGCGGCGCGCCCAAGATCCGCGCGCTGGAAGTGATCCGCGAACTCGAACCGATCAAGCGCAACGTCTATTCCGGTGCGGTCGGCTACATCGGCTGGCACGGCGACGCCGACACCGCCATCGCGATCCGCACCGCGGTGATCCAGGACGGCCGCCTGACCATCCAGGCCGGTGCCGGCATCGTCTACGACTCCGACCCACAAAAGGAATGGGAAGAGACGATGAACAAGGGCCGCGCACTGTTCCGCGCCGTGGCCCAGGCGGCGCGCGGGCTGTAACCGCGCGCCGTATCCGCGCCGCCGAGCGCGGCGCCCGATGGCTCTTCGCCTTGCCTTGGGGTAGGAGCGGCGCAAGCCGCGACCGCGGCATCCATATGACGGCGTCAGCCCGCATCTCGCTATGCAAGCGAGTGGCGTGTCGCGGCTTACGCCGCTCCTACCCCAAAGCGGGGTGTGTTGGCCGATGGCGCACCCGCCAACCCCATATCCCGACTTCGCCCGTTGTGATGTAGGTCCGTAGCCCGTAACGGGCTCGCGACGCGATACCCGCATCGACACGACCATCGTCATCAAGGAGGCGACATGATGTTCCGTACCCTGGCCCTGCTCGGCCTGGCTTTGCTTTCCACCGCCGCGCAGGCGCAGGTCAACGCGCTGCCGCCGACTCGGCACATCCTGGTCTACGGCGACGCGCAGGCGCGGGCGGTGCCGGACCGGTTCAAGATCGCTTTGCAGTTCGAGGCGATCGACGCCGACCCGGCCGCGGCGCAGGCCCGGGTCGAGGGGCATCTCCGGCAAGTTCTGGGTCAGCTCAAGGCCATAGGCGTGGCCGACAACGAGATCGTCGCCACTTCGCTGCAGGTCGACACCCGCCGCCGTTACGACGACAAACTGCGCGAAGAGATTTTCGTCGGCACCGGCGTGCGCCGTACCTTGACTGCCCGCTTCGAGGGCAAAGAGGCTTTGGAGCGTTTCCTGGGGCAGGTGAAAACCTCCAAGGAGCTGACGATCTCCAGCGTCGTGACCGAGCTCGCCAGCGAAGCCGAACTGCGGCGCCAGCTGCGCGAGAAGAGCATCGCGTCCTCGCGCGAGAAGGCCGAAGTGATCGCGCGCGCGTACGGCGCCCGACTCGGCGCGGTCTACAGCGTGTCCGATGTCGCGCCGCAGTTCGACTACGGCGTGCGCGAAGGGACATGGCCGGTCATGTATGCCTGGTCGGCCAACGGCGGCGATCGCTACCAGCTGGATCGCATCGAAGTGACCGGCAGTCGCGTGGCTCGTGGGCCGGTGGCGTCCTTCCAGAGCGGCTACATCGACTTCCAGGACAAGATCTACACCGTCTTCCTGCTCGCCGACTGACGCCGTCGCTGCTCCAAAACCCTGCGCGCGCGGGCCGCAACGGCCCGCGCCGAACATTACGGATAGTTCATGTGCCGGAAAGCTCGCCGCCAGGCCGCGGCGCGCAATCTGTACCTGCGATGGGGCCAGACCCCACCGGCAATGAACCCATCCACACAGTGTCCAGGAGCCTCATCATGAACGTCCGCAATGCCCTGTTCGCGCTCGCCCTGACCGCGGTCGCCGGTTCGGCTTTCGCCGCCGCGCCGGCCGCCGCCCCGGGCGCCGCCGCCCCGGCCAAGACCGCCACGGTCAAGCACAAGGTCCACAAGGCCAAGGCCGACACCAAGACCGGCGCGCCGGAAGCCAAGAAGAACTGATCCACCCCGTAACCCTGCGTCTGCGATTCCCTCCTGCGTTCCACCGTTCTCCATTGCGTCCCCGAAGCCCACCTTGACCCCAGGTGGCTGCCCCGCCGGCTTCCTCCCGGCGGGGTATTCTTTTTGCGAGACCGGGAGTCGGCATGCGCGTCCTGTTGATCGAAGACGATCCCCACACAGCGGGTTTCATCGCCAAGGGCCTGCGCGAGGATGGGCACGCCGTCGATCATGCCGATAACGGCAAGGACGGCCTGTTCCTGGCCACCACCGAGAGCTACGACGCGATCGTGCTCGACCGCATGCTGCCCGGACTGGACGGTCTGATCCTGCTGCAGACCCTGCGCGGCGCCGGCAATCGCACGCCGGTGCTGCTGCTGACCGCGCTGGGCGAGGTCGATCACCGGGTCGAAGGCCTGCGCGCCGGCGCCGACGACTACCTGGTCAAACCCTTCGCCTACGCCGAACTCAGCGCGCGCCTGGACAGCATCCTGCGCCGTGGCAGCGCCGGCGGCAGCGAGCCGACCCGGCTGCGGGTGGCCGATCTCGAACTCGACCTGCTCAGTCGCGAGGCGCACCGCGGCGGCAAGCGCATCGAACTGCAGCCGCGCGAGTTCCGCCTGCTCGAATACCTGATGCGCCAGGCCGAACGCGTGGTCACCCGGACCATGCTGCTGGAGGCGGTCTGGGACTATCACTTCGACCCGCAGACCAACGTCATCGACGTCCACATCAGCCGGCTGCGGCAGAAGATCGACCTGGGCCATCCGAAGCCGCTGTTGCACACGGTGCGCGGCGCGGGCTACCGGTTAGGCGGATGAGCCCGACCCTGCGCTCGACCAGCACGCGCCTGGCGCTGGCCGTCACGGCCTCGTTTCTGCTTGCGTTCGTGCTGCTCGGCGCGGGCGTGCACTACACGGTCTCGGCCTTGCTGGTCGAGGACGCGCGCGAGGTCGTGCGCGCCGACGCCGCCGGCCTGGTCGAGCTGTACCGCGAAGGCGGCCGCGACGCGCTGCAGTCCGAGCTGCGCGAGCGCATCGCTGCGCAGGACGATGCCGACGCGGTCTATGCCCTGATGGCGGCCGATGGGCGCGTGCTCGCCGGCCGTTACGGCGGGCGTCCGCTCGCGCACGCGAGCAAGCTGCGCTGGACCGAGTTCGTCGAGCGCGACGGCGACGAACGCCTGCGCGTGGTTGCGCAGTTGCAGCGCCTGTCCGGCGGCGACACTTTGCTGACCGGCGTGCGACTGCGCTCGCAGGGTCGCTTCCTGGCGCTGATGCTGCGCACCGCGCTGGCGGCGCTGCTGGTCGCGGCGAGCCTGGGTGCGCTGGTCGGCTGGCTGACCTCGCGCTGGGTGTCGCGGCGCCTGCGTAACCTGGACGACACCGCCGAACGCGTCGGCGGCGGCGAGCTGGCCTTGCGCGTGGCCCTGGACGGCAGCGACGACGCCTTCGACCGGCTCGCGCGGCGCTTCAACGGCATGCTCGACCGCATCGGCGAACTGCTGGGCGGCGTGCGCCACGCCACCGATCACATCGCCCACGACCTGCGTACGCCGCTGACCCGACTGCGCAATCGCCTCGAAGAGCTGCGCAATCGCCCGGACGATGCCGGTCGCGACGCCGAACTGGACGCGGCGATCGCCGAAACCGATCAACTGCTGCATTCGTTCGGCGCCTTGCTGCGGCTGGCGCGGATCGAGGCGCAGCCGCCGGTGCACGACGAGCCGGTGCTGGACCTGGCCGAACTCGCGCGCGACGCGGTCGAGCTGTACACGCCGACCGCGGGCGAGCGCGGCATCGTCCTGCGCACCGAACTGCCGCGCGCCGACGAAGCGCCGGCGACCGTGCGCGGCGACGCCGACCAGTTGTTCCAGATGCTGGTCAACCTGCTCGACAACGCGGTCAAGTACGCGCCGGCCGGTACCGAGGTCGGCGTATGCCTGCGACGCGAGCGCGGCGCGGTGGTGCTGCGCATCGGCGACCGCGGCCCGGGTATCCCGGTCGCCGACCGCGAGCGCGTGTTCGACCGTTTCCAGCGCCTGGAGGCACACCGCGGCTCGCCCGGCACCGGTTTGGGCATGAGCCTGGTGCGCGCGATCGCGCACCGCCACGGCGGCCACGTCAGCCTGGGCGACAACGCGCCCGGGCTGGAGGTGCGGATCGTGCTGGCGCCGGCCGAACCCGGCCCAGGATGAGCCGGCCCAGTGCTTTCCTCGCGTCCCGCGTCCGCCATGGGGGCAGGGCGCGGCGCCCGCGCCGTCGCGTAGTGGCCGCGGAGCGGCTACAGTAGGGCCATGACCGTTCGCGCGAACCCGCAATTCCCGTCCAAGGCCGTCCCGGGCTGGCGATGGTGGCGTGCTGCCTCCGTCTGCGTTCCGTCGTCCTTCCGGGAAGCCCCGCGTGATCTATCCGCCTTCGATCCAGCTCCACGCCGTCCGCTGCGCAGCGACCGCTGAGCGCCGCGCGCGCGTCCCCGCGCCGACCGCCGCCCCACCTCTCCGATCGTTATTTCCCGCGGGCCGCTCGCGGCCGGATAATCGCGGGCTGGCGACCCCGGCCCCATGGCCGCAGGACGCGTCCGCGCGCGACGGGTCGTGGTCCGACACCCGCATCCGCAGTTGCTCCCCCGGCCTCCCCCGAATCCGAGACGCGTCATGTCCGTTCTGATGATCGACAACTACGACAGCTTCACCTACAACCTCGTGCAGTACCTGCAGGCGCTGGGAGCGGAGGTGAAGGTGATCCGCAACGACGACCTGTCGGTGGCGCAGATCGAGGCGCTGCAGCCGGAGCGGATCGTGATCTCGCCCGGTCCGTGCACGCCCAACGAGGCAGGAGTGTCGCTGGAACTGATCCGCCAGCTCGGCGCGCGCGTGCCGATCCTGGGCGTCTGCCTCGGTCATCAGAGTCTGGGTCAGGCTTATGGCGGCGACGTGGTACGGGCCAAAACCATCATGCACGGCAAGACCTCGCGCATCCGCCACGAAGGCCGCGGCGTGTTCGCCGGCTTGCCCGACCGCTACGAGGCCACGCGCTACCACTCGCTGGTGGTGTCGCGCGAGACACTGCCCGAGTGCCTGGAGATCACCGCCTGGACCGAGAACGAGGACGGCAGCTTCGAGGAGATCATGGGCCTGCGCCACCGCGAGCATCCGGTCGAAGGCGTGCAGTTCCACCCCGAGTCGATCCTGACCGAGCACGGCCACGCCCTGCTCAAGAACTTCCTGGAGCGTTGACATGACCCGCACCCAACGAGCCCTCGCCATCGCACTGCTGGCCGGACTAGCCACGACCGCCCAGGCGGCGACCAAGCCGTCCGGCAACGCCTGTGCCGCCGACGCGATGGTTCAGGCCGAGAAACTGCTGGCTTTCCACACCGACGACGACGAGCGCGCCAAAGTGTCCGGGCCGGCCAAGCCCTTGCCGTCGATCGTCAATCCGGCCAATCCCAAGCAGCGCTTCGACGTGCTCGAAGTCTGGGGCTACGTCTACAAGGGCCAGTACCGGATGCGCCTGGAGTACTACCGCCTCGGCGATGACTGCGTCCTGATGGGCCAGGAAATCCTCGAGCACGCCTCGCTCTGACCCGGATCGCATCATGCCTCTGACTCCGCAAGAAGCCCTGCAGCGCACGATCGAGCACCGCGAGATCTTCCACGACGAGATGGTCGATCTGATGCGCATGATCATGCGCGGCGAAGTCTCGCCGACCATGACCGCGGCCATCCTCACCGGCCTGCGGGTGAAGAAGGAAACCATCGGCGAGATCGCCGGCGCGGCTACGGTGCTGCGCGAATTCGCGCGCCCGGTCGAGGTCGCCGACCGCAGCGGCCTGGTCGACATCGTAGGCACCGGCGGCGACGGCGCTCATACCTTCAACATCTCCACCGCCAGCATGTTCGTGGTCGCCGCGGCGGGCGCCAAGGTCGCCAAGCACGGCAACCGCAGCGTGTCCTCGAAGTCGGGCAGCGCCGACGTGCTGGAAGCGCTGGGCGCGGCGATCGAGCTGCAGCCCGAGCAGGTCGCGCAATGCATCGACGACACCGGCATCGGCTTCATGTTCGCGCCGGTGCACCACCCGGCGATGAAGGTGGTCGCGCCGGTGCGCCGCGAGATGGGCGTGCGCACCTTATTCAACATCCTCGGGCCGCTGACCAATCCGGCCGGTGCGCCCAGCATCCTGATGGGCGTGTTCCACCCCGACCTGGTCGGCATCCAGGTGCGCGTGCTGCAGGAACTCGGCGCGCAGCGCGCGCTGGTGGTCTGGGGCCGCGACGGTATGGATGAGTTGTCGCTGGGCGCCGGTTCGCTGGTCGGCGAGCTGCGCGACGGCGTGGTTCGCGAGTACGAAGTGCACCCGGAGGATTTCGGCATCGCCATGGCCGCCAGCCGCAATCTGCGTGTGGCCGATGCGAGCGAGTCCAAGGCCATGGTGCTGCAGGCGCTGGAGAACCGCGACGGCCTGCCGCGCGAGATCGTCGCGCTCAACGCCGGCGCCGCGCTGTACGTGGCCAATGCCGCCGAGAGCATCGCCGACGGCATCGCCCGCGCCCGCGCCGCGCTCGCCTCGGGTGCCGCGCGCGCCAAGCTGGACGAGTTCGTCGCCGCGACCCGTCGGCTCGCGCCCTGATTCCTTTCGCCAGCCTTCGCCAGCGAGTCCGTCCATGAGCGATCCCTTCGCCAAATTGCCCGCGCCGCCGTACTACGCGGTGATCTTCAGCTCGCAGCGCACCGACCAGGACGATGCCGGCTACGGCGAGGCCGCCGACCGCATGGTCGAACTGGCCGCGCAGCAGCCCGGCTACCTCGGGGTCGAGTCCACGCGCGGCGCCGACGGCTTCGGCATCACCGTCAGTTACTGGGCGGACGAGGCCTCGATCGTGGCCTGGAAACGCAATCTCGAACACGCCGCAACCCGCGAGCGCGGCCGCAAACACTGGTATGGTCGCTACGAATTGCGCGTGGCCAAGGTCGAGCGCGCTTACGGCTGGACCAGGGGGCCACAGGATGAATGACGCCGCGCCGCAGGCCGGATTGCGCTTGCTGCGCAACGCCGAAGTCTATGCGCCGCAACCGCTGGGCCGGCAGCATCTGCTGCTGGGCGGCGGCAAGATCCTGTGGATGGGCGCCGATGCGCCGTCCCTGCCGGCCGAGCTGTCGGTCGAGAGCATCGACCTGGAAGGCCGGCGCCTGATCCCGGGCCTGATCGACGGCCACGTCCACGTCACCGGCGGTGGCGGCGAAGCCGGTTTCCGCACCCGCGTGTCGGCGCCGATGCTGTCGCGCTACACCCGCGCCGGCGTGACCAGCGTGGTCGGGCTGCTCGGCACCGACGACCTCGCGCGCAGCACGCGCGAGCTGGTCGCGGCGATTTACGCCTTGCGCGAGGAAGGTCTGAACGCCTGGGGCTATTGCGGCGGCTACCACCTGCCGCCGACCACGCTGACCGGCAGCGTGCGCGGCGACGTGGCCTTCATCGAGCCGCTGATCGGTGTGGGCGAGGTTGCGATCAGCGACCACCGTTCCAGCCAGCCGACCCTGGACGAATTGCTGCGGCTGGCTTCGGAGGCGCATGTCGCCGGGTTGATGACCGGCAAGGCCGGCATCGTGCATCTGCATCTGGGCGACGGTCCGCGCGGGCTGGAGTTCGTGCGCCAGGCGCTGGAGCGCAGCGAACTGCCGGCGCGCGTGTTCAACCCGACCCACGTCAACCGGCGCAAGGCCTTGTTCGAGGAAGCGCTGGAGCTGGCGCGGCGCGGTTGCTGGATCGACCTGACCGCGTTTCCGGTCGAGGACGGCGAGGACGCCTGGAGCGCCGACGAGGCCCTGATCCGCTACCTCGACAGCGGCGCGCCGCCGGAGCGGGTGACGGTCAGTTCCGACGCCGGCGGCTGTCTGCCCTGTTTCGACGCCCACGGCCGCGTCTGCGGCATGGACGTGGGCGAGTCGGGCGCGTTGCTGCACAGCCTGAATGCGGTGCTGGCGCGCGGCGTCGCCTTGGAGCGCGCGCTGCCGGCCTACACCAGCAACCCCGCGCAATTGCTGCGCCTGAGCGGCAAGGGCCGGATCGAGGTCGGCTGCGATGCCGATCTGGTGTCCCTGGACGGCCGCGGCGCGGCGCATGATGTCTTCATCGGCGGACGACCGCACCTGCGCGATGGCGCGGTGCTGCGCCATGGTCAGTTCGAAACCCCGCCGCAGCATTCCGAATAGTTAGTAGAAGCGAGTACGAAGGATGGCACCCAGCAGAATCCCCGATGGCGAACAGCGGGGTTGGATCGTTCCGATCGGCGGAGCGGAAGACAAGGAGAACGACACCGCCATCCTGCGGCGTTTTCTCAAGATCAGCGGCGGCCGCCAGGCCGACATCGTGGTGATCCCGACCGCGAGCCGTCTGGCCGACACCGGCGATCGCTACGAGAAGCTGTTCACCGAGCTCGGCGCGGCGCAAGTCGAGGTGATGGACTTCGACACGCGCCGCGACTGCCATGAACCGGGCCGGGTGCAGCGGATCGAGCGCGCCAGCGGCATTTTCTTCACCGGCGGCAATCAGATACGGATTTCGACCATGCTGGGCGGTACACCGGTTGCGCAAGCGATCCGTGCGCGCAATGCTCAGGGCGTGACCGTCGGCGGGACCAGCGCCGGCGCCAGTATTCTCAGCGAGCACATGATCGCTTACGGTGTCGAAGGGGCGTCGCCGCGCGCCAACAGCGTCCGGCTCGCACCGGGCCTGGGCCTGACCAACCGCGTGGTGATCGACCAGCACTTCCGCCAGCGTGACCGTCTCGGCCGTCTGGTGGCGTCGCTGGCCTACAACCCGTTCGCGATCGGCATCGGTCTGGACGAGGACACGGCGGCGTTCATCGGTCCCGACAACATGATCGAGGTCGAGGGCAGCGGTTCGGTCACCGTGGTCGACGCCGACGGTCTGCAGTTCTCGTCCATGCACCTGGTCGGCGAGAACGAGCCGGTGTGCCTGCTCGGCCTGGGCGTGCACATACTCACCAAGGGCGCCACGTTCAATCTCAACACCCGCAAAGCATCCGCCGGTTCGCTGGCTCCCCCCAAGACATGAAGTGAGGTTCACATGCGCATACTCGAACGCACCGTCTACGTCGGCCCTTCGCTGCATGCGCATTTTCCGGTCATACGGCTGGAGCTGGACCTGCAGGCGCTGGAAGCCTGGCCGACCGCGCGCCTGGGGCCGGCCTTTGTCGACGGTCTGCTCGCGGCGCTGCCCGGGCTGGGCGAACACGGCTGTTCCTATCGCGAGGCCGGCGGTTTCGTGCGGCGCCTGCGCGAGGACGAAGGCACCTGGCTGGGCCACGTGCTCGAACACGTCGCGATCGAACTGCAGAACGTCGCCGGCGAGAACGTCACCTTCGGCAAGACCCGCAGCGTCAGCGATGAGCGTCCCGGCGTGTACTCGGTGGTCTACGAGTACGCGCAGCGCGAGGAGGGCATCGCCGCCGGCGAACTCGGCCTGAAGCTGCTGTGCTCGCTGCTGCCGGCCGAACTGCGCCCGGCCGGCAGCGTGCCCGAGGATTGGGATTGGGAATCGGCGCGCGACGACTTCATCCGCTACGCCCAGCGCCGCGCGCTGGGCCCGTCGACCGCCTCGCTGGTGCGCGCGGCCGAGGAGCGCGGGATTCCGTGGCTGCGACTGAACACGCAGTCGCTGATCCAGTTCGGCCACGGCAAGTACCAGCAGCGCATCCAGGCCACGATCACCGGCCGCACCCCGCATATCGCGGTCGAGCTGGCCAGCGACAAGGAAGAGACCAACAAGATCCTGGCCTCGCTGGGCCTGCCGGTGCCGCGCCAGGAACTGGTCACCGACGCCGGCGGCGCGGTGCGCGCGGCGCGCAAGCTCGGCGGCGCGGTGGTGACCAAACCCTACAACGGCAACCACGGCCGCGGCATCACCATCAACATTTCCGCCGAGGACGAGATCCGCGCCGGCTTCGAGGCCGCGCGCGAGCATTCGCGTTCGGTGATCGTCGAGACCTACGTCGGCGGCGACGACCATCGCCTGCTGGTGGTCAACGGCGAGCTCATCGCCGCGACCCGGCGCACCCCCGGCCATGTGGTCGGCGACGGCAAACGCACCATCGCCGAACTGGTCGAAGCGGTGAACCAGGATCCGCGCCGCGGCGTCGGCCACGAGAAGGTGCTGACCCGGCTGGAGCTCGACGCCCAGGCCGCGCTGATGATGGAGCGCGTGGGCTACACCGCCGAATCGGTGCCGGCCGACGACGAGGTCGTCTACCTGCGCTCCACCGCCAACCTGTCCACCGGCGGCACCGCCACCGACGTCACCGACATCATCCACCCCGACAACCGCGACATGGCGGTGCGCGCGGTGCGCGCGATCGGCCTGGACGTGGGCGGCGTCGACTTCATCTCGCCCAACATCGCCGAGAGCTACAAGAACGCCGGCGGCGGCATCTGCGAGATCAACGCCGCCCCCGGCTTCCGCATGCACGTCGCGCCCAGCGAAGGCGCGCCGCGCGATGCGGCCGGTCCGGTGATCGACATGCTGTTCCCGCCCGGCGCGCCGTCGCGGGTGCCGATCGCCGCGGTCACCGGTACCAACGGCAAGACCACCACCGCGCGCATGCTCGCCCACATCGCCAAGATGGGCGGCTACACCCCGGGCCTGACCACCACCGACGGCGTCTACATCGACGGCCAGCGCACGGTCGAGGGCGACATGACCGGGCCGGTGTCGGCGCGCATGGTGCTGTCGGATCCGCAGATCGACCTGGCGGTGCTCGAAACCGCGCGCGGCGGCCTGCTGCGCGCGGGCATGGGCGTGTCCGAGGTCAACGTCGGCGCGGTCATCAACATCCAGTCCGACCATCTCGGTCTGAAGGGCATCGACACCCTGGAGCAGTTGGCCGAGGTCAAGCGCGTGGTGGTCGAGGTCGCCAAGGACTGCGCGGTGCTCAACGCCGACGATCCCAACGTGCTGAAGATGTCGGCCTACACCGACGCCAAGGTGATCTGCTACGTCACCATGAACCCGGCCCACGCGCTGGTGCGCGAGCACATCCGCGCCGGCGGCCGCGCCTGCGCGCTTGAGGCCGGCGTCAACGGCCACATGATCACGCTGTACGACAAGGGCAGCCATATCCCGCTGCTGTGGACCCACCTGATCCCGGCGACGATGGAAGGCCGCGCGCTGCACAACGTGCAGAACGCGATGGTCGCCGCGGCGATGGC